>NZ_JBFTOU010000012.1:0-144127 GCF_056398125.1 Pseudomonas sp. 05L36 | reverse complement strand
ACGGTCACGGCGAACTGCTCAGGCAAAGTGTTGGCGCCATTGGCGGTTGGGTGGGCTTCGTTATCGTTGAGGGTGTAGCTGTAGCTGATCACCCCGGTCGCGGCATTGAACCCGGTGATGGTCAGGGTGCTGCCCAGTGGCGTGGTGATAGATTGTGGAAAGCCGGCGGCCACACCGCCGGTGACCACGGCGATACCGCCGACGGTCAGGGTCGTTACGCCGTCGAGGGCGGTGACCGTAAAGGTGCCGTTCTGGGTCAACGCCGTGGCATCCGGTGCGCTGCCGTCGCTGAGGTTTTTCTCGAAGACGGTGAGTTCGCCGCCCCCAACGTTCAAACCGCCAACCGTCACCGAATCATCGTTGTTGTGGATCTGCAGCACCAGGTTGGCGGTGCTGCTGTCGCCGTCCGCATCGGTGAGGGTGTAGCTGAAGGTCTCCGTCGCACTGCCACCGCCGTGCAGGGCTATGAAGTCGGCATCGCTGGTGTTCAGCGTGTAGGTGTAAGTGCCGTTGGCGTTGAGCACCAGGGTGCCGTAAGTCCCGGCGAAGGTCCCGGGAGTGATGGGGCCGGTGTTTTCTCCGAGCGTCACGCGGTCGGCGCCCTGCACGTCGTTGGTCAGCACGTTGCCGTTGAGGGTCAGCAGGGTTTCCGAGGCGGTGCCATTATTGTCATCGACTGCTTTGGGCACGTCGTCGATGATGCTGATATCCAGCGTACCGGTAATGCTGTCGCCATTGCTGTCGCTGGCCACCACGGTGACGTGTTCGACAAGACTATTGGCACCCTCGCCGCTTGCGTGGGATTCGGCACGGTTGAGGGTGTAGCTGTAACTGACCACGCCCGTGGCCGGGTTGTAACTGGTGACGGTCAGCGTGCTGCCCAGCGGGGAGGTGATCGACTGTGGGAAACCTGCCGCGACGCCGCCGCTGATCAAGTTGATCGCGCCGATGCTAAGGCTGGTCAGCCCGTCTGGCGCATTGATGGTAAAGGTGCCGCTTCGCGTCAGCGAGTCTGCGTTCCTCGCCGAACCGTCGGCCAGGTTGGCTTCATTGACGGTCCGCTCGCCGTTCTGCTCCGACAGGCCGTCGAAGGTGAGCGGATTGTTCGGCACTTGCGCAACCACCGGCGGCACCACAGGAGCATCGTCCGCTACAACGTTATTGTCTGGATTGGCGTTCAGGCGTTCTTCGGGAAGTTCAGGAATGTCATTGAAACCGGCAGTGGGGAAGCCGATGATCGGATCGACTCGCCCGCCCACTTCTTCGAGCAGGACGAAACCATGACCACTGCCCTGGACTCCGCCCGGTACACCGGTAGTCGTGGCAGGCCCGGCAGCAGTGGCTTCAGCGGTTTGGGTCGGGTCATCGCCAGCCGTAATGGCTTTTTGCAGCTGTGCGACATCCGTCAGCTGCGCTTCGCTCGGCGTCACCGCCTCAGACGAGTCCACATGGGGAATCTGATTGGCGAGCAACTGCGGCGTCATCTGCATGCTGCTGCCGCGCCCGAGGGTCAGTTCCTGGCCATTTTGCAGATGCACCGCCACCGCGCCTTCTGCGCCGGTGCTCAGTTGGTCGCCGGCAAACAGCCTGTCCCCCTCGACCAAAGCACGCCGGGTGCCGTCGATCGCAACCGCGAACACCTGGCCGATGACCTTACTGACGATACCGATGAGCGTAGCCATGTGCACTTCCTCCGCTGCCAACCGCTGTCGGCAGCTTGTTTGTGCGAAGAACGTGCGCATGGCTCAAGCGGGTTGTCTGGCGAATCGTGTTGCGGGTGCCGGTTTACTTGAGTAAGCCGCGGCCCCGGCAACGATCTCGCCCAGCCAGTCGCTCACGGCGCTGTTTACGATTTTAGGGAAAGCCCTCTGCAATCAATGGCATCGGATCCCTGTGCGCAACAACGTTGCCTGTGAGCGATGCGTAACGATCTCGAATCAGTCAAGTGACAAAAAACCGTCGCCACCAGATCGCTCGCATCCCTCCCTTCCAGCACTTCTCCGCTCTATGTCGATAAGTGGATTGGAACTTTCCTCAAACCCCGATGAGCGCCCTAGAGCCCATAAAACAAGGGCTTTCGAATTGAACAATGTGCTGGATTTTGCAGGGCGCATAAGTTTTTTTTGGCATACCCGTTATGAAAAAAATTTCTTAGCTACGCTCCAGAATGTTCTTAGCTCTTTTGTTAAAGATGTGAAACAACTTTACCTACAAATATCGTCAAATAATTGGCAACTGATAAGCACCATCAGGAATCAGGGAGATGCACCATGCGCCTATTAACCCCCCTCTGCAGCGCGGTTCTCTTGGCCATGGCCTGCTCGTCCCAGGCCCAGGCCATGACGCTGACCGACGCAATCCAGAGCACCATCGCGACCCACCCGGAGCTGGCATCGCGGGTGGACAGCCGTCTGTCGGCTGATGAGGATGTGAAGGTCGCCAAAGGGGGGTTTTATCCATCGGTTGATCTGAACGCCGCCTACGGACGCGGGTACAGCGATAACACCAATACCCGGGCGTTCGGCAATCACCACACCGAAACCCTCAACTACACCCAGTCGGAATTGCGTCTGCGGCAAATGCTCTTCGACGGATTCAACACTGCCAATGAAGTCGGGCGCACCCAGGGCGTGGTCAACTCGCGAGCCTATTACGCTCAAGGTACGGCTCAGGACCTGGCCCTGCGCACCACCGAGGTTTACCTCGAAGTGCTCAAGCGCCGCGAACTGGTGACACTGGCCAAGAACAACCTGCAAGCGCACTTGCGGGTCAACGACCAGATCGGCCTGCGCACCCAGCGCGGCGTGGGCAGCAACGCCGATGCCGACCAGTCCTCGGCTCGCCGGGCACTGGCAGAAAACAACCTCGACACCGCCGAAGTCGATCTGGCTGACGCCGAGTCGAACTTCTACGCCGTTGTGGGGCGTATGCCCGATGAGCTCGAAACCCCGCCGTCGATTCGCGGCGAAGTCCCCACTTCCCTGCCCGAAGCCCAGCAGAGCATGGTGGAAAACAACCCTTACCTGAAATCCGCCCAGGCCGACGTGCAATCGGCCGAAAGCCAGTACGAGGTCGCCAAGTCGCCGTTCTACCCACGCTTCGACGCCGAGGCCGCCGTGGGCGCGAACAACAACGTGCAGGGTGATGTAGGTCACGACAATGAATGGCGGGTCGGTGTATTAATGAACTACAACCTGTTCCGCGGTGGCAGCGACAAGGCGCGCCTGGCCTCCGACTCGCACAAGATCAACCAGGCCATGGACATTCGTAACAATGCCCTGCGCCAGCTCAACGAGAACATTCACCTGGCCTGGAACGCCATGGTCAATGCCAAGAAACAAACCCCGACCGCCCGTGAATACGCCGACACCAGCAAACGCGTACGCATCGCCTACCAGGATCAGTTCGGCCTCGGTCAACGGACCCTGCTGGACCTGCTCGACAGTGAAAACGAACTCTACAACGCCAACCGTCGCTACACCGAAGTGCGCTACACCGAAGAGTTTTCGATGTACCGCGTCCTGGCGAACATGGGCCAGTTGTTGAGCAAACAACGGGTCGTACTGCCCGCCGATGCGATCGCCCAGACCGAAGTGAAAAACGAAGCGCGTCTGCCTGAAATGAAATAACTGTAGGAGCTGCCGCAGGCTGCGATCTTTTGATCTTGATTGCTCAAAAGCAAAGTCAAAAGATCGCAGCCTGCGGCAGCTCCTACAGTGAGATATGCAGATATCTGTCAATTGCCGCAGAGCAACGGGAGCAATCAATGTGACCAGCATGGAGCCCGGCAACACTGGTGTCGATCCACGCCTGAGCTTCGATGACCCGCTTCTGGACGGTCTGCTGATCCTCTGCAAACTCCACGGCGCGGCGGTCAGCCGCGCCAGCCTGAGTGCCGGGCTGCCCATGGCACACCAACGCCTGAGCCTGGACCTGTTGCCCCGCGCAGCGGCCCGGGCCGGTTTGCAGGCGCGCTTGCTGCGCCGCGACCTCAAGGACATCTCCGCGCTCAACCTGCCTGTGCTGCTGTTGCTCAACAACGGCCGCACGGCCGTCCTGCGTCGTTATGGCGAGGACGGCAAGGTACTGATCCTGCCCAGCGAAGCCGACGGCGGCGAACAATGGCTCAGCCCCGAGGAGCTGGCCGAACACTACAGTGGCCAGGCGTTGTTTGCCCGGCCACGCCACGAACTCGAAGACTTGCGCTCGCCGCTGGTGCCTCGGGTCCAGGCCTGGTTTCGCGATACGCTGAAGCTGTCGAAATGGCTGTACAGCGATGCGATCCTGGCGAGCTTCCTGATCAACCTGCTGGGCCTGATGGTGCCGCTGTTCGTGATGCAGACCTACGACCGCGTGGTGCCGAACCAGGCCACTTCGACTTTGTGGGTGCTGGCGATCGGTCTGCTGATCGGCACCGTTTTCGAACTGGTGCTGCGGGTCGTGCGCGCGCACTTGCTGGATACCGCCGGCAAGAAAACCGACGTGATCCTGTCAGCTACCCTGTTCGAGCGCATCACCGGCATGGCGATGAAAGCGCGGCCGGCGACCATCGGTGGTTTCGCCCAAAGCATTCATGACTTCCAGGGCCTGCGGGAGTTTCTCACCGCCGTGACCCTCACCAGCCTGATCGACCTGCCCTTCTGCCTGCTGATGCTGCTGGTGATCGGCCTGCTCGGCGGCTGGCTGGTGGTGATCCCGATACTGGCGTTTCCCATCACCATCATCTTCGCCATGGTGATCCAGGTACGCCTGCGCGACACCGTACAGAAAAGCCTCAGCCTCGGCGCCGAACGCCAGGCACTGCTGATCGAAACCCTCAGCGGCCTGGAAACCCTCAAGGCCTGCAGCGCCGAAAGCGAGCGCCAGCACAAATGGGAAAGCACCCACGGCGCCCTCACCCGCCTCGACAGCCATGCGCGCAACCTCTCGGCCCTGGCCACCAACGGCACGCTGTTCATCCAGCAACTGTCCGGCATGGCGACCATCGTCGCCGGGGTCTACAGCATCATCGCCGGCAACCTCAGCGTCGGTGCCCTGGTGGCCAGCTACATGCTCGGCAGCCGGGTGCTGGCGCCGCTGGGACAGATCGCCGGCCTGATCACCCGCTACCAGCAAGCGCAACTGACCATGAAAAGCACCGATGCGCTGATGGGCCTGCCTCAGGAGCGCGATGCCAGACAACGGCCACTGGAGCGCACCCAACTGCAAGGCGCGCTGGATGTTGTCGGCGTGACCTTCCACTACAACGGCCAGAGTGCTCCCGCCCTGGCCAATATCAGCTTCAGCGTGAAACCCGGGGAGCGCATCGGCATTATCGGCCGCAGTGGCTCAGGCAAAAGCACCCTGGCGCGACTGGTGATGGGCTTCTACGAACCGGATGAAGGCCAGTTGCTGCTCGATGGCCTGGACCTGCGGCAACTGGACGTCGCCGACCTGCGCCATCAAATCGGTTACGTCGCGCACGACCTGCCGCTGCTGGCCGGCAGCCTGCGCGACAACCTGACCCTCGGCGCGCGCTACATCAGTGACTCACGCATGCTCGAAGTGGCGGAAATGACCGGCGTCACCGAACTGGCCCGGCAACACCCGCAAGGCTTCGACCGGCCCGTGGGCGAACGCGGGCAACTGCTGTCCGGCGGCCAGCGCCAGGCCGTATTGATGGCCCGGTCCATGTTGCTCGACCCGCCCATCATGCTGCTCGACGAGCCCACCTGCGCCATGGACAACAGCAGCGAAGACGTCCTGCGGCAAAAACTTCACGGCTGGATCCAGGGCAAAACTCTCCTGCTGGTGACCCACCGCACTTCGATGCTGAGCCTGGTGGACCGGTTGGTGGTGCTGGACAACGGACGGATCGTCGCCGACGGTCCGAAAGAAGCGGTCATCGATGCACTGCGCAAGGGCCGTGTCGGCTCTGCGGCCGTCTAGGAGTCGTCCATGCCTGCCGATCAAGGATCCCGTGGCTACTTCGACAGTTTCAACAAAAGTGCCGAAACCGAGTTCATGCCGGAAACCGCTGGCGCCTCGTTGCAGGACTCACCGCGCTGGTCGCGCATCACCGTGTGGCTGGCCGCCGCGCTGGTGGTCAGCGCACTGGTCTGGGCCAGATTCGCCGTGTTGCAGGAAGTGACCATGGGCGAAGGCAAGGCGATTCCGTCGAGCAAAGTCCAGGTGATCCAGAACCTGGAGGGCGGCATCGTCACTGAAATTTTCGTCCGTGAAGGGCAAATGGTGAACAAGGGCGACACTTTGCTGCGCCTGGATGACACCCGCTATCTGTCGAACAAGGGCGAAAGCGAAGCCGATCGTTATGCCTTGACCGCGCAGGTCGAACGGCTTTCGGCCGAAGCCGAAGGCCGGCCGTTCAAATTGTCAGAAGAAGTGATCGCCAAGGCTCCGCAAGTGGCAGAAGACGAGCGCTCGCTGTACGAGCAGCGGCAACGCCGACTGGCCAGCGAACAGCGCACCCTGACCGAGCAACTTCGGCAAAAAACCCAGGAGCTGGCCGAATTTCGCTCGAAACAGGGTCAATTCAGTTCAAGCCTGGCGTTGTTGCAGCAAGAGATGAACATGTCCACACCGCTGGTAGGCACGGGTGCGGTGTCACCGGTGGAAATCCTGCGCCTCAAACGCAGCGCGGTGGAGATTCGCGGCTCGCTGAACGCCACCACCCTGGCGATCCCCCGGGCCGAATCGGCGATCAACGAGATAAAAAGCAAGATCGATGAGTCAGAACAGACCTTCCGTTCCGAAGCCGCCAAAGAGCTGAACGAGAAACGCACCGACCTGTCGAAAATCACGGCATCGAGCATCGCCATCGACGACCGCGTGACCCGTACCACCGTGGTCTCGCCGGTTCACGGCATCATCAAGGTGTTGAAGGTCAACACCATCGGCGGCGTGGTCCAGCCCGGCAGCGACATGGTGGAAATCGTACCGCTGGAAGACAACCTGCTGATCGAAGCCAAGGTGCGGCCACAGGACGTTGCATTCCTGCATCCAGGCCAGAAAGCGATGGTCAAGTTCAGTGCCTACGACTACACCATTTACGGCGGCCTGAGCGCCAAGCTGGAGTTGATCGGTGCCGACACCATCACCGACGACAAGGGCAACAGCTTCTATCTGATTCAGGTGCGTACTGACAAAAACCATTTGGGCGGGGATGTGAAACCGCTGCTGATCATCCCGGGGATGGTGGCGACGGTGGACATTATTACCGGGGAGAAAACAGTGCTCGATTACCTGCTTAAACCGGTGTTGAAGGCGCGGACCGAGGCGATGCGGGAGCGGTAGGTCGTATCCAGAATCTGCGGTGACTGATCTGCCGCCATCGCGAGCAAGCTCGCTCCCACAGTGTCCGCGTCGTACACAAAATCTGCAAACACCACAAAACCTGTGGGAGCGAGCTTGCTCGCGATGGGGCCATGACAGACACCGACTATTTCGGACCATGGTTACGCTGATAAACCTCCTCCCCCATCGCCGCAATCTGCCCCTCGATCAACGCCTCGAATGGCTTCAGCAACGGCGCAAACGAAGTCGGTGCTTCGAGGGTTTCCAGCGCCTGCACAATCGCCTCCACCGTCGACAACGCCCCCGGCCCCGGCGCCTTGCGCAGGCGATAGCGCGACACACCGCCCTCTGCCAGCATCACCCTCGGCAACGCCGCCAGCAGCGGATTGAGGTGCAGCAACTTGCGCACCTTGCGCCAGGTGCCGTCCGGGACAACCAGCAACAACGGTTCGTCTGTCGCGGCATAAGCTTGCATTGGCTGCGCATCGTCACCGGGAAACAACAACCGCGCCTGATACCCCGGCCGGTTCAACAGCGTCGGCAAATCCTCGAACACCTCGCCGACGATCAACTCGGCATTGTTCAAGCCCAACGCCGCCAGCCGCGCCGTATTCAGCGCATGGCTCACTTCGCTCGGATGCTGCAAAAGCAACACCCGGGTGCGGCTGTCGAGGCTCGGGATCAATGGGCACAGGCAGTGGCTTTGCGGGCGCAGGCAGCGCGGGCACTGGATTCTGGACATCTTCTCAGGCCTGATTCAGTTGGGCTTTAAGCAAATCACGGAAAGTCTGGATCAGCGGCTCGCGGCTACGGCCCCGGCGCACGATCATCGAGAACGGCGCCTGATAACCGAAGGTCGCCGGCAGCAACACCCGCAGGTCACCCTTGTCGGCCCAGGCCTGGGCGTAGTGCTCCGGCAGGTAGCCGATGTAGGCGCCGGACAGCACCAGAATCAACTGGGCCTCCATACTTTCTACCGTCGCGGCGCTGTGCTTGAAACCGTGGCGCGCCAGTTCGGCCTGGCTCCAGTAGCCACGACCGACCATGCGCTGCTGGGTGATCACTTGCTCGGGAATGCGCCGCTCGTTGAACAGCGGATGCCGCGTGCTGCAATACAACCAGTGTTGTTCACGGTACAGCGGCATGTACACCAGACCGCTCATGCGCGTGGAAAACGCGCCGATGGCCAGGTCGAGACGATTGTCCTGCACGCCGAGTTGCAATTCGTAAGGGCTCATCACCGACAGGTGCAAGTGCACGGCCGGGTGTTCCTGACTGTAGGCGCCGATGGCTTCGGCGAACGGCAGGGCCTTGTCGCTGACGGTGGAATCGATTACCCCGAGGTTCAAGGTACCGCGCAACTCGCCCTTGAGGGCGGCGGCGTACTGCTCGAAGCCTTCGAGTTCGCCCAACAGGCGCAGGGTTTCCTGATGGAACAGCTCGCCCTTGCTGGTCAGGCTGAAACCGCCACGACCGCGATGGCACAGCACCAGGCCGAGGGCTGCTTCGAGCTGGCTCATGTAGGTGCTGATGGCCGACGTCGAGAGATTGAGCTCCTGCTGGGCGTTGGCGAACCCCTGATGGCGCACCACGCTGACGAAGATGCGCAATAGTTTCAGGTCGGGTAAAGCGTTGGCCATGGGTACTCCAAACTCTGGGTCGCGGCAGCTACGTCCCTGTAGGAGCTGCCGAAGGCTGCGATCTTTTGATCTTGACTCTGTGCGGCCTGAGACCGCTGAAAATCAAAAGATCGCAGCCTTCGGCAGCTCCTACAGGTTTATCTGCAGCTTTCGTGTTGCGGTGAAGTCTATCGACCTCGCGCACATTAGTTTAGAAAAATCTGAACTAAGTATTTGCCCGTAGCGATTCTTCCCGGCCACTACATTTCGCAGAATCGGCGCCACAAGGTTCGCCCGTACTCCCGTGAACGGCGCAACCCAATAAATAAAACAACGACGATGAGGCCTTACCCGTGGACAAGATTCTTCACCAACCACTGGGCGGCAACGAAATGCCGCGCTTCGGCGGCATCGCCACCATGATGCGACTCCCCCACTTGCAAACTGCTGCCGGCCTGGACGCTGCCTTCGTAGGCGTGCCGCTGGACATCGGTACCTCCCTGCGCCCTGGCACCCGTTTCGGGCCTCGCGATATCCGCGCCGAATCGGTGATGATCCGTCCTTACAACATGGCCACCGGTGCTGCGCCGTTCGATTCGCTGTCGGTTGCCGACATCGGCGACGTGGCGATCAACACCTTCAACCTGCTGGACGCCGTACGCATCATCGAAGAAGCCTACGACGACATCCTCGAACACAACGTGATCCCCCTGACCCTGGGCGGCGACCACACCATCACCCTGCCGATCCTGCGTGCCATCCATAAGAAGCACGGCAAGGTCGGCCTGGTGCACATCGACGCCCACGCCGATGTGAACGATCACATGTTCGGCGAGAAAATCGCCCACGGCACCACCTTCCGTCGCGCCGTTGAAGAAGGCCTGCTGGACCCGGACCGTGTCGTGCAGATCGGCCTGCGCGCCCAGGGCTACACCGCTGATGACTTCAACTGGAGCCGCAACCAGGGCTTCCGCGTGGTTCAGGCCGAAGAGTGCTGGCACAAATCGCTGGAGCCTTTGATGGCTGAAGTCCGCGAGAAAGTCGGCGGCGGCCCGGTGTACCTGAGCTTCGACATCGACGGCATCGACCCGGCCTGGGCACCGGGTACCGGCACCCCGGAAATCGGCGGCTTGACGACCATTCAGGCGATCGAGATCGTTCGTGGCTGCCAAGGCCTCGACCTGGTCGGTTGCGATCTGGTAGAAGTCTCGCCCGCTTACGACACCACCGGCAACACCTCGCTGCTGGCCGCCAACCTGCTGTACGAAATGCTCTGCGTACTGCCTGGCGTAGTCCATCGCTGAGGATGGTTCATGAACGAACGTGATCAGGTTTTGAAAGCCGCCGCCGATCTGGTGTCCGCTTTTGCCCGTAACGATCGCGAAGCCTACTTCGGTGCGTTCAGCACCGATGCCAGCTTCGTCTTCTACACCCTCGAACAGCCCCTGCTGTCACGCGACGCCTATCAGGCGATGTGGGACGGCTGGCGCTGCGAGGATGGCTTCGAGGTGCTCTCGTGCACCTCAAGCAACGCTTTCGTCAGCCTGCAGGGTGACGTGGCGATTTTCATCCATGACGTAGCCACCGAGTTGCGCATGCAAGGGGAGCAGCACTTTAGCCAGGAGCGCGAGACGATTGTTTTCAAGAAACAAGCGTCTGGCCAAGAACAACAAGGCCTATGGCTGGCCTGCCACGAACATTTGTCCGCGATGCCGGAAGGGCTGCCACCCCCTTAGCCAAGACAGGTGACGCTCACGCACGATGAGCGCGCCTTTATGATCGGAGCTGATCATGAATAACAACAACAAAGACCAAAGCCTTACGCAAATTGAAACCCACGGGGTCGAACAGATCCCGGACAACGAACGCACCGCAGGCCCGACGGACTTGTTCCGGATGATCTTCGGTGGTTCCAACACCTTTGCCACCGCCGTGCTCGGCAGCTTCCCGGTCCTGTTCGGCCTGTCGTTCCAGGCGGGCGTCTGGGCGATTGTGCTGGGCGTATTGCTGGGTTCGCTGATCCTCGCGCCAATGGGCCTGTTCGGCCCGATCAACGGCACGAACAACGCCGTGTCCTCCGGTGCGCACTTCGGCGTGCACGGGCGGATCGTCGGCTCGTTCCTGTCGCTGTTGACCGCCATCGCCTTCTTCTCGCTCTCGGTGTGGAGTTCGGGGGATGCGCTGATCGGTGGCGCCAAACGCCTGATCGGCCTGCCGGAAACCGACCTGACCCTGGGCCTGGCCTACGGTCTGTTCGCGATCCTGGTACTGACCGTGTGCATCTATGGCTTTCGCTTCCTGCTGTGGGTCAACAAGATCGCGGTGTGGAGTGCCAGCCTGCTGTTCCTGCTGGGCATCTTCGCCTTCGCCGGTCCCTTCGATGTGAACTACGCCGGCACCGTCAACATGGGGCAACCCGGTTTCTGGGCTGCGTTCATTGGCGCTGCGCTGGTGGCAATGAGCAACCCGATTTCCTTCGGTGCGTTCCTCGGCGACTGGTCGCGCTACATTCCGCGTGACACTTCCAAGCGCCGGATCATGGCGGCGGTGGTGATTTCGCAGATCGCGACGTTCATCCCGTTCCTGTTCGGCCTGACCACCGCCACCATCGTAGCGATCAAGGCACCGGACTACATCGCGGCCAACAACTATGTCGGCGGCCTGCTGGCGGTATCGCCGAGCTGGTTCTTCCTGCCGGTGTGCCTGATTGCGGTGATCGGCGGCATGTCCACCGGCACCACTTCGCTCTATGGCACCGGCCTGGACATGTCCAGCGTATTCCCACGGGTGCTGTCGCGGGTCAAGGCCACGCTGCTGATCGGTGTGATGTCGATTGCCTTCATCTTCATCGGGCGCTTCGCGGCCAACCTGGTGCAGAGCGTGTCGACCTTCGCCGTGCTGATCATCACCTGCACCACCCCGTGGATGGTGATCATGATCATCGGCCTGCTGGTGCGTCGCGGCTTCTACTGCCCGGATGACCTGCAAGTGTTCACCCGCGGCGAGAAAGGTGGCCGCTACTGGTTCACCCACGGCTGGAACTGGCGTGGCCTGGGCGCCTGGATCCCGAGCGCGGCCGTCGGCCTGTGCTTCGTCAACCTGCCGGGTCAGTTCGTCGGGCCACTGGGCGAAATGGCCGGCGGTATCGACATCAGCCTGCCAGTGACCCTGGGCCTGGCCTCGGTGGTGTACCTGGCGTTGCTGAGCCTGTTCCCGGAACCACGCGAAGTGTTCGGCCCGAACGACCTTCGCAGCAAGAGCACGGATTCGCTCGCTAAACCGGCGCTGCGTCAAGCCGCCTGATTAAACGCACTACCTGTGGGAGCGAGCCTGCTCGCGAAGAACGATGACGCGGTTTGCCTGAAAAACCGTGGCGCCTGATTCGCGAGCAGGCTCGCTCCCACAGGATTGATTTCAGCCTCACATAAAAAAGACAATCGGAGACACGCAACAATGGCTTTGGATTTATTCGTCGTACTCATCTACGCCGCCGCGATGCTGATACTCGGCTACTACGGCATGCGCAAGGCCAAGACCAACGAAGACTTCTTGGTCGCCGGTCGTAACCTCGGCCCAAGCCTGTACATGGGCACCATGGCTGCCACCGTTCTGGGCGGCGCGTCCACCGTGGGCACCGTGCGTCTGGGCTACGTGCATGGCATCTCCGGTTTCTGGCTGTGTGCGGCCCTTGGTTGCGGGATCGTCGCGCTGAACCTGTTCCTCGCCAAACCGTTGCTGAAACTGAAGATCTACACCGTTACCCAGGTGCTGGAAAAACGCTACAACCCGATGGCCCGCTCCGCGAGCGCGGTGATCATGCTGGCCTACGCGCTGATGATCGGCGTGACCTCGATCCTGGCGATCGGCACCGTTCTGCAAGTGCTGTTCGGCCTGCCGTTCTGGATCTCGGTACTGCTCGGTGGCGGTGTCGTGGTGATCTACTCGGCGATCGGCGGCATGTGGTCGCTGACCCTGACCGACATCGTCCAGTTCGTGATCAAGACTGTCGGCCTGATGTTCATCCTGTTGCCAATCTGCCTGTACCGCGTTGGCGGCTGGGATGAGTTGGTGTTGAAACTGCCGGCGGCGAGCTTCAGCTTCACCACCATCGGTTGGGACACCATCATCACCTACTTCATGATCTACTTCTTCGGCATCCTGATCGGTCAGGACATCTGGCAACGGGTGTTCACCGTCAAGACCGCCAAAGTGGCTCAGGTTGCCGGTACCGCGGCCGGTATCTACTGCATCCTCTACGGCCTGGCCTGTGCCCTGATCGGCATGGCTGCCCACGTACTGATCCCGGACCTGGACAACGTCAACAACGCCTTCGCCGCCATCGTCAAACTGTCCCTGCCGGACGGTATCCGTGGCCTGGTGATCGCTGCCGCACTGGCCGCCATGA
Organism: Pseudomonas sp. 05L36; assembly: GCF_056398125.1. Lineage (NCBI taxonomy): Bacteria > Pseudomonadati > Pseudomonadota > Gammaproteobacteria > Pseudomonadales > Pseudomonadaceae > Pseudomonas > Pseudomonas sp. 05L36. Next base: position 130,810 of record NZ_JBFTOU010000012.1, on the reverse strand, counting down.
TGTCCACCGCCAGCGCCGGCCTGCTGGCCGCTGCTACCACCCTGACCGAAGACCTGCTGCCGAAACTGCGTGGCGGCAAACAGTCGAGCCTGGCGATCAACCGCCTGTTCACCCTGTTGACCGGCATCGTGGTACTGGGCATCGCTCTGATCGTGAACGACGTGATCAGCGCCCTGACCCTGGCCTACAACCTGTTGGTCGGCGGCATGCTGATCCCGCTGATGGGTGCGATTTTCTGGAAGCGCGCTACCACCGCCGGCGCTATCGCCAGCATGGGCATGGGCTTCGCCACCGCGCTGCTGTTCATGTTCAAGGACGGTCTGGATGCCAACACCCCGATCTACTACAGCCTCGGTGTAGGCCTGGTGAGTTTCGTGGTGGTCAGCCTGCTGTCCCGTCGCCCGGAGACTGTGGCCAGCGCTGCCTAAACTGAAAAGAATGGAATGACTTTTTCTTCGACGAGTGTGGCGTCGGTTGCCATACTCGTTTTTTTTCGTCTGGAGAAAACATTTTATGAAGATTGTTTCTCGCGACCAGTGGTTCGAAGTGAAACCGCTCAGTGACGGCATCCGCCTGATTCACGAGCCGTACATCCGCCCCTTCTACCGCTGCAACCTCTGGCACATCCAGGGTCGTGACAAAGACCTGCTGCTGGACAGCGGCTCGGGCCTGGTCAGCCTGCGCGAGCAACTGCCGTGGATCACCGAGCGGCCGCTGGTGGCGGTGGCCAGCCACTGCCATTTCGATCACATCGCCGGTCATCACGAATTCACCGAGCGCCTGGTACATCCGGCCGAGGCGGACATTCTGGCCGCACCGGATGGCGACAACGACCTGAGCAAAGCCTTTGTCGGCGACGACATGTTCGAAGCCCACCCCGATTGCCCGCTGTGCTACGCCGAATACCGGGTCAAAGCGGCACCGGCCACAGGGTTTATCGAAGATGGAGATGTGCTGGACCTGGGCAATCGGGTGCTACAGGTCGTGCACACACCGGGACACTCACCGGGCGGCATCTGCCTGTACGAAGCCGCCACCGAGACCTTGTTCAGCGGCGACATCATCTACGACGGCCCGCTGATCGAAGACGCCTACCACTCCAACCTCGATGACTACGCGCGCAGCCTGCAACGCTTGCGTGAGCTGTCGATCCGCACGGTGCATGGCGGGCATTTCGGCAGTTTTTCCGGGGAGCATTTGCGCAACATGATTGACGAATGGCAGCGCTCACACGGCTAAAGCCTGCTGTACTCAACGGCAGGAACTGCTCCGGCACGGAGAACAAAACCGCCTCCTCCTCGAAGAACGCTCATGAAAAAAACTGCCGTTCGTACTGTCGTGCACCGCTACATCAGCCGCCTGCTGGAAGGCCGGGATGACTTCGACGACAACGCCAGCCTGGCGCAGTTGGGACTGGATAAAGAAGATATCGAAGAACTGATCTTCCATCTGGAAGATGAGCTGGGTGTAACGGCGTTTACCGTGGAAGAAGACCGGATGCTGAAATCCGCCAGGACGGCGAATGATTTGAGCCGGTTCTTGCTGGAGATCGGGCGGTACTAAGGCTGCTGATCAAACGTACACGAAGCGGCAAGGGAGATTGCTCCCTCGCCACGAAAAACCTTTCACCTGTCAGATGTTATCTGCCATTACCGGCGTCGCTGCTGGCGCCGACGCTGTTCGTCGTCAGTACGAACAGGCACGGGTTGCATTGGCGGTTCGATCAAACCGAGAGCCACGCCCAGGTCATGCAGCCAGTTTTGAATTTTCTCTTTCATGGTGCCCCCTTCAGGGTAGTGCCGAGCGGCCAAAATTCTCTAGCCCCTTCGCACAGATAATAGTCCGAAGTCCCGTGCAATGCTCGCGCAAAGTCGCAATGATCTGTTACTGAATCCATCACAATCAGCCTGTGTTCAGGCAATTTCCCGCGCCTGCACCTGTCCCGTAGGAAAAACCACCTTTTGTTGCTCGATCCAGGCATTCAGGTTGGCCCCGACCATGCCCTTGCGCCACATCAGCCAAGTGGTAGCGCTGGCGAACGGCTCGGCCAACGGATGCACTGCCACACTCTCACGGCCCGGCAGGCTGGCGAGCATCGACTCCGACATCAGCGCCACACCGGAACCGGCAATCACACACGCCAGCATCCCCGGATAGGACTCGATCTCCATCGCCCGGCCCATGGCCGCATGGTCATGGGCGAACCAGGCCTCCAGGCGCATGCGGTAGGAGCAGCCCTGGCGAAAGGTGAACACCGAACGACCTTGCACATCCAGCGCGCTGCGCACGGGCGGATGATCGGCCTCGCTGATCAGCACCAGGCGCTCTTCGCACAAGGGCACCCCGTCGAGCCCGGCCAGTTCCATGGGGCCATCCACCAGTGCCGCATCGAGTCGGCCGGTGAGCAGGCCTTCGAGCAATTCACCGCTGGGCCCGGATTGCACTTGCAGGTTCACGGCCGGATACAGGCGGTGATAGCGCGCCAATAGCCGCGGAAGATGAATCGCCGCCGTGCTGTACATGGTGCCGAGCACGAAGTCGCCCGCCGGTTGCCCGCCCTGCACTGCCGCGCTGGCTTCGTCGCGCAAGGCAAACAGTTTGGCCGTGTAGTCCAGCAGGACTTTTCCCGCAGGCGACAACTGCAAGCGCTGACGCTCGCGCAGGAACAGTTCGACACCCAGTTGCTCCTCCAGCTGTTTGAGCCGGGTCGACAGGTTCGACGGCACTCGATGCAGCCGTTCGGCGGCCCGGGTGATGGACCCTTCTTGCGCCACCGCCTGGAAGATGCGCAATTGGCTGAATTCCACGGCATTCTCCAAAAAAGAACAAGTTACTCACTATTATTCATTTTTAAAGAAAGTCAATCAATCCTAGCCTGACGGTCATCGATCCTCTGAACGGAATCCAGACCATGTCTCCCTTGATTCGCTTATCCGCCAGTTTCGTTGCCCTGATGATGGCCATGGGCATCGGCCGTTTTGCCCTGACACCGCAACTGCCGCACCTGCTCAGCGAAGGTCAGATCGACCTGACCGCCGCCGGACTGATTGCCGCCGCCAATTACCTCGGTTATTTCATCGGCGCGGTGGACGCCATGTTCTCCCGGCGTCCTGAGCAAGTGCGCCGGCGCTTGCTGGGCGGGTTGTGGCTCTGCGTACTGCTGACCCTGGCGTCGTTCTGGGCCAATGGTTTCTGGTCGCACCTGCTGCTGCGCTTCGGCACCGGTGTGGCCAGCGCCTGGGTGCTGGTGATGATCACCGCCCTGAGCCAGCCGCTCGCGGCAGCGGCCGGTCGCCCACGATTAGGCGCCCTGGTCTTCGCCGGACCGGGTTTGGGGATTTTTCTGACAGGTTTGTTGGCCCTGGGCTCGAACCTGCTGGGCCAGACTTCCGCCACCTTGTGGCTGGTGTACGCCGCCACAGGGCTGGCGATGCTGCTGGGGATCCTGCCATTCCTGCCACAACCGGACACAACCGCGACTGCTGCGCCCAGCGCCAACGCATCGCACACCCAAGGCATCGGTCGTCTGGGCTGGATCTATGGCTTGTACGGATTGGGCTACATCATCCCGGCGACCTTTCTGTCGCAGATGGCCAACGCGCAATTCCATGGCCAATGGCAGGCCGACCTGTTCTGGCCGTGCTTTGGCCTGGCGGCTGCCACGGGTGTGGTGCTGGTGAGTCTGCGTCGCCAAAGGCCGGGAGCAACGCGTCACTGGTTGATGGCGACGTTATGGCTGCAAGCCGCCGGCGTGTTCGCCTGCCTGCTGGGCAACGGGCCAGGTCTGGCGTTGGGTGTGATCCTGTGCGGCACGCCATTCCTGGCTTGCATGCAACTGGTGATGCAGCGTTCCCGGGAACTGGCGCCCCACGCTACCCAGCGCAATGCCGGCCTGCTGACGGCCTGCTTCGCCGTGGGCCAACTGAGCGGGCCATTGCTGGCGGCGCTGAGCAGTCATTTCAGTGGCGGTTTGCAGCCGGCACTGGTGGTCGCCGGCTGCGGTCTGTTGCTCGCCGGCGGTCTGTTGCTCGCGCCGGTCAGTGCTGACCGAGGGCTTTGCGCAAACGACGGCGCAGCCACTGTTCAGCACTGACAAAGGTGATGCCCGCCAACACCAGCACGGCACCGATGACGAAGTTCAGGCTCAGCGCCTCGCCCAGCAGCACCACACCGAACGTGACGCCGAACAACGGCGTCATGAACGAAAACACCGCGAGGTTCGCCGCCAGGTACCGGCGCAGCAGCCAGAACCAGATCAGGTAACTGAAGAACGACACGATCACGCCCTGAAACAGCACACTGGCGACCGCCACGGTGGTCAGGCTGACATGGGTGACCTGGCCGCTGAGCAGCGCAATCAACAACAGGCCGAAGAAGCCGACAATCAACTGATAGAACAGCGTCAGGGTCACCGGCGCTTCCGACAGGCGCGAAGCGCGCACCACCACCGTGGTCGCGCCCCAGGCGGCACCCGCCAGCACGCCCAGGGCATCGCCCATCAACATGCGGTAATCAAGGTTGTCCCAGGACACCCCACCGGCAAACGCAATCGCAATCCCGATAAACGCCAGGACAATCCCCAGCCATTGCAACGGCCGCAAACACTCACTGGGCAGCAACCAGTGCACCCCCAATGCGGTGAAGATCGGGGCCGTGTAGAGGAACACCGACATGTGCGCCGCCGTGGTCAGTTGCAGGCCTTCGGAAATGAAGAAGAACTCCAGGCCGAACAAGGCACCGGCCAACAGACCGCCGCGCCAGGTTGCACCCACCTGGTTCCAGCCGCCCTTCCAGCAGATCAGCAGCCCGACCAGCAACGCCGACATACCGGAACGTCCGGCCGCCTGCATCACCGGCGCAATATCGGCCGCCGCCCACTTGATCATCACCTGCTGCACGCCCCAGACCAGGCACAACCCGACCATCACTTGCAGGGCAAACCCGTCGGCGCTGCGCCGGGTGGCGCTCACCGAAACACCTCGAAGACACAATCCATGGCAAAGACTCGGCAGTAAAAGCAAAGCCCCGGCCTTCTCGTTGAAAAGAACACACCGGGGCGAAAAATCATGTTGTCGATTATTAACCAGAAGGCCAGAAAATGCCCCTGTAGGAGCTGCCGAAGGCTGCGATTTTGATTTTTAAAGATCAAAAGATCGCCCGAGCGCGGACCGAGCCTTCGGCAGCTCCTACACGTCAGAGTGGGGTCAACTGAGTTCGATGCGATCGGCATGAATGACAATCTGGCCATTCTTGTACAACACACCGATGGCCTTCTTGAAGTTGCCCTTGCTGACACCAAACAGGCTGCTGATCAACGCCGGATCACTCTTGTCGCTGACCGCCAGGCTGCCGTTGTTTTCGCGCAACTTGGCGAGGATCTTCGAGTTCAGGCTGGTGGCCGCTTCCTGGCCGACCGGTTGCAGGCTCAGGCTGATCTTGCCGTCGGCGCGAACTTCCTTGATGAAACCCTTTTCTTCTTTACCGGCGCGCATGAACTTGAAGATTTCGTTCTTGTGGATCAGGCCCCAATGCTTGTTGTTGATGATGGCCTTGAAGCCCATGTCCGTGGCTTCGGCCACCAGCAAGTCCACTTCCTGGCCCGCGATGTAGTTGGCCGGGGTCTTGTCCAGGTAGCGGTCCAGACGCGCGGTCGCGGTGATGCGACGGGTGTGTTTGTCGAGATAGACGTGCACCACCACATACTCGCCCGCCGTCATCTGGCGCTTCTCTTCGGAGAACGGCAGCAACAGGTCTTTCGGCAACCCCCAGTCCAGGAATACGCCGATGCTGTTGACTTCAACAACTTTCAAACTGGCAAATTCACCGACTTGAACTTTCGGTTTTTCAGTAGTTGCGATGAGTTTGTCATCGCTGTCCAGATAAATAAAAACGTTGAGCCAGTCTTCATCTTCGGTAGGAATATCTTTGGGAATATAACGATTAGGCAGAAGGATTTCGCCATCCGCGCCACCGTCCAGATATAAACCGAAGTTAGTGTGTTTAACCACTTGCAAACTGTTGTAACGCCCGACTAAAGCCATGTCCAATACCCTCATTGCGTGGGCGGCATTCTACCCGGTTTTAGGCGCCGCGTTCGGTAGCCGGCCCGGTGGTACGAGAAATTCCTCTGAAGGCCTTGATTTTCCGGGGTTTGCATCGAGCACCTGGCCGCTCGTCAGACCGATCCGGGTATTTACGCCATGCTCAGGCCAGCGTAACGCGGTATTTCCCCAGGCAATGTTCTTAGTTAAAACAGCGGCTTAGACACCTATTTCGAATACTGGCCGATGCCTGTTTACCCCGACCTCACGAATATGCCGAGGGGATATTTGCCAAGCAATTATCAGGTTATTCCTGTACGATGCCTGGCCAAGTTAATTTTCTACAGGTTAATGGCCGCCATGCGTGTAAAAGCATCCACCAGCAAAGCAAAGCCAGCTCCAGCCGTCGAAACCAGCGAATCGATCAACAGCCAGATCGCTGCGTTCCTCAAGTCCGGCGGTGAAATCCAGCAAATTGCCAAAGGCGTCAGCGGCCAGACGTTCGGCCCGTCCAAGCAGATCACCCTGGGCAAAAAGTAATACCCTCGCGTCACCTGGTCCCAAAGCGCTTTGAGCTTCGAAGCGCTTGGACTGGAACCCTCATCACTCCTCTGGCACTTCTTCAAATCCTCTAAAAATCGACGAACGGCCTTCATTGCCGATCATTCGCCGGTATCCTTGCACACGTCTGGATCAAGCGTTTCAGCGGGCCCGCCAGCCTGTCCTCGCTGTTCATGGAGTGACGCATGTTCAAACCCTTCTATCTATCGGCATTGCTCGCCAGCCTGCTGGCCTGCTCCGTAGCACACGCACAAATCTTTCAGCGTGAGCTGGGGGGCTTCGACCTCAAGCTCGGCACCACCCCCACCCGCAGCATGGCCCAGGGCCTGGTCAAGCCTTCGGCCGTCGGCTCGTTCCACGGCGGCCTGGACCTGAGCCACGACAGTGGTTTCTACGTGGGCCAATGGTCGCCCAGCATGGGCATCAGCCCGGGGAAAAACCTCGAACTCGACTCCTACATGGGTTTCAAACAACCCTTCGACCAAACCCTCGGCTACGAAGTGGGCCTGATCCGCTACAGTTACCCGGAAGTCACGACACCTGACAGCCAGGAACTGTTCGGCGGCCTGACCTTGCTCGGCAGCCGTTTCGGCGTCGCCTTCAGCAATGACCCGGACAAACAGAACAACACCCTGTTCGCTGACTTGAGCGGCAATCAACCGTTTGGTGTCGGCGTCAGCCTGAAATACACCTCCCACCAATTCAATACGCCAGTGGCGGTGGATGGCGGGTATGTAGGCAGTTTTACCGATTGGTCGCTGAAATTGTCCCGCCCGTTCATGGGCATCGACCTCGACCTGATCTACAGTGACTCCAGCCTGAGCGGCAGCGGTTGCTCGGCCTATGCCGGGCACAACAGCCAGTGCGACGGACTGGTTACACTCAAGGCCGAACACGCGTTCTATTGATCGGCTGAACTGCCGCCCCCCTCTTGGGTTCACATGAGAATCAGCCCCCGAAGACTGGCTTTCGCAAGGATTCGCCCATGTCCCGCTGGTTCAAACATATCGCCGTTGTGTTGACCGTTACCCTCGCCCTCGGCGCGTGCAGCCGCGTGGGCCTGGCCTACCGCAATCTCGATGTGATCATCCCGTGGACGCTCAGCGACTACCTGGACATGAACGGCGAGCAAAAAAGCTGGCTGGACGTACGCCTGAAAGAGCACCTGAGTTGGCACTGCACCACCCAACTGCCCGGCTACCTCGACTGGCTGGACCGGCTGCAAGCCATGATCGCCAACAACCAGGTCACCGATGCCGCCTTGCAGGCCCGCGCTCAGGAAGCCGAACAGGCGATCGCGGAGACCGCGCGGGAAATCACCCCATCAGCCATCGAATTGCTGCAAGGGCTGGATGACAAGCAAGTCGCCGAAATGAACGATGCCTTTGCCAAGGACCAGCGCAAACGCGAGGAGGAATACCTCAAGCCTCCCCTTGATCAGCAGATCAAGGAGCGCGGTGCGCGCATGGAGACGCGCCTGAACGACTGGCTCGGCCCCCTGAACACTACCCAGCAACAGCGGGTAGCCACATGGTCCAGCGCCCTGGGCGAGCAGAACACCCAGTGGCTTGCCAACCGGGTCCATTGGCAGAAGCAGTTCAGCGCGGCCGTTGCGCAACGCAAGAATCCCCAATTCCCACAACGCATCGAGACACTTCTGGTCCATCGCGAGAGCTTGTGGACGCCCGCCTATCGTCAGGCCTTTGCCAACACCGAGGCCCAGGCGCGTTCACTGTTCGTGGATCTGATGGCTGAAAGCACGCCGAACCAGCGCGCACGCTTGCTGAAGAAAATCGATGGTGTGCGCAAGGACTTCAGCGACTTGAAGTGCCTGAAAGCGGCGAAACAAGGCTGACTGCAACGCAAGACCCATGTGGGAGCGAGCCCGCTCGCGAAGACGGTTTAACTATCAACACTCATGTTGAACTCAATGGCCTCTTCGCGAGCAGGCTCGCTCCCACAGGGGATCACACCACGTCAGGCAATCTGCGCCTTCGACGCCACCTCATCGAACGTCACCTCATCCAGCGCATCCTCCTGCTCGTCCAGCACCTGCCGCGGGTGATCATTGCCGGGAATACTGCTGTCGATCAGGCTCAACAAACGCGAACCCCGCGCCGTCAAAATGTAATTGGTGCCCGTGCCGCCTTCGTCTTCCGGTCGCGGCTCGATATAGCCACGCGCCAGCAGTAACTTTTCGTACTCTCCAGCCACCGTTTTCAAGTGATCAAGATTTTCAATCGGCTCGCCTTCCGCGGCCTTTTGCGCGGCATGCTGTTCGGCGTAAGGCCGCGGTGTGAAACTGTGGCCCGCACTGTTTTGCACTTCATGCAGCAAGCGCTCAATCAAGTCCCAGTTGTAAGTCGTCATCCTGATTCAACCTCCGGTGCCCGTTCGATTGATGCCCGTGCAATTGCACGGGCCTTACAGGTTGTGACCGGTACGCCCGGCCGCCGTTCAGCGGGGCGTTTGCAGACGACCGACCGGCGGTATGTCGAATTCCACGCAAGCCAAACGACTAGGCTGTGTAAGTCACCTCCCCGCCCCACGCAGGAGAAAACAACATGAACATTCAGAACCATCCCGTCGTATCGCGGGAAGAATGGCTCGCCGCCCGCAAACAGCACCTGGCCCGCGAGAAAGCCTTCACCAAGGAAAGGGACAGACTCAGCGCCGAACGCCGCGCCCTGCCCTGGGTGAAAATCGACAAGGACTACCACTTCCAGGGCCCCGACGGCGAACTGAAACTGGCGGACCTGTTCGGGGGGCGCAGCCAGTTGGTCATCTACCACTTCATGTTCGCCGAGGGCTGGGATGAGGGCTGCCCCGGTTGCTCGTACCTGAGCGATCACATCGACGGCGCCAACCAGCACCTGGCCTACCATGACGTGGCCGTGGTGGCGGTTTCCCACGCACCGCTCGCTGAGTTCCAGGCCTTCAAACGGCGCATGGGCTGGAAGTTCGACTGGGTGTCGTCGGCAGGATGCGATTTCAACTACGACTTTGGCGTCTGTTCCCGGGCCGAAGAGGTCGTCGCCGGAAAGGCTACGTACAACTACGAAAAAACCGACGGCGCCGAGGAAGAACTTCCAGGTCTCAGCGTGTTTTATCGCAATGACGCTGGAGAAATTTTCCATACCTACTCCACCTATGCCCGTGGTCTGGACATGCTGGTCGGCGCCTACAACTACCTCGACCTGACACCCAAGGGTCGCAACGAAGAGGAAATCATGGAGTGGGTGCGGCATCACGACAAATATAAGGAACAGGAGCAGTCGAGCTGCTGTCATGGTGGTTAGCCCCAGACACCGAGGCGCGGCCTTCGCGGGCAAGCCACGCTCCCACCGTTTCTGTGGTGTTCACAAAACCTGTGGGCTTGCCCGCGAAGAGGCCCTGACAATCACAGACTGAACTTTCCCCAGGGGCCAACCCTCAACCGGATAACCCGCCTTGACCGGAACTGAGGCCCGCCCCCATGAAACCACTGCTGAAGAAGCTAACTCTCGCCGCTGTCCTCGCTTGTGCCCTGCCCGCCTGGGCTTGCACCCCCGACGAAGCCACCGCCAAGCGCGAACAACTGGCCAGGGAAGTGGCCAGGCTCACCGAGCAGAACCCGGCCAAGGCCAAGGAGATCAACGACGAGTTGCAGAAGATGGATCTGGGCACTGCCGCTAAAGACCTGCCGGACAAGTGCCAGTTGATCGACCAGCGCTTGAAGGAATTGGAGTCCGCCGAGAAGAAAGCCGAAGTCTGATAAACGCCAGGCATAAAAAACCCGGACACTGTCCGGGTTTTTCATAGGCCGTCTACAACGACTTACTCAGCCGCCGGCGCTTCCGGCTTGCGACGCTTGAGCGGGGCCATGCCGTCCTTGCTGACCAGAGAAAAAATGGGGACAGACCACATTTTCCATCTAAAAAATCGAAGCTTTTTCGGTCTTCCCGGGTATCCCCGCCGAATTCGTCGCCCAAGCATAGCTTCAATTTCAGCAGCAGATCGCGAACCACCAGGCATCAAGACACGTGCGCTGCGTGGCATACGGTGAGTCCTTTCACAATTAATGATGCTGACAACTTAGTCAACCCAACAAAAAACAATCCCTATCTATTTCGCACTACTTCAGATCATCAAAATGCGACACGAAAAATGTGGTCTGTCCCCGTTTACTCTGTCGCCGGCAGGTCCGGGCGATTAGGCACGATTCCGGTCGTACCATTGACAAGGAATGGGTTCGACGAAGTTAACCAGTCAGGTTTATGGATAGGAGAAACCCCGTAGCAATAACTTCGTGGAAAGTTGACTTTTAGCCTTTACTCGATATCGGTTAATAGCCAATTTTTTATTACTTAGAAGAGAAAAAAAACACCGTCAGATATAGAAAAAAAGCAAACCCCGCCAAACCTCTCCGCAACACTGGATCTGCATTGAGTCCCATCCCTCCAGGGCCAACACCTACCCAACCACCTCGTAAATAATTGTACACAGCTTGGCCAAACCACAGTTGAGCCAATACCATTGAATAAAATCTTTTCCAGCTACCATCGAACCTTACAATACCGCTGGCAATGGCCATCACCAACAAAAGAAAACCAACGTAATGTTTATATTTTTCTAAAAAACTGGTCATTTACTCCCCTTTAAATATATCGGCCGTTTTTTTCGACAATAGTGTCCCAGACCCCGGCGGCGCCAAGCCCATTAGATAGCTTACTAGCGACTTACTCCGACATACCTATCCCTACAGCATACTTTTCAAAAGAGGTGCTCAACGCATTACCAGCTAAACTTGAAACCACATCATCTTTTAAATACCCCGCCAATAAAGATGCAGCAGTCGAGCTATTAGACAATATGGCAGAAATTGCGCCACCGGCAGGTATTGCTGCCACGCCCATCAGCCATCCGATATCGTTTACTGCTTTAACATCTGTTGCCCTGAGCCATTTCAAAGTTCCAACGTCAGCGAAATCAATATTAGCTCCGGAGGCCAGACACTCCGCGCTTCCGCAAGGAAAATAGCGAGATGCATAGGCGATTCCATCTATTGTGATGGGTACTCTATGTGTTCCGATCATTCTTGGTTAGGGTGAGATTAGATTCAACTTTCTCAAGGCGAATCGAATGAACGGAAGACAGATCTGTATGACTATGGTGCATGAACGTACACGCAGCGTTACCCAAACGGAAACGTTTCTAAGGGATCTTGTCCATGATACGAGTTTGCCTGAAGCAATAAGGCTTCGTGCTAAAGGCCTACTGCGCCACTACCACTATTGAGAAACTTACATGTTACGCAATGTCCACCACTGGCAACTTACCTCAGGTTCAAATGTCACTCTAGCCTCTGAAGTCGATTCACAAATATCAAATACAACGCGAACTCCCGCCCCTGAGCTATCCCGCACTAGCTCAATAGATTTGACGTTTTCTGAAGAAATAATCGCCAGTTCCTGCATAGCAAGTCTCAACACAACCTGAAATGACTGCATCACAGCACTGAACGAGATATCAACCTCGATCTCACTGTTTTTTTATTTCTTTGTATAGCGACATAAAGCCAAGCTTGGGTCTACCTCAACAGGTTAAATACCAAAGGCCTCAAAAAAATCATTTCCGCTAGGAAATTCCATTACGGCGACCTCAATGAAGCGGTATCAGTGTGCTCAGTTTACGAGTCCTGCCTCTGCGAAGCCAAACCTTCTCAGGTCACTTCTTTAATAACTAAGCTTTAAGAAAGATAGAGTAATCCGAACCCAGTTCGTCCCTCAGGCTTTCAGCCAATCGCTCTCCTTCTAGCTTGAATTCACGCTCTAGCTCCTCACTCTTGAATCCAGAATTTGGCGGATAATCAGCATCAAGTGTTCCATCGTACATCGCAGCCCACTTTGATAGGCGCACCTGAAGCTCTTTAGAAATAGGAAGCTCGCTGGGAGCTATGTCCCTATACTCACCGGGGGACATATTCCATAGCGGGTGACACTGGTAGTCCGCCATCAACTTTATGCTTTTCACTTAATACTCCCCCTTGGATTTGCGCCGACGACAAAGCCATTGTCTCCAACCGTCACAGCAATACGCTGCTGCTGACCATTAATAGTTAACTCATAGATTGGGCGTCCCGCTCCAGAGCCTTGATAACCAATGAGTTTACCCTCAGAAACTGCCTTCATCACCACGCTTGGAATTTGAGCCTCAGACACGCCCATCTGAGCGAATTGGCTACCATGCTCTTCGATGATGTGCTGCAATCCTGCTTTTGAGTTTCCAGTCTCTAGAAATACAACTTTCCCGTTAGAACTGCGAGTTGTCGCAACAACATTTTCTGGGGTGAATTTCACACCATTTGCTGTTAACTCATCGAGCAAAGAGGTGCTCACAGTGCCTTTGGCAAACCAAGAACCGGCCTTCCCCAGCACGGCTGCTAACCCTAAACCAGAGAGCTCTCCGGCCATGAATTCGCCCCACGCCTTGACGAACTCGTTCGCAGGTTGGACGCCCTCAAATCCCTGGCCTTGCGCGAGTGCTCTTGCAACCTGATCAACCTCTTCAGCTGGTGCCCCTTGGTTTTGCATGTACTCCACAAGGGTAGTTGCCGCTTGCCCATATTCGGTTAAACCCGGAGGCATGTGATCGCCAAAATTATACTGGGTGCCGTTCTGTGCGACCCATGCCCCGGTTCTCAGGCTGTGTTCGTCCGCGCCGCTTTGTGTGGACGCGGCAAGCAACCCGACTAGCTGCGAGCTCATGCTCAGTAGATTTGGATTGCCTTGAACCAGTTTATTGAGATCCGCTACGACGGCCTCATTAGCCCCAGCTGCCAGCGCCCCAGTCTTGAAGTCGCCACTGCCGACTTGGGCCAATAGGCCGCCGACCATGGCGTGAACCATGATCTTTTGCAGGCTGCCGTCAGCAGCTGGAACGTAATCTCCCACCGTATGGAAGCTCGCCGCCGCCAGGGTATTAAACAGCGTGTTTTGCAGGACATCGCCCAAGTCTCCGCCCTGGCCCATGATTCTGCTCATCGCCACCGATGTGCCGTTTTGCAGACCTTGGTTGGCCGCGAACTGACCAATCCCTTTCCACGTACTGAGATTGGTGGTGATTTTGCCAGTGAGGGGATCGGTGCTGGTGCCGGTCCAGTCATCGAAGTAGCCAGCGGTCATGCCCGCCGTGACGCCCGCAATGGCGTACCCCTTGAGTGCGTCACGGGAGGTCACGTCTTGGATGACGGCACCGAGATTGCCCTTGTTATTGATCGTGCTCACGGTCGCGGTACCGGCTGCCGAGGTCGCCACCGCCGTCAAAGCGACGTTACCCCAACCAGCGGCGGTCGCCGCTCCGGTAGCAGAGGTGCCGGCAGCAGCCATGGCGGTGCCAGAACCGGCTGTGGCACCGGCTGTCGAGCCCAGTGCCGCGCTGGCTGCGCCGGCCGTCAACGCTGCAACGATAATCATGATCGCCAGTACTGCGCCTGCGCCGAGGCCTGAATGACTGTACTTGAAGCTATCGTGGACCTCCTGCACCTTGCGCCAGTCGACATCCCCGCGAGCCTCGGCATCCTTGAGCCAGGCCAGGCTCGGATCGGCCTGCACCATGGCATCGATAGTCTGACTCACGGACTTCTGGTCAATCTGCTTGAGGTCGACATGCAAGCCATCGGCAGCCTTGATCGCCAATTGACCCTGCTGCTCCAGCGTGCTCTGGCGCAGGGTTTCGTCGGTAGCACCCTTGCCAGAGGCGGAGTTCCAGGCCAAATCGCCTTTGCTCTTCTCGTGGCTCTCCTGGTGCAGGTCCTTGACCGCTTCGAAGGTGATGCTGCCACCGCTGCCCAAGGTCAGGTCGTTGCCACCTTTGAGCTTGGCGCCCTGGTAGCGTTGATCACCACCGCTGACCAGGATCAGGTCGCCGCCGGTGGTGATTGTGCTGCCGATGTTTTTCACATCGGTGACTTCGTCGCGTTTCGTCTTGCTGCTGCCGCCAAATCCGCCCTTTTTCTTCATGTCGTACAGCGAGTAAACCCTGTCCTGTGCGGCCAGCAACTCAAGATTGCCGCCCGCCACCAGATAGGCTTCATCACTGGCGCTGACCCGGCTGGAGAGCAGCGTCATGTCCTGGCCGGCGCTCAGGGCGACGTTGCCGCCGGCGGTGAGGCGGGTGCCGACCTGGCTGACGTGGTCTTCCTGCGTCGTGACTTTTTTGGTTTTGCTGTAGCTATGCTCCTCGTCCGCTGCCGAGGCCAACGTGAGGTTGTCCGTGGCGGCCAGGGCGATGTCGCGTGTGGCGTCGATCTGGCTGGCGATGACGCTGATGTCACGCCCCGCGTTGACTGAGAGGTCACGACCGGCGCTGACGGAGCCACTCATCTGGGTAATGTTTTGCTCGAGAAAGCTGCTGCCGCTCGCAAGCTTGTTTTCGGCCTGCGCGGACACCAGGTTCACATCCCGACCGGCGTTGATCGTCGTGTCGCGGCCGCTCTGGAGCACCCCGCCGATGTTGTCGACGTCACGACCGGCCTTGATGGTCAGGTCGTTGGCGGCTTCGATGCGGGCGGCGCTATCGGCGTACGCGCGGCCGGTGCTGAAATCACCGTTGCTGGCTTGCGCGGCGGTCACGCTGCGCTCGTTGATCACGTCACCGTTGACGGCAGTCAGGCTGACATCACGGCCCCCGATGATGCCGCCGGCCGTGTTGACGAGGTTGTTTCCCGCGAGCAGGTCGAGGCGATTGCCGGCTTCGACCAGGCCGCTGTTGACCAGATCGTTGGCCGCGGTGGCCGACAGGTTGTGGGTGGCGCGCAAGGTGCCGGCGTTGTTCAGGTCCTGGCCGGCGATCAGGGTGACGTCGTTGCCCTGGATCAGCGCACCGTTGGCGGCCAGGCGGTTGTTGGCGTTGGCCAGGTAAAGCACCGGCACCAGCACCTGTTCGCCGTTCACCACGGCGTTTTCCATCCAGACAATGTCGTGGGTCAGCGCCGCGACTTGCTCGGCCGTCAGGGTGACGCCCAGCGCCAGGTTGAGTTCCTGTTTGCTGGCGATGGCGTTGTTCATCAGGTACTTGAACAAGCCTTCATCACTGGTCTGGCCATCGATAAAGCGCTGACCGGTACGCGCCACGACGGCCTGCTGGAGCAGGCGCTGTTCATACAGACCATCGCCCAGTCGCTTGGCGCTGTTGTCCGGGTCGTAACCCAAATTGGACAGCAGGTAATCCGAGCTCATGAACTGCTTGAGGTCGGTGAGGACCGGGTTGGTTTCGATCAGGTATTTTTGCGGTTTGGACTGACCGCTGCTGCTCGGCAGGCCTTGCACTCGGGCGACGGTCTGGCTGGCTGCAGGGGTGATTTTCGCAATGGCAGGCGATGTCTGGCCGGGCAGTGGAGCGACGGCGGCGGGCTGACTGGATAGGTTCGCGCCGGTTATATCGCTGACCACAGTGGCAGCGGGCGCATCGGCGCTGTGCCCCGGCACGACGACGCTGCCGGCACCGCCATCGCTCGGCACCGTGACATTGATCGACGATGCATTGCTGACAACGCCGGCGCCTTGACGGGCGTCCACGACCACCTGACGGCTGGCGGCCGAGGTCTGCGTGATATCGCTCAGTTGGATATCGCGCACCTGAGCATCCGGCACTGCTTGGTCGCGTTGAGCCAAGGCGACACTGGCACCACCGAATGTCCAGCTCTGTGGCGCAGCATTGGCCTGAGTTGCCTGGGCACCGCTACCGCCCTGCCCGCTCAGGCGGAACAGACCGTTTTTGCCGGTTGGCAGGTTGAAGCCCGGCAGTGTCAGGGGGTTGACCTGCTGTTGGGCCAGGTTGGGAGGTAGTTGGGCGTTGAGATTGACGATGGTCGGGGCGGGCTGCCCATTGAGCTGGGTCGAGCCGACGCGTGATGCACCGAAACCGATGACCACCCCTTCGCGGATCACACTGTTGGTGAGATTTTGCGACGCGGTGATATTGACTGCACCACCCGCCTGCACGACCGCATTAGCGTAAGACGATGGGCTGTTGTAAGTCACCGAGGTGTCGAAGGGAATTGCGGACTGGATCGCGTCCGGTGCAGCGGTCCGCACACCGTCGCCGTAATGAGGAAGCGTAAAGTCGTCCCATAGGGATCCAGCAGGCACGGTGATATATACCGAACCAAACCTAATGTCGGTTTCCAGGTTTTTGCCGCCAGGGTGAGATGCTACCTGTATTACGGATTCGGCACCGGAACTGTTCCAGAAATGGAGATTAGGCCTTGAGAAGGTCGGGTTGCTGCCGCCGACGTATCCCAATGATCCCGGATCGTAGGAAGGATCATTGGCAGCGTTGTAAGCCATGATCGAGTTCCATAGATTCAAATCGGAAGTCTGCTGCCCGGCAGTAAGAGCAATAGATCGCCGCACGTTATAGTCGCCTACAGAAGCCCCTTGATTCGTAAAGGTCTGCAGGTTGAACGTGAGGTTGTTTCCTGCGCTGAGGGTCGACGCCTGATTGAGGAACACCCCGCCGTTTGCCAGAAAGTTACGCCCAGCCGTCATGCTGGCCGAGGCTGAATCCCGGACAATCTGTGACTGGTAGTTTTCCACCCAGACCGCGTAACTGTTTAAGCCCAACGGGGCAAGAGGATCGAGCGAAGAACAGGTGTAGCACTGCACGCCGATCTCGCCAGAGACCAACCCACCTGTGGTCTGGAATACGTCCTTGCGGTTCTCGATGGAGCTGGACGCCAGGCTCAGGTCGCCACCACTCTCGATGGTCGCCGACACGTTGGAGATCAACGCACTCAATCCATTGTTGTCGTCCTTGGCGATGCTGACGTTGCCGAGGCCATAGACATCCGCGTAGCGGTTGGTGAAGTTATCAGTGCGCAGCGCCATGTCGCCGCCGCTGAAGATCAGGCCATTCTGGTTGAGGATTGTGGGGGCGTTGACGCGCAGGTTGGCGCCACTGCCCAGGGTGCCCTGGTTGTTCAGGTAGGCGGCATTGACGGTCAGCGCCCCGGCTGAAGTTAGGCGTCCGAGGTTGGTCAGGCTGCCACTGCTACCGACGGTTCCACTGGCGCCGGCCGTGATACTCGCCACAGAGGTAAGGTCGACCTGCGCAGCATTCAGACCAAGATTGCCGACACTGCTCACGCTGCCATTGCCGCTATAAACACCGCCCAGGTTGAGGGCAAGGCTGCCACCGCTGGCAATCAACCCATCGTTGTACCAGTTGCCACCGCTGCCCGTGAAACTGTCGGAGGCCAGGAGTTGGCCGCCGGCGGTTTGGCTGAAGTTGTTGACGTTGACGTTCAGTCGCCCGGCCTGAATGACGCTGCTGTTGGTCCAGGTGTCCGCGTTTAGAGTCAGGCCGCCACGGGTGATCACACTGCCGCCGGCGTTGACGACGTTGGCCATGGACAGGCCAAAAGTGCCGGTGCCGACATGCAACAGGGTGCCGCCAGTGTTAAGGAAGCTGCCGGCAGCAAGGGTCAGGTCGCTGTTGGCGCTTTCGACGGTGCCATTACGGTTATCGAACAGGCTACCGATGTTGAATTGGGTAGCGCCACCGGTGCCGAGGGCACGTAGTTGGCCCGTCTGGTTGTCGATACTCGCGGCGGTGATCGCCAGGGTACTGTCGCTTTCGATGATGCCCAGGCGGTTGTTCAGAGCACCGCTGAGGGTCAGGTCGATCTGGCTGCCGACGATCTGGCCGTCATTGCTGCCGCTGTTGTCGAAGTTGTTGCCAGTGACACTGACTCGACCCGTTGCATAGAGACCGCCATTGCGGTTGTCGAAGTCAGCGGTATGGACGATCGTATCGCCGGCTTGCGCGGCGATACGCCCACCGTAGTTGTTAATGCCGGCCAACGCGGTCAAGTCCAGGCGCTGGGCCTGAGTGACGCCGCCCTGGTTGTTGTTTGGGTCGTAGCCGTTTTTCAGCACGCCGGTGAGGTGAGTGGTGAACGCGCCTTGCAGGCTGGCCAACACGCCGCCGCGGTTGTCGAGGTTGCCGGCAATGACGGTCAGGTCGCTGCCTTGGGCGATGATGCGACCGCTATGGTTGTCGATGTCACCGGCGACAGTGAGGCTCAGCGCACCCTGGCTTTGCAGTGCACCCAGGTTGTTGGCCAGGTTGACGGCTTGCAGTTGCACGCCACCATTCTTGCTGTAGATCAAGCCATCGGCGTTGTTCTGCACGGCGCCCGTTGCCGTGAGCAATAGTTGACCGTTGGCGGCCACGGTGCCGCGACTGCTATTGTCCAGGCCGCCGGTGAGCAGGGTCAGCAGAGACTGGCTCGCCAGTTGCCCACCCTGGTTGTTGATCTGGCTCGCACCTTGAATCAGTAGCGGGCCGGCACTGGCGAGTTTGCCATTGGAGTTGGTCAAGGCGCCGAACAGATAGAGGCTGACCGTGCCATTGCCAACCAGGCTGCCAACCGTGTTGTCCAGGGTCGTGCCGCTGAAGCTCAGGCTCTGTTGCGCGTTGATCGCACCCGCCGAGTTACCGAGGGTCATGGCTTGCATGACAAGAGCCGCACCGCTGTCGACCAAACCACCTTGGGCGTTGTTCAGCAGATCGCTGACCGTCAATGTCTGGGCACCACCGCTGGAGAGGACGCCGCCGTTGCTGTTGTCCAGGTTCGCGGCATTGACGTTGAGGTTTTTCAGGCTGACGAGTGCGCCGGCACCGCTGTTGAGCAAGTCACCACTCAAGGTCACGCCGAGGTTGCCATTGCGGCTGGAAAGTGTGCCGTTGTTGCGGTTATCGAGGCTGCCAGCATGGACATCCAGACCCTGCCAACCGGAGATCAGACCGTTCTGGTTGAGCAGGCCACCGGTGGCATCGAGGCTCAGCAGGTTGCTGCTGATCAGTTTGCCGTTGCTGTTGTTGAAGGTGCGCCCAGCCAGAGTAAAGCTCTGGGCGCTGGAGACTTCGCCACTGCGGTTGTTCAGATCGCGCAGGCGGCTGATGGTCAGCGGCCCTTTGGCAGTGATCAAACCGTTGTTGTTGCTCAGGTCTCCACCGCCCAGGTCAAGAGTGATACCGGCATCGCCCAGCAAGCGACCGCCGTTTTGGGTCAATGCACCAAGATTCAGGCCGATAGCGCTTTTGGCCGACACTTCGCCGCCATTGCTGGAATCCAGGCTGTTGGCAGTCAGGTTCAATCCGCCCTGGCTGTTGATCAGGCCATTGGCGGTGTTGTCCAGGGTTGCTGCGTTGACCGTCAGCGCCGTGCCGCCGAGCAGTTGGCCGCCCTGGTTGTTGAGGTCGGCGGAAGCGACATTGAGCGCCTGCGCCGCGTTGATCAGGCCGTTACTCTGGTTGCTCAGCAAACCATTGACGTTAAGCGCGAGGTTACCTCGGCTGGTCAGGAGGCCGCCGCGGTTGTCCAGCGTGCCGGCGCGCGCATCAACACTGGCGCCGGCAATCATGCCGTTGACGTTGCTCAGCGCTTGATTGACGCGCAGGGTCAGGCCCTGGTTGCTCAGCAGCTTGCCGCCGCTGTTATCGAAGTTTTGCGACGCCAGGGTAAAGGCTTGGGCACTGGAGATTTCCCCGCTCTGGTTAGCGACGCCGTTGAGGTTTTTCAGCAGCAGAAGCGGCCCATTGATCATACCGTTCTGGTTGTTCAACTGGCCGTTGTTCAAGTCGAGGGTCAAGGCACTGTTGCTGAACAAGGTACCGTTTTGCTGGTCCAGCCCCGTGACGCTGACGGTCAGTGCATCGCTACTGCCGATGCTGCCGCCTGCCTGGTTGGTCAGTTGTGCGGCGGTCACGTCGAGGCGACCGGCGCTGCTGACGCGGCCACTCTGGCTGTTGTCGAAGGCACCGGTTTGAATCGAGACGGGGCCTTTGCCGCTGATCCGGCCCTGCTGCCGGTTGTCGAGGCTGGCGCTGTGCAAGTCGAGGTTGGCATCGGTGACCAGTTGCCCGCCCTGATTGCTGATTGCCCCAGCGCTATTGACGCTCAAGCTACCGGCGCTGGAAAAGCTGCCTGCCGTGTTGATCAGATTGCCCACGCGCGCGCCGAGCGAATCTTCACTGCTGAACAGACCGAAGCTGTTGTCCAGCGTAGCGCCGAGGTCAACGTCGATGCTCTGCTGGCTGAGC
This sequence comes from Pseudomonas sp. 05L36, assembly GCF_056398125.1. NCBI lineage: Bacteria > Pseudomonadati > Pseudomonadota > Gammaproteobacteria > Pseudomonadales > Pseudomonadaceae > Pseudomonas > Pseudomonas sp. 05L36. The sequence continues at coordinate 110,120 of NZ_JBFTOU010000012.1, read as the reverse complement.
AAGGATCCGCGGGTGTTATCCAGCCCGGTGCCGGTCACGCTTAAACCGGTATTGCCAAAGAGCAGGCCTTTGTTGCGGTTGATGATTTGATCGACTGTCAGCAGCAGAGTGTTCTGGGCAAGAATTTGTCCATTGTCGCTGTTGTCCAGTTGCTGGCCGACCAGGGTCAGGTTGCCCTTGGTGGAGAGTTCGCCACCACGGTTGTCGACGTTGCCAACCTTGATATCCAGTGTGCCCGTCGCACCGACGAAACCGTTCAGTCGATTGTCCAGGCGATCGCCGGTCAGGCTCAGATTACCTTGGGCGATCAGCTGTCCGCCCTGTTGTTGCAAGCTGCCAACGGTGGCGGTGACGTCTTGTTTACCGGCGATCTGGCCGAGGCTGTTGTCCGTTGTGGTTGCGCTGAGCAGCAGATTGCCGTCGGCGATCAAGGTGCCGTTGTGGTTGGTGAGGCTGTTGTCAACCGCCAGACTCAGGCCATCACGGCTGCTAATCAAACCGCCGCTGTTGTCCAGGCTGGCGCTGTGGGCGTTCAGCGTGGCAGCGGAAATGATGCCGTTGATGTTGCTCATCGCCTGCGCCAGTCGCAGCGTCAGCGCTTGATTGCTGAGCAGCTTGCCGCCGCTGTTGTCGAGTGTTTGAGCGTCAACAGTAAAGGCTTGGGCGCTGGAGATTTCGCCATTATTGTTGACGACACCATTGAGATTTTTCAGCAGAAACGCACCGGGGGCATTGATCAAGCCGCCCTGGTTGTTCAACTGGCCGTGGTTCAGATCGAGGCTCAATGCGGTGTTGCTGAACAGTTCACCACCCTGCTGATCGAGGCCGGTGACGTTGGCGGTCAGCGCCATGGCACTGGCGATGCGACCGGCGTTCTGGTTGGTCACTTGGGCAGCGTTCAGGTCCAGGGTGTTGGCACTGGTCAGGCGACCGCCGTGGCTGTTGTCGAAAGCACCGGTGCTGACCTGAGTCGCGCCTTTGCCGGACAGCACACCGCTATTTCGGTTATCGAGACTGGCACTGTTGAGGGTCAGTCCGGCGTCGGTGGTGATCGAGCCACCCTGGTTGCTCAATATCCCGGTGGTGGTGACGTTCAAGGCACCGGCGCTGGACAGACTGCCCGCGCCGTTATTCAGGCTGGCGGCATTGACCGTCAAGGCGGCTACGCTGCTGAGTAGGCCGGCGCTGTTGTCCAGATCGCCTGAAAGGTTGAGGCTGAGGTCGTTCTGGCTGGCCAGCGTACCCCCGGCATTGTTCAGGCTAACGCCGGTGAGGCTGAGTGTGTCGCCGAACAGCAGGCCCTTGTTCTGGTTGATCAGTTTGGCGACGCTCAGGCCCAGTGCGGTGCCCGCCAGCACCTTGCCACCGTCGCTGTTGTTCAGTTGCTGGCCACTGATGCCAACCTCGACCTGGCTGGAGATTTCGCCCGCACGGTTGTCGATGTCACCGACATTGAGTTTCAGCGCTTTTGTCGCCCCGACCAAACCACCCAGGCTGTTATCCAGTTTGGTGCCAGTCAGCGTCAGCGTGCCTTGGGCAACCAGTTCGCCGCCCTGCTGGGTCAACGCGTCGATGTTGGCGTTCAGGTTGCTCTGGCTGGCGATGCGACCGGCATTGTTGAGCACCACGCCTGCTTGCAGCTGTACGAGGCCTATGGCGCTGAGCAGCCCGCTCTGGTTATCCAGACGCTGGCCAGTGAAGCCGATACCGGCCTTGCTGCTGAGCAGACCTTGCTGGCGGTTGTCCAATTGATCGATGTAGAGCTGCACGTCCTTGTCGGCACGAATGACACCGCCGCGATTGTCCGACGAGCCATTGCGCAAGGTCAGCAGATTTTTGCCCGAAATGCGACCACCACGGTTATCCAGGCTCAGGCTTTGCAGGTTCATCAGGCCCTTGGCCTGCACGCTGCCGCCGCTCTGGTTGTTCAGCAAGCCGCCAAGACCGAGGTCAAGATTGCCGTCAGTCACGAGGCTGCCCGCCTGACTGTTATCCAGACTTGCGGCTCTGACGCTCAGCCCTTGCCCGGCCCCCAAAGTACCGGCCTGGTTATCCACGGCGCCGCTGATCATCAGGCTCAGGCGCTGATCGGCCAGCACCTGGCCACCCTCGTTGCCCAGGCTCATGGCAACGAGGGTGGTGTTGCCGGCGCTGGACAGTTCACCGTTCTGGTTGAGCAGCGCGCCAGCCAGTTGCAGGCTCAGGTCGACATCGCTGCTGATGCTGCCGTTGCTGTTGTCGAGCCGAGCGGCGCGCGCATCCACACTCGCGGCCGAAATCAACCCTCTGACGTTGGTCAGTGCCTGATTGAGGCGCACGGTCAAACCCTGGTCGCTGAGCAGCTTGCCGTCGGTGTTGTCGAGGCTTTTCGCCGTCAGGCTGAACGCCCTGGCACTGGAAATTTCACCGCCCTGGTTGGCGACGGCATTGAGGTTTTTCAGCAGCAGTTGTCCCGGTGCCGCCAGCAAACCACCCTGGTTGTTCAACTGGCCATTGCTCAAGTCCAGGGTGACATCGGTGCTGCTGAACAATTGCCCGCCCGCGTGCTGATCGAGGCCGGTGACGGTGGCGGTCAATGCCATGGCGCTGGCGATACGGCCAGCCACGCTGTTATCCACTTGGCCGGCCGTGAGGCTGAGCGCGCCGGTGCTGGTCAGACTCCCGCCTTGCTGGTTGGTGAACGCGCCGGTGTGGAGGACCACGCCGTTACCGGCGATGCGACCTTGCTGGCTGTTATCAAGACTGCCGCTGGTCAGGGTCAGACCGGCGTTGGTCAGCAGGGCGCCGCCCTGGTTGGCAATCGCGCCACTGCTGGTCACGGTCAATCCGCCCACGCCGGATACGCTGCCCCCCTGGTTGCCGAGGCTCGCCGCCTGGAGCGTGAGCGTGCCGTCGCCGCGCAGGGTGCCCTGCGCGTTGTCCAATTGATTGGCCAAGGTCAGGTTGAGATGGCGTTTCGCGTACAGGCTGCCCGCCCCGCTGTTATCCAGCTGCCCGGCGTTGAGCTGGACATCACGCTGCCCGGCGATCACGCCATTGAGCTGATTGTTCAAGCTGTCGAGGCTCAGTGCGATGTCGCCGTCGGCCAGGATCTGGCCGCTGTTGCGGTTATCCACCTGGCTGGCGCTTAACATCAGATCGCCGACGCTCGACAGTTGGCCGTTGCGGTTGTCCAGCGAATTGGCGGTGAGTTGCAGATTGCCGCCTGCGTTGATCAGCCCGAACTGGTTGAGCAGTGCTCCGGCAATTTGCGCAGTCAGCGCGCCCGTGCTGGTAAGCTTGCCTTGCTGATGGTTGTCCAACGTCCCAGCCACGTTCAGGCCCAACGCGCCTTGACTGACCAGCGAACCTTGCTGACTGTTGTCCAGTGCACCTGCGCTGATCTGCAGGTCCTGCTGGGCAAGAACACGCCCCCCCTGATTATTCATCTGGCCACTGGCGTTGATACTCAGGCTCTGCCCGGCGCCGATCAAACCGGCAACGTTATCCAGAGCCCCCACCTGCACGGTACTGACTGCCAGGCTGGAAAGTTCACCGCCGCTGTTATCCAGATACCCGGCGTTGGCATTGAGGTTGCCAGTACTGGTGATCAGGCCGCCTTGGCTGTTCAACACCTGATTGGCGGCGACGCCCAGGCTGCCCTGGCTCAACACTCGACCTCTCTGACGGTTATCCAGGGTCGAGGTGGAGATCTGCGTGCTGCCTTGACCGTTCAGCGTCCCACCTTGGTTGGACAGGGTCTGTGCCACCGTGGCTTGCAGCGAACGGCTGGCGATCACGCTGCCACTGTTGGTGACGTTCTGCGCCGCGAGGCTGACATCACCGCTGGTGTTGCGGCTGTTGTCGGCATTGACGCCAGCTTCGATCACCGCCTGATTGCTCAGTTGCCCGCCGCCGGACAGGCTGATTCGGTCGCGGGCAGCGAGGTTTTGTTGTGTGTTGAGGTCTCCAGAGGTGGTGACTGCAAGGCTGGTGCCCGCATAAACCGGTCCCTGGGCATCGAGGCTCGCGGTTGTGACATTGACTGCACCAGCGGCAGCAGTCTGGGCCAGACTCAGATGACCACTGGCATCGATCTGGATGTCACCGCCACTGGCGGCCAGATTACCGGCCAGCTTCACCCCGACCCCGGCCTCGGTGCCGACCAGTTTGATCGCCCCGGCATACATGCCACCCAGCGCCGAACTGTCGATGGCCAATTGTGGTTTGGCGCTGCCGTCATCGGCGCGAGCAGTAGCACTGAGAGTCTGGGCGTTGACGTCGTTGCGACCGGACACAATCGTCAGGTTTTTCGCTTGAATCTCGGCGTTGATCTTCGCGCTGCGGGTGATGATTTCGAAGCTGTCGACGTTGTTGGCGTTCAGCCCTGCGCCGTCGATGGAGACGCTGCCCTGATCCACCTGATAACGATCCACGCGCCCGTTATCCAGCACGGGTTTACCGGTGGTCAATGTCACGCGTGGGGTATTGATGAAGCCGCAGCCGTTGCAACTGATGCCATACGGGTTGGCGACAATGACACGTGCCGATTGACCGGCCACTTCGGTGTAACCGTTGAGTTGGCTCGGGCTGCCGCCGTTGACTTCGTTGAGGATGGTCTGCGCGGCGACCCCATTGAAGTTCGGGTTGCCTACGATGATCCCGCCCAGTTGGGTGGCTTGAGTACGCGCGGTGGCGTTGTTAAGAATCACACCTTGGGTGCCGACGTTGTAATCGTGAAACTGGTTATGTGACAGCCCGCTGCCATTGGGCGCGGCGATGTTGACGATCGGCACGCCGTTGCCCGCCTGACCGAGGCTGGTGCCCGGCGTGGCTACCACGATGCCGTCGGCCTGCGCCCACATCGGTTGCCAGAACATCACGTTCGCCAACAGGAACGCCAAACCGCGCTTGGGCATGCCCCAGAAGTGCTCGCGCGATTTCACTGCAGCAGAAGGCTGGCGGCTCAGGAAGGCATATTGGCGGGCGTCCATGTCGAAGGTCTCGGTGAGGCGAAATCAGAGAAAGAAATCCATCCGGAACCAGATCGGCGCTTCGCGCTCGGTCAGGGCGTCCGGACGTTCAAGGGAATGGGCAAAGGTCACGCTGGCGGCGAGGTGCTGGCCGCGAGCAAACACCTCCACCGAGTTGCTGGACATGCGCCCGTGTTGATCGCCGTTGTAGCGATCGTTCCGAATCACGCCCTGGTCGTAACCGAGGCTGGTGCCGTATTCGGCGAACACCAAGCGCAGCCAATCCAGGGTGACCTGCCGGCTCCAGCGCAGGTCGTTGCGCCAGTAACCGCCGCTGTCGCCAGACAGGGATTGGTCCTTGTAACCACGGATCGACGACAACCCGCCAAGACTCAGGCGCTGCGGGCCGAACAGTACGTCTTCACTGCGCTGGCCGGTCATCAGGCTGCTGAAACTGAGCGACTCGCCCCACAGTTTGAACGGCCGCAAGTAGCTCGCCGTGGCGGCGTATTTGCGGTAGCGCGCGCTCGGTTCGCCGGGACCGGGGTGATCGTCGTCCTGCGCATCGAACGCACCGATACCCTCTTGCATCCCGAGGTCGAGGTTGACGAATGCGCTGCCGACTCGCCGACCGTGGTTGATCCCAAACTGTGCTTCGCTGATGCGGTTACTGCTCAGCTTGAGCTTGCTGTCTTCGATGAAGTTGTTGGTGCGCAGGTACGACAGGCCGGTGCTGAGCGAGGTCTTGCTCACGGCATCGCGATGGATCACCCGCTCAGCGTGTAGTTGATGGTTTTCGCTGTCGCCGGTCTGTTTGAAGTTGAAGCCATTGGCTTGGGCCAACGAGCGATAGTCACTCTGGCTGTAGGTGTAACTGAAGTTCCACCAGCCCCACGGCAGGCTGTAATTGAGCAACGCGTTGCTGGAGGTGTGCCGGTGATCGCTCACCGCATCGTGACCGCCACGCAGATTCAACTGATCGGCCAGCCCCAGCGGGCTGTCCCAATCAAACGTCGTGCCCCACTGCTGCTCGCCGGTGCTGCGCAGGCCGTCGTTGCTGCGGGACAACCCGGCGCGCCAGGGTTTTTGCGGGGAGTTTTTGACCAGTACTTCGCTGCCGCCAACGTTCTTGCCCGGCGCCAACTCCATCTGTGCCTGATTCGATGGCAAGCGGTTGAGTTGATCGACCAGTTGCTCGATTTCGCGCAGGTTGACCAACTCACCGGTTTTTCCGGGGAATGCCATGCCCAACTCTCGGTCCGATAGCTTGCTGCCCTCAGCGCCTTTCAACCCTTCGAGCTTGCCCTCGACCACCAGCACCTTCAGGTTCCCGCCGGACAAATCCTGCTGCGGCAAATAAGCACGGCTGGTGACCAGGCCTTTTGCGATGTAGTGATCGGTGATGACTTTCAGCAGTTCGTTGAGCTGGGTGACGCCTAGGCATTGCCCGATGTAAGGCTTGAGCAAACGGATTTTTTCGCTATCGGAAAGGCTGTCGGCGCCCTTGAGTTCGATGTCTGTGATGGGGAAACAACGGGCGTCCGCAGGCGCTGCAGGTTGAACGGGTTTGGCTTCCTTACCGGGCAATTCCTTGAGCTCTTCGAGACGCCGACGTTGCTCTTCGAGCAGACGATCCTGACGTTCGCGGATGAGATCAGTGTCACCCGGGGTCGTGGCAGCATTAACAGAATTCAGCGGAGAAAGGCACAGCAAAGCCAGGCACAACCTCGCCACAAGGGCGGGTGAGTACATGTTCGATCCCTCGAAACGGAAGGTGATAGCACAATAGAGGCGCGATATTAGAGAGCCATCATCCTGACGTCAGATAATGGATCCATTCGAAAAGTATGGGGGACGAACGGTAGCGGTTAAATCGGGCGCTTCCGGCCGGCATGCAGGACGTTTCTTGATGCAAGGGGGAAAAGCGACGGCCAGGCGATGGTATTTATCCTACAGAAGCAGCGGTATGAACTTTCCGAACCCCACAGCCTCAACCGATTAACCGCCCAACACGGATCCCGAGGCCTCTCATGAAATCCCTTCTGACGCTCACCCTCGCCACTAATTTCGCCTGCGCCTTCCCCGATTGGGCCCGCCCTCCCCCCGACGAAGCCACCGCCAAGCGCGAACAACTGGCCCGGGAAGTGGCCAGGCTCACCGAGCAGAACCCGACCAAGGCCAAGGAGATCAACGACGAGTTGCAGAAGATGGACTTGGGGACGGCGGCCAAGGACCTGCCGGACAAGTGTCAGTTAATTGATCAGCGCTTGAAGGAGTTGGAATCCGCCGAGAAGAAAGCCGAAGTCTGATAAACGCCAGACATAAAAAACCCGGACACTGTCCGGGTTTTTCATAGGTCGTCTACAACGACTTACTCAGCCGTCGGCGCTTCCGGCTTGCGGCGCTTGAGCGGGGCCATGCCGTCCTTGCTCACCAAAGAATCGCTCTTCGGCCGGTTGGCGCTCTTGCGCTTGGTCGGAGTCTTGGCGGCGGTTTTCTTTTTGTCGCCCTTGGCGTCGGTCTTTTTCTTCTTCACGCCGACGGCTTTGCCCGAGGCCTTGACCTTTTTCGGTCCGCCGTAGATGCCTTTGACTTCCTTGATCGTACGGCGCTCGAAGCTCTGCTTGAGGTAGCGCTCGATGCTCGACATCAGGTTCCAGTCGCCGTGGCAGATCAGCGAAATGGCCAGGCCATCGTTGCCGGCGCGGCCGGTACGACCGATGCGGTGCACGTATTCGTCGCCACTGCGCGGCATGTCGAAGTTGATCACCAGGTCCAGGCCGTCGACATCCAGGCCGCGAGCGGCGACGTCGGTGGCCACGAGGATTTTCACGCCGCCCTGCTTCAGGCGGTCGATCGCCAGTTTGCGATCCTTCTGGTCTTTCTCGCCGTGCAGCACGAACGCTTTGTATTCCTGCGCCACCAGGCGACCGTAGATGCGGTCGGCCATGGCCCGGGTGTTGGTGAAGACGATGGCCTTCTGGTAGGTCTCGTTGGCCAGCAGCCAGTTGACGATCTGTTCTTTGTGCTGATTGTGGTCAGCGGTAATGATTTGCTGGCGGGTGGTGTCGTTCAGCTGGCTGACCGCGTTGAGCTGCAAGTGCTCAGGGTTGTTCAGGACCTTGGCGATCATCTCGCGCAGACCCGAACCGCCGGTCGTAGCGGAGAACAGCATGGTCTGCTGACGGTTGGTGCACTCGTCCACCAGACGCTGCACGTCTTCGGCGAAGCCCATGTCGAGCATGCGGTCGGCTTCGTCGAGCACCAGTACTTCAACTTCCTTCAAGTCGAGGTTGCCGGCGTTCAGTTGCTCGATCATCCGGCCCGGCGTACCGATCAGGATGTCCGGCACCTTGCGCAGCATCGCGGCCTGGACCTTGAAGTCTTCGCCGCCGGTGATCAGGCCGGACTTGATGAAGGTGAACTGCGAGAAGCGTTCAACTTCTTTCAGGGTCTGCTGGGCCAGTTCGCGGGTCGGCAGCAGGATCAGGGTCTTGATGCTGACGCGGATTTTCGCCGGGCCGATCAGACGGTTGAGGATGGGCAAAACGAATGCAGCGGTTTTGCCGCTACCGGTTTGCGCCGTCACCCGCAGGTCACGCCCCTGGAGCGCCAGCGGGATGGCCGCGGCTTGCACAGGCGTTGGCTCGACAAATTTCAGCTCGGCCACGGCTTTGAGCAGGCGTTCGTGCAGGGCGAATTGGGAAAACACGGGTGCTACCTCGAAGAAATGCAAAAAAACAGCTGCATAGGGTAACGGTTTCGAGCGCTCAGGCCGAGTTTCTTTATACAAATGGCGGTAAACAGTTGGTTTTTTGTTGCCTGATTTTTCCCGAAACGTAATACAAAGCGCCTTAAATGCTCTAATCCCCTCTCGCGCCTTACAGAAGAATCGTTTTCGACCATGGATATCAAACAGCTCTGGACCAACGTCCTGGACCTTTGGGGTGCCCTCGACCAGCACCCGCTCGTGCACTCCAGCCTGTCGCTGTTGTTGCTGCTGGCAATTGCGCTGTTCCTCGGACGGGTGGCGCGTTACCTCATTCTGCACGCGGCAAAAATGCTTGGCCGCCAGCCGGCCTTGCACTGGGTCAATGATTTCCTGCAGAACAAGGTGTTCCATCGCCTGGCGCAGATCACGCCTTCGCTGGTGATCCAGTTCGGTCTCAATCTGGTGCCGGACCTGAGCAAGACCAGTCTGAATTTCCTCGGTAACGTCGCGCTGTCCTTCACCTTGCTGTTTCTGCTGCTGTCGGTCAGCGCCCTGCTCAATGCCCTGCTGGACATCTACGCCCGCACCGAGCACGCCCGCACCCGCTCGATCAAAGGCTATGTGCAACTGGCGAAAATGGTGTTGTACGTGTTTGGCGCGATCGTCATCGTCGCCACGCTGATCGACCGCTCGCCGCTGTTGTTGCTGTCGGGTCTGGGTGCCATGTCGGCGGTGATTCTGTTGGTATACAAGGACACGCTGCTGTCGTTCGTCGCCAGCGTGCAGTTGACCAGCAACGACATGCTGCGGGTCGGCGACTGGATCGAGATGCCACAGGTGGGTGCCGACGGCGATGTGGTGGACATCACCCTGCACACGGTCAAGGTGCAGAACTACGCGTGAGTTGCAGCCCTTTTCAACGTATCGTGAGCTCAATAGAATCCGGACAGCTACTAACTTGTATACGCTGCTGAACGCCTTGTAGCCTCAACACTCCCCCCTCTCCCGCCTCCTCCCTCTCCACGTCTAGTACAGACCATTACCCAAAGACTGTTCACTTGCACCGTATTGACCTCTCACGGTGCTATTTCTCAGCGGAGCATGGATGAACTTCAGTGAACGGTGCTTGATCAGTCTCTCCTTCTAGGACAGCAGCGACTTTCACTATGGTGGCGCTGGTGTATCTGCCGATTGAAATCTAGACAGAAAGCCTCCCGGCACGGCTGCAATGGCGGACGAAACGAATTCATCTCCTTGATCTCCCACAGGCCGCGTTCATCCCGTCAGTCAGACCTGATGCGTTGAAACCATTAGGCTCGTATGCGTCTGGGCATCCCGTCTTGCGCAACTAAACCGGTCGCCACCTATGCGGCAGCAGCTCCGCAATCTCACTTGCCCGCTGCGCCGGTAGGCGCGTGAGGACGTCCTTCAAATAAGCATACGGATCATGCCCGTTGAGTCGCGCCGACTGGATCAAACTCATGATCGCCGCTGCCCGTTTGCCGCTGCGCAGTGAACCTGCAAAGAGCCAGTTCTTGCGACCCAACGCCCAGGGTCGGATCTGGTTCTCGCACCAATTATTGTCAATGGGTACGGCCCCGTCATCGAGATAACGCGACAGCGCCGTCCAGCGTTTCAGGCTGTAATCCAATGCTTTGCTGATAGCCGAGCCATCGTGCACAAGTAGGCGCTGGGCGATCATCCAGGCATGCAAGGCGTCCATCACCGGCACCGCTTTTTCTTGCCGTATTTGGTGGCGTAGATCTGACTCCAGCTCTCGGACTTCACTCTCGATTTCATACAGCAACTGGATGTAACGCAAGGCCTGCTCGGCAAGCTGGCTTTTATTGGTGGCGTGTAGCTCGAAGAACTTGCGCCGTGCATGGGCCATGCAGCCGATCTCGGTGACACCGAGTTCAAAGCTGGCTTTATAGCCACCAAAATCATCGCAGACCAGCTTGCCCTTCCAGTCTTGCAGGAAGTTGCGGGCGTGTTCTCCGGCGCGGCTGGGGCTGAAGTCGTAAACGACCGCTGCCAAGTCCGAGAACTGGCTGGTGGCGTAGGCCCAGACATAGGCGCGATGGGTTTTCTTCGCGCCCGGCGTGAGCATCTGCACCGGTGTTTCATCGGCGTGGATCACGTCATGCCCAAGCACCGCGTCGCGCAAGGCATCGACCAGCGGCTGCAACTGCACGCCACAGTTGCCGACCCATTGGGCCAGAGTCGAGCGGGCGATGGCCAAACCGGCTCGACCGAAAATCGATTCCTGGCGGTAGAGCGGTAAATGATCCGCGAACTTGGCGATCATGACATGGGCCAACAGCCCTGCGGTTGGGATGCCCTTGTCGATGACCTGAGCCGGAACCGGTGCCTGGATCAGGGTTTCGCACTGATCGCAGACCCACTTGCCTCGGATATGACGCTCGACGGTGGACACGCCCGGCGTGTAGTCGAGTTTCTCGCTGACATCCTCGCCGATACGCTTGAGAGCGCAGCCGCACTGGCAGTGGCTATTATCGGGTTCGTGGTGGATCAGAGTGCGCGGAAACTGCGGCGGCAAAGCGGTGCGTTTAGGTTTTTGCCGAGCCTCAGTCGAAGCGGGAGCAAGTTTCAGCGCTTCAAGTTCGGCTTCGATGGCCGCAATATCGGTGTCGATCAGGTCATCAAGCAGACTGGCTTGATCCGGGCTCAGTTGCTCGCTGCGCTTGGCAAACTTGAAGCGCTTGAGTTGCGCAATCTCGTGGGTCAGCTTTTCGATAACCGTTTGGTCGCGGTGGATCTTCTTGCCCATGGTCTCGACTGTCTGATCGAGACTCTCGACACGCTGCATCAACTGCGCCGCCAGAGCGCGCAGTTGTTCAGGGTTTAGTTGGTCGAGATTGGGCAGCGAAGTCATGCCGCCGATTTTGCCAGAGCAGGCTAAAACCGACGATAGCCTCATCGGACAATTGCACGGCCTGGGTGGTCATGGCAGGTGTTATACGATGGAAATCGCGCTGCCAGGCCCGACTCTTTGCCATGGCAAACCCAGCACCAGGGCATGTAGTTGTTCGGCACCCAATTCCATCTGAGAGCCGTGTCGAGAACCCGGCCAGAAGAACTTTCCTTGATGCAGGCGGCGGGCCGCCAGCCAGATACCCAACCCGTCGTGCACCAGCACTTTCATCCGATTGGCGCGGCGGTTGGCAAACAGATAAGCACAGTGCGGCTGCGCCGCACCGAACACCGCCACCACCCGCGCCAGCGCGGTGTCGGTGCCGGCACGCATGTCCATGGGCTCGGTGGCGAGCCAGATGGTGTCGATGCGAATCATCGCAGCAGATCTCGCAGAAAGGTGGCGCAAGCGGTAGCGCTTTCGGTCGGCCAGTTCACTTTGATGGTGCCGCGCGGGTGTGGGATTTCGAGGCAGATAGTCGATGACGCGGCTTGCGAATTTGCTCCGGCTAGCTGCAAGGGCAGCGGAATGAAAGCAGGTTGCAGCGCCATGGCTTTCTGCGTTTGCACTCGAATCCATTTATGGACGAGGTTCGCGTTGAGGCTGTGGCTCAGCGCAACGCTGGCAATCGAGGCCCCGGGCTGGGCGCACTCTTGGATGACCTGGGCCTTGAAGGATTTGGAGTAGGAACGGCGCTGTGGCTGCATGAAAGACCCGCTTAAAAGGCTAGAAATGGTGTCCACTTAAATTGATCTGACCCCGAAATGTTGGACGCCTTCTATGCCCGCCGTGCTTGAGTCCTGTATTCCACAGGGCTCAGGCCACTTAGCTTCAGCCTGATTCGCGAATGATTGTAGTAGTGTATGTAGTCCTCTATACCTGCTTCAAGCTCATCGAGACTGTTGAATTTGTTCAGGTAAAAGAACTCGGATTTCAACGTGCCAAAAAAGCTTTCCATAGCCGCATTGTCATAGCAATTTCCTTTGCGGGACATGCTTGGCTTTACCGCACGCTCGTTCAGCACGCGGCGGTAGATAGGCATCCGGTACTGCCATCCTTGGTCGGAATGCAAGATTGGTTTATCGCGTGGCCGCAGCCTCTCAAAAGCTTGCCGTAGCATCGCACCAACCATGTCGAACAGCGGGCGCCTCGCGGTCTTGAAGGCGATTATTTCGCCGTTATAGAGGTCAAGGATCGGCGAGAGATAAAGCTTCTGCCCCCCGACCCGAAACTCCGTCACATCGGTTACCCATTTCTGGTTCGGTCGTTTGGCATCGAACTTCCGTTTCAGCAGGTTCGGCGCTACCTGACCCTCTTCGCCTCTGTAGGCCCGGTATTTCTTTATGCGCACACGGCTTTTCAACTGAAGCTCGCCCATGAGGCGCTGAACAGTCTTGTGGTTCACGAGGTGGCCAGCTCGCCGAACGGCAGCAGTGATACGGCGATAGCCATATCGGCCCTTGTGCTCGTCGAAAATTGAGCAAATTCTGGACTTCAGCTCCGCGTATTTATCAACGGATTGCTGCACCTTTTGTTGATAATAAAAAGTGCTACGGGCCAGGCCAGCCAATTTCAGAAGGCCTTCCAGAGAGTGCTCCTGCCTCAGTTCAATCACGATTTGCGCTTTTTCCGCTGCGCTGCTCGTTCCTTCGCTTGAACCAAGGCATCGAGCTTTTTTAAATAAGCAATTTCCATCCGCAACTGGCTCAATTCGGCCAGCAAATCATCACGCGTACGAGCTTCATCGTCCGAAGATTCAAGCTGAATGGACGGGATGGGGTTTGTCATTTTTTTGTGAAGTCCGCTTCCTGGCTGCCGGGACAAGGCCTCCAAACCGCCTTCATCATACCTGCGCTCCCATTCGCCAATGATGTCGGATTTCCGGATATCAAACAGGGCAGCGACTTGGCGATAGGACAGCTCTTCCTCTCGCATACGCTGCAATACATTCAGCTTGAACTCAGGGCTGTAGTTCTTCTTTCTCTTACTTTTGAGACCTGCGGCACCAAGCGCCTGATATGCCGCAATCCACTTTCGAAGCGAAGAGGCATTGACCCCGTGACGATGCGCGACCTCTCTGTGACCTGCGCTCCCCGAACAGTAATCTTCAACAACCGACAATTTCGCCTGCTCTGTGTACTTTTTCATGACACCCCTGGATGTTGATGTCCAACATTTCGGGGTCAGATCAATTCAAGTGGACACCATTTCTGGCCTCAATAAGCGGTTTCCTCATCCAGCCCCAGCGTCGTACATATAGCAAATCCTTCAAAGCCCAAGTCATCCAAGCGTGCGCAGAGCCTGGTGCTTCAATCGCCAACATCGCACTCAGCCACAGTCTCAACGCCAACCTCGTCCACAAGTGGATTCGGCTGCACGCTCAGAAAAGCTTGGCGCTCCAGCCGGCATTCATCCCGCTGCACACGCAGCGCCTCGCACATCCTTCGTCATCGATGATCTGCGTTGAAATCCAGCACCCGTGCTTTCCTGTAAAAGTGAGCTGGCCGCTGGACAATGCCGCTGACTGTGCGAGTTTTCTCCGGGAGTTGCTGCGGTGATCCGCATCGACACCATCTGGCTCTCCACCGAGCCGATGGACATGCGCGCCGGTACCGACACCGCCATGGCCCGCGTGGTTTCGGTGTTCGGTGCGGCGCAGCCGCACTGTGCTTATCTGTTTGCCAACCGGCGCGGCACTCGCATGAAAGTCCTGGTACATGACGGGCTGGGTATCTGGCTGGCGGCACGCCGTCTGCATCAAGGCAAGTTCATCTGGCCAGGCACTCGACACGGCACGCAGGTTGAATTGAGCACCGAGCAGCTACAGGCCCTGATTCTGGGTTTGCCCTGGCAAAGAGTCGGCCCAGAAAACGCTATTTCCATTCTCTGATCTACGCACAATGCAATTGTCCGATAAGCCTATCGTCGCGTTTACGCTGATCTGGCAAGGTCGGCGCCATGACTTCACTCCCTGATCTCGACCAACTCACTCCCGAACAACTGCGCGCGCTGGCTGCGCAGTTGTTTTCGCAGCTCGGTGCGAAGGACAAGCAGATCCACCACGACAAAACGCTGATCGAAAAGCTCAGCCACGAGATCGCCCAGCTCAAGCGCTTCAAGTACGCCAAACGCAGCGAGCAGATGAGCCCCGAGCAGGCCAGCTTGCTCGATGATCTGATCGATACCGATATCTGTGCCATCGAAGCGCAGCTGGAGTCATTGCTCCCCGCCCCAGCACCTGCTCAGGAAAAGCAAAAGCCCAAGCGTCGTGCCTTGCCGCCTGAATTCCCGCGCACCCTGATCCATCACGAACCGGACAACACGCACTGCCCGTGCGGCTGTGCGCTCAAGCGCATCGGTGAAGATGTCAGCGAGAAGCTCGATTACACGCCGGGCGTGTTCACCGTCGAGCGCCATATCCGTGGCAAGTGGGTCTGCGATGACTGCGAAACCCTGACCCAAGCTCCGGTACCGGCGCAGGTCATCGACAAAGGCATCCCCACTGCGGGTTTATTGGCCCATGTCATGATCGCGAAGTTTGCCGACCATTTGCCGCTGTATCGCCAGGAAGCGATTTTTGGCCGTGCCGGCCTGGCGATCCCGCGTTCGACCCTGGCTCAATGGGTCGGCACCTGCGGTGTGCAGTTGCAGCCGCTGGTCGATGCGCTGCGCTGCGCGAAGTTGTCCTTGGTCAGCCCGTCGTTCATGTCGATGAAACGCCGGTGCAGATGCTCATGCCGGGCACCAGGAAAACCCATCGTTCTTACGTGTGGGCCTACGCGACCAGCCCGTTTTGCGAAACCTCGGCAGTGGTTTACGACTTCAGCCTCAGCCGTGCCGGTGAACATGCGCGCAACTTCCTGCAAGACTGGAAGGGCAAGCTGGTCTGTGATGATTTTGGTGGCTACAAAGCTAGCTTCGAACTCGGTGTGACCGAAATCGGCTGCATGGCCCATGCCCGGCGCAAGTTCTTCGAACTGCACGCGACTCACAAGAGCGCCCTCTCCGAGCAGGCCCTGCGTTACATCCAGTCGTTGTACGAAATCGAGCATGAAGTTAAGGCGCTGGAACCGGACTTGCGTCGACGAATACGACAAGAAAAAGCCGCCTCCGTGATGGATGCCTTACATACCTGGATGACCGCCCAGCGCGACATCGTGCACAACGGGTCGGCCATCAGCAAAGCCTTGGATTACAGCCTCAAACGCTGGATGGCACTGTCACGTTACCTCGATGACGGCGCTGTACCCATCGATAACAATTGGTGTGAGGTGCGACACGAAGTCGCTTAATGAAGTTGTTCCCCCCAGCGGGAACCACCCGTGTCACCGGGTGAATCTAGAAGGCTGAATCAAGAGCGCCTTCGACAATGGAACGAGGCACCGCAAGGTGCGGGGTACCAATCGTGAGAGGCGTACCCTTCTGGCAGCCATAGCCGGACAAGGGCTAGATAGTCGGTATGGTGAACGCATGTGAATCTGCGCAACGATCGTTAAGTTGAGCGAGCGGAAATGGCTTACACGCTCGAACCAAAATGGTAATGGAGGTGGGAATTGCGTCTTTCGACTACGCACTCGTGACCCACATGCCTCCCGGTCGATAGCAGGCACCTTACCCGACGCACTTCAGTAGGCGGAACGTGGAAATCCCGTATCGCTCCCGTCAGGGAAAGCCGTTTGTAAAAACTGCCCATGGCGGTGCGGGCGAAGGAACGAGGAAAAAGCGAACGCCATCCTGTAATGGGTTGGATAGAGGTTGAAACATCACTTCACGCGAAAGCGGGCAGACGTCCTCATGGTCTCTCTTCACACGAGAGTAGGTAGAACCCTTTCAACGGAAGGAGAGCAAATGAACGCAGCAGCATTGGCGTGTGCACCTTCCGGCACGTCGTGGGACGGCATCGATTGGATCGCCGTACAACGACGTGTCAAAGGGCTGCAAGCGCGTATTGTGAAGGCTGTACAAGACGGCAGGCATAACAAGGCGAGAGCCTTGCAATGGCTGCTGACTCACTCGTTTAGCGGCAAAGCTTTAGCCGTGAAACGTGTGTCTGAAAACAAAGGCAAAAATACTCCCGGTGTGGACAAGGTCACTTGGAATACGCCTAGGGCCAAGATCGGTGCGATAGAGTCGTTGAAGCGGCGAGGCTACTCGCCGCTTCCGCTTCGGAGAGTCCTCATTCCGAAGAAAAACGGCAAGACTAGACCTCTCGGAATTCCCGCGATGAAATGCCGAGCCATGCAGGCGCTTCATTTGCTGGCTCTGGAACCGATAGCGGAAACCACCGCCGATCCGAACTCTTATGGGTTCAGGCCGGAACGCTCAACTGCGGATGCCGCCGCACAGTGCTTTGGTGTGCTGTCACGAAAAGCAAATGCGGAGTGGGTGTTAGAGGGCGACATTCAAGGCTGTTTCGACAATATCAGCCATGACTGATTGATCGCCAACATCCCTATGGACAAGGTGATTTTGCAGAAATGGCTCAAGGCCGGTTACGTCTACCGAAACGAACTATTTCCCAGCCACGCCGGAACACCGCAAGGAGGTATCGCGTCCCCGGTGCTGGCGAACATGACGCTGGACGGGTTGGAAGCGATGCTGGCAAAGAGGTTTCCCAATGCAAAGTGGACAGCCCGAAAAATGCAAATGGTGCGTTATGCAGACGACTTCATCATCACTGGCTGTTCGAAAGAGTGGCTGGAGAATGAAGTCAGGCCCGCCGTGGTTGAATTTCTGGCAGAGCGTGGACTTATTCTCTCTCCGGAAAAAACCAAAATAACGCACATAGGGGACGGGTTCGACTTCCTCGGATGGAACCTGCGCAAGTACAACGGCAAGCTCCTGATCAAGCCATCTAAGGCGAACATCGGGGCTCTCCTTGCCAAGTTGCGAGAGTTGATCAAGACCAACAAAACGATACGACAGGCGAACTTGATAGGTTTGCTCAACCCGGTTTTACGGGGTTGGGCAAACTATCACAGCCATGTCGTCGCGAAGAAGGTCTTCAACCAGGTGGACAGCGCAGTGTGGGAAATGCTCTGGCGATGGGCGGTACGTCGCCACCCTCGCAAAACACGCCGATGGGTAAAGGATCGATATTTCAAAGTACAAGGGGCGCGCCGTTGGGTGTTCTCGTGTACCGAAAAATCAGCCGATGGTCGGAAGCGTCAATACACGCTAGTAGACGCCTCAGACACGCCGATTGTGCGGCATATCAAGATTAAGGCTGCTGCCAACCCTCACGACCCTGCATGGGATGAGTACTTTGAATCCCGCTGGGGCAAGAAGATGCTCACTTCCGTTAAAGGTCGAGCCAAGCTGTATCGGGTATGGGGGCAACAGGGCGGCAGGTGTTGCGCCTGCTTCAAGCCGGTGACCAAAGACACGCCGTGGCACAGTCGCCATGTTGTGAAGCTAGGTCATGGCGGGACGGACGCAGCAGCCAATCTTGAGATCTACCACCTGCGCTGCCCGAGGGATGTGCAATTTGCCTATGCCGATGATGTTCAACCGGGTGCCTAGAGGCGCTTTAGCAGAGGCTTGAGCCGTGTGCTGGGAAACTCGCATGCACGGTTCTTAGGGGGTTGGACGCGGGTAACCGCGTCTGACTACCCGACAACCAGATCCGGCCGTGGGCTCTTGGACGCAAGAACTGGCTCTTCGCAGGATCGCTACGCAGCGGAAAACGGGCGGCGGCTATCATGAGTTTGATCCAGTCGGCACGGCTCAACGGGCACGATCCGTATGCCTACCTAAAGGACGTTCTCACGCGCCTGCCAACGCAGCGAGCGAGTGAGATGGATCGGTTGCTGCCACATAGGTGGCAGCCGGTTTAGTTACGCAGACGGGATGCCCGGACGCTTACGGCCCAATTAGGTGTAGACCCCGATTGACCATAATATCCATTCCCCACATACGCCCCTCATCCCTACCACCTCCCCGCCCTTTGGAGTGCGCAGTATCATGGCTTCAATTGTTTGCTGCACTTCTTACCTGCCTGAAAGCGTCATCGAAACAGCTCAAGCGGTCGATGACGCTTTCGAGCCTTGCTGTTCAATGCGCTGCAGGTAATCCTACCGCGGACTCTCGATGGGGCTGCACCGTGCTGTCGTGGCCAGCGAGGAACTCTTCTACCGACGCCTTATTTATCGCCAACGTCTGTTTCTCTTCTTCGGTCATCAGTCCCTGCATCAGCGATTGATAAGCCTGACCGACCTTTTCATACCCTGAATGGTTTAGATGAAGCTCATTTATCCAGTCATCTGATTTGATAATCCCACGCAGATCAATGTAGTGCACATTGGAGTGGGATTTCGCGACATCCGCCAGCATTTCATTGAAGACGTCAATTACCCGTGTGATAACCCCCACCTGGGTTGCGGGATTAATGATGCACTTGGCGGTCAGGGAGGGACGTAGCCAAGGGCCAATAAAGCGCCAAGGGCCAACAGTTATGACCCCCTTTCCCGTAGGAATGGCATGACCGTAGCCATGAAGTATTATTTCAACACTGGGAAGCGTGCTCTTCACCGACTTGATCATGAAGTCGTAATAGTCGCGAAAGACCTTCTTGAACATGAAGTCCAGAAAATCCAGACGCAGAGGTTCATTCGGGTACATGCCTGCATGATTAAGGTAAGGAGCAAGCTCGGGCCCAGCGATATCATTTCCGCCCCCGGAGAAGAGAAAAAACTTGGGTTTTATGAGCTTGATCGACTCCAAGACCTTCGCATGTTCTGCCGGGTAGCGTTCCCAATTACTTTCACGGAACTCGGTACCAAAAAGCATGTTTTCCAAGGTATCCCCCGCAGTGCCATAGTTCTTGATGGCAAATCCACGGTGCTTTAGAGACTGGATGATGTCGTTGCCGATGTAGTCAAACCAGGAGTCACCTTGTGCGACAACGCTTATGCCTTCCCGAAATCCAATGTTGCTGGCAAGCCTTGACCATGTGGCTGGGCTCGACAATGGAGGCGGCAGACCAAGTGACTGCGCGCCGGACAACTCCGACGTGAATGACAGTGAATGAAGTTGTGTCTCATAGACCATATCCAGGAGGGCTAAACGAGCGCGTTCTCGGTTTTCCAGATCATCGTTCATGATTGCTCCGTGTTTAATTTTCAGTCGTGGCTGCGATAGATATTGGTGAGTCCGTGTCGTGTGAGACGGTTTGCTGACCAATACAGCTGGCCTGGACTGAAGGCGGAGCCTTCACTGCAGTCATGAACACCGTCTGTAGTAGATGGGCCCTGACTTCCTCCCATGGTGTATTCGCATCAACGGCTTGCAACAACCAAGCTCCGACCTTGATGGGATCGTTAGCATAGATGTGTTTACCGGATTCTGCGTAGCTATGTAGCCAGCTCGGAAAGATGTCCTGGTTACTGTGTAGGTCTTGATTTTGTTCGTTGTAATTGTAAACGCCACTCAGGACGGCGTAGCGCTCGCCATTAACTATCTGGTCAGTGCGACATGTATGCCCCGGTGAAAATGAGTCTTGAAGAATGTGAAATATGCTACCCAGCGCTACGTCTGGAGTCCTTTGGTCTCGCAGGGCGTCATCTCCGCTCGGCCTGGCGAAAAGGGTTCGAATCTTCGTGTTAGCTGGATCTCGTAAGCAATAGTTTTCGGCAATGGATGGAAGCCCGAGCTCGAACTGCTGCTCCGCCGTGAGGGGCGCAGTCGGAAGCGTATTTCCCGTGGCCACTTTGTAGGCGAACTCAATCCACGCGAGTGACTTTTGCAGGGTTTCGTCTAAACGTTCGCCGTTGTTTACGTTGCCGTCAGCGTTACTCATGAAGTGAAGGTACTGAAGTCTCCCAAAATGAGAATTCCACGCGAGGTGATCTTTCTTTGGTACCGAGCAGCCACCCATACCCCCTTCATACCGTGCCGAGCTATTTTTGAACAATGTTCGAAGGTTGCCAAGCCCATGTCTAAAGTCGCTGCCCGAACCCCACAGGTACATCAATGGATCGTCA
Organism: Pseudomonas sp. 05L36; assembly: GCF_056398125.1. NCBI lineage: Bacteria > Pseudomonadati > Pseudomonadota > Gammaproteobacteria > Pseudomonadales > Pseudomonadaceae > Pseudomonas > Pseudomonas sp. 05L36. Next base: position 89,540 of record NZ_JBFTOU010000012.1, on the reverse strand, counting down.
TTCCACCAACTGCCGAAAATGATCATGTAGGTATGATGCATGGGTGAGCCCTGGCTTTTTGCCCAGACTGGGTCAGTCATGTAGTTAAGTACCTGCTGGTGCGATTTATCTCCTGCAGGCTTGTTCGCGGCATTCACCAAAAAACCTGACCCTCGATATTCGTCGATCGCGAAATTGGTCATATGTTCGTGGACGGTCAGCCGCATTTTTTCAGGCGCCAACCCACACAGATTCCGGTCTCTGATTTTCTTAGCCTCAAGAGCGCCGTCGTTGTAAACCAGCACCCTCAAACAAGGGTTGAGTTTGAACGCCCACGCGCTACCACAAGCACAGAGAAGCGAAAGGGCGGTAGCGATAACGAAAATGGGTTTTCTAGTTGGCCGCATAGCTTGCTCCATGACATGGTGGCGATTCAGAATTAGGCTAGGCGGGAATTTGGAAATCACAAGCGTCTAAACTGGAAACGACCGGCCCCCGGTAAGGCTTGATGTGCGCTGCTTCAAGGGTTTCCAGCACCGCGCAGCCTGTCATCGCGCATTGCTTCTCGTAGGCGTCAAGTAGACCTTGTCGGGACTCAACTTAGCCCTCACGCATCACTACGGCGCGGAGTTCACGAATTCGTGCATTCTGGTTAGTCAGGAATTTTGATGTGATTTTCTATTTTAAGGCTGCTTCGATTTTCGACAAAATCTTTCCACTGCTGTTCATGTGCACTTTTTGAATAATAGCCAACCATGTGTCGTTCACTAGAATCTATGCTGGAATGAAATCCTTTATCGAAATAAATTCCCCCCTTTATAGAAATAATAAACCTCTCATGCGGGGCAGCATGGTCAGAAAGGAGAAAAAATTCAATCGATTGCCTGCTACTGAGTAGCGGACTGATTTTTTCACGAAAATTCTTTTCGGAATTTGTTTGATTGAAAACTTCCTGAGCACAGTAGATTATGAGTTTTGTCTTCTTGCTTTGTGTGGCTTGAATAATCTTCTTGAAAAACGCTACGTATCCGTCAGGTTCGCTGTTTCGGAGTTTTATGAACCGGTCGACTATGTAAACTTCCTCGCTCATGCTAAGGAGAGGCATTGCAACTTTTACCATCTCATCGGCTGTCCAAGTGATTTTTGTATCCCTGCACGCGCGCAGCGAATCACTATCAATGATGTCTTTTGCGGAAAGACCATGGTTGACGTCATCGCTGATTATGTCGTCTATTAGACCTTTGTTTTTTGCTTGGAAGGCATTTTTAAGCCAGGTTAGTTCTTTCTTGTACTCTATTGAGACATTCAAAATTCCGCCTCTTTCCTTGAGGCTCTGCAAGTGCCTTCTGATTCTCACCATTTCAATTGTGCCGAGATTTCTCTTTTCGAATTCCTGTATGACCTGCTGTCGCCAGCCATCTGGTAGGCGAGATATGAATCTTCCTTCACTTAGTCCAAACTTGCTCAGAATTAGTATCAGCTCTAATGGCTCAAGTTGTACTTCAGGATTTAGAGCATATCTTTGGTTAATCATAGAATAGCTCCGCATCTCTTTCAGCAAAAAAACCATCCGGCCAGCGATCAAGGAAGTCTCCAGATTCAGACACCCTCAATTTAGTTAGAGTGGTTTCTCCTTTGTCGTTTTTGTCTACATATATTATAGATACTTTATCCGGGTAAAGCTCTAGCTTATGATCTTTAATTTGCGCCCTATTGGTTTCGCAAATTCTTCTTAGCAAGCGCAGAGCGAGAAGTTCGCTATGTGTTTCAAGTATAAACGTTGGTGATTCCAGGTAGGGGTTTTGCTCTATTTTTAATGCAGCAATAAATATGTCGACGATGCTTGCTTGCATTTTTGGATGCAAGTGCAGTTCTGGCTGTTGGATATAGGCATTTCGCCCCATTGCGGCAGCAATAATTACCGGTATTACTTGGGATACCCCTACTCCTACGTCGTCAAGATCCACTAGCGAATTACGGGCTATGTCTCTTAGAGTTAGTTTTGTGGTTATGTGTTCGGGATCGAGGCTACTCAGCAAATTGGCTATCGCATCTGGTGGTGCTTCGCGACACTCATCTATTAGCTTCTGAGTCATATGATATCTGAGCTCTGTTTCGATTTTAAATCCAGAGTTCAAGTATTTTTCGCTGGAAAGAAACTCATTTACTAGAGCGATGCGCTGCTTGTAAGACTCCTTGTCTTCGCCGAGCTCAGATTCAAGCGCATATATATTTAGGATCGCTTCATGGTATCTTGATTTGTCAAATTTATGGAAAAATAAATCTTCTTGGCTAAATGATATATTGTTGATTGTGCGAATTTCTGGGACTTCGTTAAAGTTTAATACCTGGCTTAGCCAGTAGGATGTTCCAGAGATAAGGAACATGAATAAGAAAAGCGCCAAATCATCTTGCTTGGAAAACAGGCAATCTCCTTCGTTATCTAATACAAAGTCGACTGCATCGTCGAATGAGTAAATATTGAAGTTGCAGCTAAAGTCTTCGCTAGTGTTCTGGGTGCAACTTCTGGTTATGGATGAAGCTGCCCAAGGGTCATCTTCGGAGAGAATGGTTACATTTGTTATGAAGTCGTGATTCTTGTGTATAGTCCCTTTCCCGGTTCTGTTGCAGCCTCTACTCCAGGTTAGAACTGGGCTTCCGTCAAAAAACACCTTGTAACCAGTAATCCTTGGATCACTTTTTGGAGATGTCCACTTTATCTGAATGGCAATTTTTTCGACATCACTTAATGGCCCCTCTAATAGCTTCAATGGGAGGAAGTCTTCTTGTGGAAAAAAGCATGTTCTGATAGTGCTTCTGTACCAGTCATCAAAGCTGATAACGTTTTTTTCTTCGAAAAGCAAAATCGTTTCATCTTCACCCTCTCTTGGGGTGCTTGATATCGAGGACATCCATTTTCCTGGTAGTGCAGAACTGCCTTCTTTGTAGAGGTCTTTTCCGACTCGAATCGCGTCAAGTATTGAGCTTTTTCCAGAAGAGTTTTTTCCGTATAACAAGCAAAGCTTTTCGATTTCGATTTCTTGATAGCGTGTTATTCCCTGAAAATTTTTTGCTCCAATTTTCATATCTACCCCTTGTGCTCTCTTGCTTTATAGCAAAACGTTTCCTGCTATGTATCCACAGTGTAGATTGACATTGCTTTTTTGCAAGGAAAGGAGACAGGTGTCAAATGAGGTGTCAGTGTTAGTTAAGCTTTCGAACAATAGAGTTTTGTGGCTTAGCACTAACAATCAAAGCGCTGAATGACAATTAAAAGAAAATCACCGTTGTTTGATTAGATAATAAAAACTGATACTAATATTCGCAACTGCGACAAACAGAGTTCCTACATCAAGATACAGCGTCTCAATAAATAAGCAGTATCGTACTGGTGCTACTTGCAATAATTCCTCCAAAGCTGGTAGATCATGAGAGGTGTAACTCTGGCTCATCATCTCCCTCCGCATCCCCTAATCCGGTTCAACGGCGCACTACCGATAAGCAAAGCTCCCCTGCCCCACCTCCCATTTATGACGTCAAAAAAGCACATCACTATCTCCGTAACGTCTGATTGAGAGGGTGAAAAAAAGATTTACGGTGCACTTGCCTATTCGGCAATGGTTAATCAGAACCACCTCGGGTTTGCCGTATTTGAACCAAGGCCGAAATGCCCGATCTACAGCTTCCACTGCAGCCTTTGTCATCAATCAAACGTCATTCTTCAGCTAGTCTCTTCAACGTACATTTACTGGGAACGGAACCATGCCTACAGATTTGAGTTGGAAAGACATCCTAAATGACTCTGTAGAACGCCTTGAATTTGGAGCATGCCACATACATGCCGCGTGGCGGCGGCATAAGACTCCACAACAAAAATTTCAAGGACTCCGTTCGGCTTTCGTGACTAGCAACCACCGCCTACCTCTCCTGCTTCAGTCCGTCGACTCAAACTACAATGCGCGAAATCATACTGAACGGGGACAAGCACTATTCGCCGCCGTATGGTCAAGTAATGCTCCATGGGCAATTCTTTGTGACGCGACCCAAGCTGCTTTGATACCAAAAGTCGACCTTGAAACAATTGCGGAGAATAAGACGCGTGACGACGATGTCGTCCGCCTTCTAAGAGGTCTTTTAGAGCGCTGCCCACCAGAGCGAAGAACTCCGTTTGATGAGTCATTCTATGAGCGAGTCTTCGCAGAGAGCTGACCGGAGAGGCTGGATGAACTAGAGGCCATCATCAAGCTGGTTGGAAATGGTGTCGGTGTAGCTCTGGTGCCGCAGACAGCAACCCATCAGGAATGGCCCGTAGGTGTACGAGCGCTCGATCTCGGACAGCACACCTTCCACCGTGATATCGGGCTCATACACAGGTCTCGACAGAGCTTTACCGAAGCGGTGCGGATACTCGCACAACTCATTAGTGACCAAGTTAAGATCAGTTCTGAATAAAACCGGACGGCAAAAAGGGCCCTGGCTGGGCCCTTTTGTACTCAAACCAAAATCACTTGGTCAGCCAAGACTCAACGGTCGCGGAGCCGTGCTCTGCTTTCCACTCTTTTAGCGTCTTGTGATTGCCGCCTTTGGTTTCGACGACTTCGCCGGTATGAGGGTTTTTATAGACTTTCACTTGGCGTGGCTTACGGGCGCCGGCTTTGGACTCGACGGCTGGAGCGCGACGTCCTGCTTGCGGATCAAGTAGGTTGATCACATCTTTCAGGCTGTAGCTGTACTCACCCAGCAGTGCACGCAGCTTAGTTTCGAATTCGATTTCTTTCTTGAGGCCAGCATCGTCTTTCAGGGCTTCGAGAGCTTGGAGCTGTTCGGCGAGGTGTTTTTCGAGCTGGCGGAACTCTGCGAGTTTGGACATAGAAAACCTCAAATGTAATTTGTATGCGCCCGTCCGAGCGTGTGAATTAAAGAACGCGATTAGGGTATCTCACAAAGCCTAATGCGCGCTCTACTTCACAGACAGTATGTGGCCAGGCTTTGTACCAGCTGGGGTTAATCCCAATCACTCCCATACCAATCGTCATCAAAATCGCACTGATCAGGATCGTTATCATTTCGCGGCGAATCATCCGTCGAGAATTTAACCCGCTGAACGCTGTGGAGCATGAGTGAATTCGAAACGTATTCAATAGCACTCAAGCGCGGAGGTGAAGAATTCGATATTTGCCCAAGACTGTCGATTACATCCATCCGTGGTTCTTCGGCAATCACCGCATGGTTAAACAAGGTTAGATTTGTGCCATCCTCCACCTGTACGGAGGCAAAAAGAACTCCATCGATGGGAGGTGTTCGCTGTGTGGCCAAGTACTCCGCCATTACTTGAGTGACTAAATACTCATGCTCCTGGTCGGGTAATACGGGGATTCTGATTTTGCTGTGTAGTGTTTTAAGAAAATCTCGGCGCCCCTTTTTTTCTGCGTAGGCGGGATCAAAGATGCTTAGCGGGTGCGCTTCATATGCCTTGTCTAAGGTTATGAAGTCCAAAACCCGAACTGGCCTTGTAAGCTTAAATAGCCCACTAATAACGCGACCTCCTACAGGAGGACGGAGTTCAGCGACGCATGTGTCACGTTCGAATGCTCCATAGAAGGCAGGTACACCCGCAGGATTCATCCGCCCCGAACCCGCACGTTCCTTTGGTGGCGCCCCTAATTGATTGGCGGCATCCTTCGCGATCGAGTCATACTCAGCCGTGGAATCACAGCGTCTACCACGATAGATCTCTTCATCGGTCAGCTCTCTGATTACGGTTCTGGAGTCGCCGTAGACTTTAAAGAGATCAATCCCTTGAAACAGCCAATCAAGAAACTGCTTCGCATTTTTGTTGAAGAAACGATTCCCATGCTTCATGTCGAGCTTGAAATCGTCCCATCGGTGCTCAGCCTGATAGGGCTTGAGCGCTCGCGAGACGTAATTTATTTCGTCGCTATATTTGGGCTCTCCACCCTGCCTGAACTCATGGTGCGAGCAAGTCGTTAAAGCACCGCAAACTAGCTCCGCCGCCGGATCATCCTCATCAACGCAAAGCATCTCGGCAACATGAAGGATCAACAGATCACCCTTCTGCTCATAGTGGGAAAAGTTCCCACTACTAGTGAATCTTGGATGATCCGCACCCGGTAAAAAATAGCGTTGTAAAACGTCATCGACCATCAAAACCAAGTCGTTAACAGGAATGGCCTTACGCTTTTTTGAACAAACTGAGCATTCCGAGCTGACCCCTTTTCTCTTGATGAGCTTAACAAGGTAGTCATCATTTACACAGCCAAAGCAGATCACGTCGCTGTCCAATTACATCTCCAGAAAGTCCCTAACCAACGCCCAGCCCCCGAGTCGACACCAAGATCTAATCTCCGTCAAAACTCGCTAGAAATTATGGCTCAGCAATAATTATTACTGAGCCATAATTTCGAATAATCCAATCAAGTCTCTCGGGTGAAGCCAGCAGAGTGCTCGGACTACCGACAGTACACCGTCCATAACTGATCAACCCGCGTTGTGAAGCTCTGGCTCATCATCTCCCGGCGCATCCCCCAATCAGGATTGGTCGGCACGCTCGCCAAGCGCAATGTTCCCCTACCCCATCGCTCATTGATGGAATCCAGCACGCCCATGACTTGCTCAGTCGCGACCGGCTGTGAGATCGAAAACAGGTCATCGGTGTACTCGCCTTTCTGGCAAAGGCTGAGCAAGAGCACCTCTGCTTTGCTGTACTTGAACCCTAGTCGGAACACACGATCAACAGCCTCCACCGCCGCCTTCGTCATCAATCGAACATCATCAGTTGGGTAAGGCAATTCAACCAACACACCATTGGCGTGCTTTGCTTCCTCTGGATTGAACATGCCGGTGCGGACACTGACCCTGATTTTCTTGCACAACGATTGCTGCGCACGGAGCTTTTCCGTGGCTCGCATCATGTAGGAAGCGACCGCCTCCTTGATTGGTGCGATCTGGGTGAGGCGTTTGCCAAACATGCGGGAACAGCAGATCTCCTGCTTGGGAGGATCAGGCTCATCGAGCTCAAGACATGACGTTCCAGCGAGCTCGCGCGCCGTCTTCTCAATCACTACGCTGAATTTTTTGCGCAACGTCCAGGGATCGGTTTTGGAGAGATCCCAAGCAGACTTGATGCCCATGCCTTCCAAGTGCAGAGTCATCTTTCGACCTACACCCCAAACGTCCGAGACCGAACACTTCTTGAGTACCCAATCGCGCTTGATCTGGTCACGTAGATCAACGACACCGCCACTCTGCGCCTGCCATTTTTTGGCTGCGTGATTTGCGAGTTTGCTCAAGGTTTTGGTACCGGCAATACCGACGCCGACCGGAATGCCGGTGCTTCGATACACCTGTGCCCGGATCCGTCGCCCCAGTGCCTCGAGATCACCCGGTACGCCGGTCAAATCTGCGAAGGCTTCATCGATGCTGTAGACCTCAACCGCCGGCACTAACGACTCGATGACGCTCATCACCCGCTCGCTCATGTCACCGTACAGCGCGTAGTTTGAAGAGAAGGCGACGATACCGTGCTGCTTGAGCTTGTGCTTGATTTGAAAGTACGGCTCACCCATTTTCACAAACGGTTTGCTGTCCGCACTTCGAGCGATTACGCAGCCATCGTTGTTCGACAACACCACGATGGGAGTCTTGGCCAGGTCAGGACGGAACACGCGCTCACAGCTCGCGTAGAAGCTATTGCAGTCGATCAGCGCGAAGACAGGATCAGGCTTTCGGATCATGTGCACGCACGCTAAATGTCACCACTCCCCAGATGATCAGCTCATCGCCTTCGAGGATGTAGCGCGGCGGATAACCTACGTTCTCGGACATCAAGATGATATTAGGCCCACGCTTGCACAGTCGTTTGCACACCGGCTCGCAGTTCACAGCCGCAATGACGATGTGTCCGTGCTCGGCAGTGATCGAGCGATCCACCACGGCCATGTCCCCATCAAAGATGCCCGCACCTTCCATGCTGCTCCCCTCGATGCGCACCAGGTAGATATGGGGAGCCCGAATGTCCAGCAGTTCATCGATTGATATGTGCTGCTCGAGATGATCCGCAGCCGGCGATGGGAATCCAGCTGGGACTTTGAATGAGTAAAACGGGAGCTGGACTCCCCCTTCCGCCAATGGCCCGAGGATGGTGAAGCTCATGAGGAAAGCCTCAACCTAGACTGTATATACATACAGTTAACGTCGAAGCTTGCTTGCGGTCAATGTCGAGCGAGGAAAATTGCGACCGATGGATTTGCTGGGAGCAAATTCTGGAGGTTGGCAAAGAGGTCGCGAGGGCTGAATCATGACCGGTTTCGGGGTGCCACCGACAGTTGCCAAATTGCGTTCAACTTGCCCACCGGTTTGCATTCGACCGGTTGAATCCACATCCGCAAGCAGTCATTCAGCGACTTCAATAATGTGTGTGCGCTCCCAGTTTTTAACACCACGCGCCCTAGTACCTAAAATTAGTCAGGTCATCGTCTCAGTGCTCTTTGACTTTCTTGATACGGAGCACGATCAACGCAAGAATACCGATCGCGAGCGGCGTCATTACCAGCATGGCCTCTCGCGGGGCCACCCCAACGCCAAGCAGGTGCAGCCCTGAGTAACCCAGCTTGAACAAACTGAGCAGGTAGTAGGTAATGGCAATAATCGACAGCCCCTCCACTGCGCGCTGGATCTTGATCTGAGCATCGGCGCGAGCATTCAGGCTTTTCAGGATTTCCGAGTTCTGTTCCTCCATTTCTACCTGAACCCGTGCTTGTAGTAAATCGCCCAGGTTGGCCACGCTTTCGGCCAGGTGCTCCAGGCGCTGTTCGGTGGCGGTGCAGTACCTGACGGTAGGTTTGAAGCGGCGCTCGATAAATACGCCCAGGCGTTGGCAATCACCTACGTGACTTTCTCGCAGCTCACCCAAACGTTCGAACACCAATTGTGCATAGGCTTGCGTGGCACTGAAGCGGTGCCGGGTTTTCGCAGAGCTGCTCACCACTTGGGCAGAAAGGTTGGAAATATCCGCAAGCAGGGCTTTCGCATTACTGCCGTCGGGGTCGGCGTTCCGTTCGGAAAGGGTGACCAAGGTCTTGTCAAAAACATCGAGCTGCGCGCTCAAGTCTTTGGCCATGGTCAACGATAACGAAGCCATCATCCTATAGGTCTCGATTTCCAGCAGGCGGCGTATCATCCGGCCCTGGCGGTAGGCATTCAGGCGCCGGTTGACGAACAACATGTGGTTGTTGCCATCCTCGCTCAGGCGAAAATCACTCCATACCATTGCATCGCCACCCCCCACGCAAGAACCGCTCGGATCCTTAAAGCCGTAATGGGACAGATCCAGGTCGGCTTCACCACGCACTACAATCTGCACCGAGTTGATCAGAGGCGGCAAATGCACTTCAACCTTTGACGCCAGCACCTCGGGCAGCGTTGTCCAAGACAAGTCATCACAGGATGAAGTGACCACCAGTGTCAGGGTGAAAAACTCGGCATGGCGCTCCCATTTCAGTGCATGGCCATCGAGTTGGGTAATGCCTTGGGCGGCATTCAGGTCGAGGGAGCCAAGGCAGCATTGTTCAAGGAATGCATTGCACTCCTGATCGCTGCCGAGGAAGGCCAGATGAAACACATGGGCCGGCTCATCGAAATACAGTGACGGGCGCGCGTGTAGTTCGTTGTGCAGGCTTTGTCGTAACGGGTGCATGTTGTATGGCCATGTTGGAATTGTTTTTGCCGCTTGCAATCAATGCCCACCCGTGCGAGGTGCCAAGTCTTTCGGCGCATTATCGATTGCTGTTGTTGGTGGGACAGTTTGACGAACTCACGAGTCACCGCTAGGTGACAAACGTTGGAAAGGTACGGCGCAGCTGTCCGTAGGTGAACCCCGTCTCGAGTCGAAAGAGCGAGTCGCGAATGAGTGATCGGGTTTCCTTCGGCAGTAGCGAAGCCCTACCGTCCCTGGCAGGCACTTCTCACACGGATTCCGGTGCCGGCTCTGTTACTCGCAAACTCCAGCTCAGCTATGCCAAGGACATCTGGTCGGGATAGTAGCGCCGGGCCTGTTCGAGAGCTGCTCTCGTGACGCCTGAGCCGGGGCCAAACTTCCGGAAAAAAACCTCTATCTACAGTACGAGCTTGTCGCGCGCAGAGCCGGGCCTCATTGGCCCGAAGGAGCGACCGCACCATCCGCGCCTACTGTATCTATCTTTCAGCGTGGGCCGGAAACCATGCTTTACGTGCTGTACACGAAAATCCGGTCGGTTCAGTTGTCGCGTACCGATCCCGCGCTCAGCTGATTCCGGCAGGCAGGAGGCCAGGCAATCCGTGCTGTACACGAAATTCCGGTCGGTTTGGAGGCCTCCATGTCCGCAATCTTCACGAGTGTTCAGTTAATATCGATAACGTTTGACTAGGTCTCCAGCACACAGACAGCAGCTGAATGCCGGGTAGCCGGGCCGCCGGCCCGAAGCAGCGACTTTAAGAAAATGCCTCGACACGCTACCTACTGCTGAGCCGGCCTCCCTGCAAAGACGAGCGCATTGCACTGTCATAAATTGTCTCAGCTGAAGCCCGTCCCGTTCTTGAAATCGTCTCCTTTTGCCGGTACTTGTGGGACACCAATCTCATGCACGGAAAGCAACCATGCACGCAAGATTCAGAGTGATTGAGACCACCACTCTGGACAATGGCAGCAAGCGATAAAGGGTCGTTGATCTTGTAGTGGGAGGTTCAGCAAGCATGGTGTGTTCAAGGTTAGGACAGAGGCAGACGCTGTTTGCTCGACTTTGAATGCTGAACATCCGAAGTGGTTGGCTGGGCGTGATGTTGCTCCGCATAGCACCTACTGAGCCAGTGCGGTATCTCACTCGCTACTATGCGGATCTGCTCAAAAAGCTGGTTTCTATTATGAAAACGGTGACCTCAGACGCCAGGCAGCTTCAACGAGAATAGTACCCGCCTGCTAGGCTGAGCGCTTCCATGGAGGAATCACAATGTCGAACGTAGACTTACTCCCTTCCCTACTCTTCAAGATCAATCAAAATCAGTTGGCACTCGAAGCCGCGATCATGGAGCTGACACTGTGGGTAGAGCAGCGCGGCTCGGGTGAAGTTGGAGGCAATGTGCGCGGCACGCTGGCAACGATCAACAAGAACGAAGAGTTCATCAACATGACTCTGGCGGTGATGATAGCGCCGGAGTGACGGATATCAGCAGATTTTGTTGAAAAAGTCGACCATGGTTACCGCAGCAGAAAAGTATGCGTCCGAGATTGAAATCTTTACTTTCGGCAGAGGCTTCCGGACTCAGACTTCACGTAGCAGTGTGCAAAAAGGCGTTTTAACCAGTCAATGACCAGGCCGCTTGGGCGAACCGACTTTTTCAACAGAATCAGCAAATAGTTGCCCTTCGTTAGATGAATGCCAGCATGGTACTAGGTCAGCTCAAAGCTTTAGGCAAGTCGGCCTTCCACGGAGGTGGCGAGGCACTTGTCACCGACTTCACCGTGGCAGTCATTCTTCCTACTCAGAAAAGCCGCATTACGCTGTCATAAACTGTCGCAGCTGAAGCCCGTGCCGATGTTGAAATCGTTACGTGTTGCCGGTCATTAAAAAACTCCTCAGTAGATGTATTTCCCACCCAAACCACAACACCTTGTATTAATGTCTATTTTTTTGGCTCATCAAAAACTTCAATATGTGAATCAGAAAATATTCCTTCGGCTGGATCACTCTGATTATTCTTGAGCTTTTTCTCGATGCGCTCCTTCGCTTCCGAGGACACCCGCATGGTATACAATTTTTCTATTGGATCGGTTTCTATGATACCAAATTGCGCATCAATTTCATCAACTTTAAGATCAAAAAGATTGCAGGCATCTTTAATAGTTGGCGCACCATCTTTATGCTTAAATTGTAGCAGTAGCTTATTCATTAATATATTCCTAGGATGCTATTAAAGTTGTCGGTATTCCTTGGACTGCGGATATTTATAACATCGCGCCCGGTGTGATCAGCGTAATAAATAAGCAAGCGTTATCTACAAGACTAGGTAACGCATGCTTATCTTGCATATTAAATTCTAGCCCACAATGCTAGAACTGTCATGACTCTGATTTTTTGCAGTCGCATTTTTGTGGACTGACTGTTTTGGCTGCGGTGATACTTTGTCCGTAAACGTAGCCAATCTGCAATGCGAGCTCTATAAAACTCGTATGTTCATTTCCCAAGGTGTCGCCCTCGTTAAAACTTTCTATTTCTTTGGCCATTTTTTCTATAGCCTGAAAGAATAAAGGGGTGGACAAATTCGGAGTCGGTGGAAGGTGAGGATCTGGGACTCTAGGATCTAGAGGTTGACACATTTTAGACTTTGGGAAATATCGACATATGTCAATCTTCGTCGGCAGTCCTCCTGGCGGTGTAAGCGCATCGAGCCATCGGTGAAGCAAGCAACAATTTACGACTCCAAATCCGTGATCGAAGTCGAATCCCGCTGTTCCTAAATCCGACGCTGTCGAGCGTAACAGTGCACGTATTGCTGCAGGAGATACAGATGGGTTGCCTGGGGAATAAGGATGGCGGGTTCGGTATGCAGCAACAACACCAGCAACTACTGGGGTTGCTGCAGATGTTCCACCGTCTGCTGAATATACTCCAGACCCTTGAAAGTGTGTATATCCGCACACATCTGGCTTATCCCTGGATAGCCTCCCCGGCCCTTGCGTTGAATATCCAACTCGACTATTCGTTACATCAACGCCTGCGACTGTTATTACAGATGGGTGGCTATTTGCCCCATATATGGCGTTAGTGGTTACACCATCGCAGCGACTGTCAGGGCAATTGGAACCACAGTTGCCTGCGGCAAATAAAATATCTGCACCCGCCTGCTCAAGTGCGCTCACTATTCGGTTGAATGGATGGTTGGGGTTGTCCGAGTAGTTCCCCGGCGAACCGACAGGTAAATCCCATGATGGGTGAAACATACCCCAGCTGTTGCTTACTACCATAGATCTATTTTCACCAGGCCGTGTCGGAGCATTCATGATGCTAATCAGATGGCTGTATGCACGAATTGCATCTGACAATAAACCCGCCATCGGGCTTGGGCCTGGAGTGGTGGATCGTAGCAGTTGTATGTCTAAAAAAGTCGCTCTAGGGGCGGCAATAGCTGCATCGTAAGCACACATAGTACCGTGACTTACCGGTGCATCCCCTGGAGTCATGCCAGCAGCTGGCACCCAACTTCTTGACGCGTCTAGAGTTATCGTTTTCCCACGGCTCGCGAGGTATGTCAGATTAAAACCTGTGTCAACAATTGCGATTAGTACTCCTGAGCCATCGACACCATTTCGATGCAGTTTAGGAGTGCATAGCAGGCGCTCCACATCGGAGTCGGTGCCCAATGGAGGGCTACCTGGACATATTTGACATGGTTGAATTTCGATGTCAGCGTAGACTCCCACTACAGATTTGTGGGTTGATATTTCTTCTATTTTCTCTTCGTCAACCACTCCCCTAACAATATAAGTCGAATCTTTTGGCTCGATAAATAAATAAAATTTTTCTCCAGAGACATAGGGTGTATCCATAGCTGTCCTTGCTCTCATTCCTGGTATCTTAATTGGGGCAAAGGTCGTATCCAGTTTTACTCCTTTAATATTTGGCGCCACTTCAGCGCCTAACTCGTTCACTGCCGCTGAGGCGGCGAATAATGCAGCCTCAGCTATTGGTTCGCTATATTGCAGTTCCACAATCACTCGGCACTTTGACATTTTCTGCTCCTAGCTAACTCATGGATGATTAGTGCTAGCCAACTTTATCCTTATATCTCCACAGTGCGATCATAGTACTTTTATTGAGCTTTCTCGCAAGACACTAGCGTAGTTCGCTTTTCGAAAGTCAGCATGGGCGAATAACATGTTATGGCTAGACTTATTGTGAATAGCTGAATTTCCTAAATGATATAATTGTCCTTTAGGTTACTTCTAGGCGGCTCTATATGGAAATCTCTGCCACAGGCACTCTAGCGAGCAACCAGCGAGACCATGTCGGAAAAGATTCTTGTTTGCTTGTCATAGTGGGTGTAAGTGTTGGCGTGGATTGAAAACTGACCCACCCTGCTGATTAAAATTGACCCAGGGCGGATTGCTGATTTTTGCATCAGCAATTGTGAATAAGCTTAGCAGTCGTGTCCCGTTGGAAGAGGCATCAAGCCCCACCGCATGTACGCATACGACAGGTTATTTCCGGTGCAGATCAAAACGGCTCATCGTCCTCGGCACCAGCATCGTCTTTGCGCTTTCGTTCACGTGATTTGATCTTTGCCTGGGCTACCAAGCTGCTGTGTTGCAGACGGTAGGACTCGTTGCCCGTTTCGACGATGTGGCAGTGGTGTGTCAGCCGATCCAGCAACGCAGTGGTCATCTTGGCGTCGCCAAACCACTCGACCATTCTGAGAAGCTGAGGTTGGTGGTGATGACTACGCTGGTGTGCTCGTACAGCTTGGATAGCAGGTGAAATAACAGGGAGCCACCGCTCTGGCTGAAGGGCAAATGCCCCAGTTCATCGAGTATCACCAAGTCTGTCCGTAGCAGCCCTTGAGCGATTCGGCCCGTCTTGCCGTCGTACTTTTCGCGCTCCAGTAAATTGACCAGATCCACCGTGGAGTAGAAGTGCACGCGTTTGTAATGCGTAGTGATCCCGGACACGGCCAAGGCGGTGGCCAGGTGGGTCTTGCCTGGCCCAGGCCCGCCGATGAACACGACATTCTGCGCGGTATCGGTGAACTCCAGGTTGGACAGATCCCTGACCAGGCGAGCGTCTGCGCTGGAAGCGCTGAAGTCGAAGCCTGCCAAATCACGATGCATGGGCAGTTTGGCCATGTTCATCTGATGATTCACAGAACGTACGGCACGATCTGCTTGTTCTTGTTGAAGCAGATGTTCGAGCAACCATTTCGACGACGCCGTCGTGGCTTCTCCTTGGGAAGCCAGTTCTTCACAGGCACTGACCATGCCATGCAGACGCAGTTCTTTGAGTTCCGCCATAAGACCACACATTGCGAGTCTCCTCATGGAGCCGGTCGTAGCGTGCCGTATTGGCGACAGGCGCTATTTTGAGTTGAAGGCTGGTTTCGGCGGACGGAGGGGCTGCTGTCGATGTCAGTCGAGCCAGGACATTCAGGATGTGATCTGCGCTCAAGCTGCCTGACTCAAGTACTAACTCCACCGCCCCCAACACGGCATCGGGCCAAGCGATGGGAACAGCAGCCAGTACCTGCGTCATGACTCGATCACCATGGGTATGACGTGTCAGGCCGCGCTTGAGAAGCAGCAACGGCTTTGGCAGATCGGCAAACGGCGCGCCATTGCGCAGCGCTCCCAGCTTGCGTTCGATGAGCGGGATGTAATGCTGCCAGTCAAAACTGACCTGGACTCGATCAAAGAGGCGCTCGTGACTGGCAATCATCGTTTCATCGGCGATGACCACCACCCGGGAAGGATACAGACGGCTGCTGACCCACTGGCCGACCCGCTCACACGGCACCGAGTAGCGATTTCGCGCCACGCTGATCAGACAGGTGCTAGGAGACCCGCACGGTGCGTTCGACATAGCCATCAAAGGCTGCGGGCATTGGCATCATTTCCACCCGTTCCAGTTCCAGGACGTCCGCCACCGTCAGCCCGTTGTACTGCGGGTGCAGCAGCTCGCTCCAGAGCGCACGACAGCGTTGTCCGAGCCAGACATTCAGTTCTTCAAAGGTATGGAACATGCAATCTTGAGCATCAAGCCAGAGGCGCCGCCGGCTATCTTGGACGTTCTTTTCAACGATGCCATTTTCCCAACCCGAGGCCACGTTACAGAAGTCCGGATCGAACAGGTAGTGGGCGCACATCACGGCAAACCGGGCATTGACCGTACGGCCCTTACCCTTGTTGACCTTGTCGACAGCGGTCTTCATGTTGTCGTAGATGCCGCGACGTGGCCCCCCACCTAACGCGCCAAACAAGCGGGTATGGGTATCGAACAACATCTCGTGGCCTTGGCTGGGATACGCCACCAACCAAAAATGCGCGACTGGCGCACAGCTTCATATGGGAGACCTGGATGCGTCGAAACAGGCCGCCGATCAGCAGGCCTTCTTCGCTCCAGTCAAATTGAAAAGCCTCACTCAGCGAGAACGTCAGCGGTACAAACGCACGTAAAGATTTGCCTTGTTCGCCGCGCCACGAGCGTATGAAGGCGGTGAGCTGGCTGTAGCCGCCGTCGTAACCCTCGGCCGTGATCAGCTCACGGAGTGCTTTGGCGCTTCTGCGGTTGTGCTTTGCCCGAAACGAATCGGCCTTGAGCGCCTGCTCCAGCGTCTGGTGAAACGGACTGAGTTTGTTGAAGGTTGCGCACCGCTAGTACGCCGGCTGAGTTGCTTCGGGCGCTCTGACCAATTTCCGGATGGTGTTTCTCGACAGCCCGGTACGCTTGGCTATCTGATGCAGCGACAGCCTGTCGCGAAAATAAATGCGCCGAATTTTTCCCATCATTCCCATGCTGATCACCCTGTGTTGTCCTGCCCGGAAATTGAGCAAAAGCAGTTGAACACCTGGGTCAGTTTTCGGTCAGCGGCAACAAGATGACGCCATTAGAGGCTTCAAATACTGAGGCTGGGTATGTATCAGTGAAGGAGATGCTCGAGAGAATATCAACTCTGGGAGAGCTGTAAATAATATAACGCCTGCTACCTTATTAAAGAAGTGCGCTCTAATAACCCGGGCATGCTGGTCAGTGTACCCGATCTGCTAGCCATCCTTTGAATGCATCAATACGAGTTTCAAATCCACTCTCGCATGTAGCGTCCCCTCCTGAGGTTACCGCCACTTGCATAATCTCACCGGACTCGATCAGAAACGCAGGCCCTCCCGAATCTCCCTTACAGGTGTTTTTTCCTTTAACCTTAAAGGATACTCTTCTGTTTTCGACAGAGTTTATTGGCCATGATGCTTCTCTTTTAATCCCTTGCCCTACTTTATCACTGTCAATTACATCATACCCAAACCCAACAAATGTGAGTACAGTTCCATTTTGGGCAATGTTTGCCCAGCTAGGAAAGCCGTTGTGCATTTTTACAGGTGTTACGGGGAGGTCGCTGGATGTGTAAAGTAAAGCAATATCATCTTCAAGAGTTATGGGATTGAAAAAATATCCAGAGGAGCTATCTTTTGGAAAGTCGAATGACGCAATTTTTGCTGCTTCAAATTTTGAGTCGAATAAATTTGAGCCAAGCTTGAATACCATATTTTTTACTTGAGTTTCATACCCGCTCACACAGTGAGCTGCTGTAAGTATAGTGCGTTTACCAATAATGGTTCCAGTGCAATGCAAGCTGTTGTCTAGAAGGATTGCGCCCACATATTTGTAAGCGTTACTTTGTTTTCCGCCAACTATATATGGCTCCAGTTTGTAGTTTGATGCCAAGATAGGGGCTTTGCGAATTGTCATGTCGACTCTTGCTGAAGTATTTTCAATGCTGTCGCAGCATTCACCTTCATTACTGGTGGAGACAGGTAACTCAATAGAAAATAACGATGTTGTGCCCGGTGACCCGGCTAGTGAAACAGTTTTAGCTGCAAGGCTTTTGTTTTCCGACTTTTCATTGTCTTGGAGTGTCAGTTTTAAGTTTGGATTTGTAGAGGTCGTGGATATATCGATTAGATAATTTGTTTCAGGGTATTTTGAGCTGAAGTGAATGCCGATTTTTGCAGAAGACTTTGCTTCTGATCTGCCTATCGTATAGTGCCCCAGCACACCAATGCAGTTTCCTGAAACACAAGCTGTGCATTTTCGGTAACTTCCGCCCCTGGAAAATGAGTTACTTGTGAGTAATGCTGTCACGCCGTCAGGTTTGATACTACTCTCAACATTAGCTCTCGCTGAGGAGGCGCTTGTCCTTCCGTAGTCAGTGCAGTCGCTAGACTCAGTACCTGTCAGCGATTCAAATAACAATTCTCGTCCATTTTTTATAATGGGAGGCATACCGAATGCTTGGATTGTAATATTGTTTTCCGGTGTTACATCTATGGTGAAGGGGAGCTCTTCTTGAGCTCTTGCGACGATGCATCCGCTAGCTATCGCAAAAACTATGCAAGCCCTGAATGTGAGTTTATTCATTTTTTGGCGTCTTTCTTCGCTGCGTCGATCGCATCTTTTATGGCCTTCCCTTGGGTGGCCAAAGCATCAACGATTTCGGAATTAGTCGATACACCAGTATCTTTTTCGCTAGTTGTTGAAACTCCACACTCACTGTGGAATGAGACTTTTCCCTTTGCAGGAAAGGCAACAAATTGAAAATACCTTGGATCACTTATTTTTAGATTTTTTGAGTACACTGCCCCTCCATATTTGAAAGCAACTGTCGCCTGCCGACAGGCTGCGTAGATAGCATAATTTACTTTATTGGTGGGTAATTCAGACACCGGCTTCGCCTCGGCAGGAACGGTTCCCAACACAATGGTTACACCGTTGCTATCGTTTAAAACTTGCGACTCGCGACCCGTCGCTGATATGAGTCGTGTCATGTCAATTTGTAAGGGCAGGCTTGATTCATTGATGTCTTGCACTGCTGCTGTATATGCGGCTACTTTCGCAATTATAGCGCCTATAGTATTTATTATAGACACCCTATAGTCGTTGACGTCTGTACCAACTTCTTTTATCAGATCGGTATTAGGTAATTTAGTAATATTCAAAGTCGTTTTTGCATAAAATGGGTCATCCCTAATTATCGAAAGTCTTCTTGATGTTGATTCGATGGGCAGGCTTTGTATCGAGAAGTCGGTTACTACTTTTGAGGTAGGGTCTTTGATTGAAGCTATCGAGATTGTTGAAGATTGAAGATAGAAAAAATCCTCCTCATCTCCAGTGGTGTCGCTGCTCGAATTTATTGTTGTGTATCTCACGGTTGGCGCCACAGAACAAGCGGACATAGCCAGTGTTGTCAACAGAATGACTGTAACTTTATTGCTGATCATGGATCCCTCCAAATTATGCTGAGTGCTTTAGCAGTATAGGTATATTTTAAAAAAAACAGCTTAAATCGAGAAATTTTTGACTTTTTTTGAAACGCTAGGTATTTCAAAGGTGTGAAAAAGCCAAGAAGGGGGGAAGCCCTTTTGATGGACGGCCACATCATAGCTTGAGAAAGGGGCGAAAGTAGGCACCCCGCCCCGTACCGTCTCAGACTAGCCCCGAAATCATTGGAAGCATTCTCGCGAATCACGCTGGACAGATGAGAGCCCACAGTAAACCAGCGCCCTGCCCACCAAAAAACTGGCAAGCGCTGATATATTTTTATGATGTTCTCTTCCGAGCAGGGAGGTAGGGAGGTAGGGAGGTAGGGAGAACAACCTCCGCTGGGTCAACCGCCGGGGTTTTGCTTTTCATCTCCCTGTAATTGTCTTAACTGCGGTTCAACTCTTCGGCCAGCACTTTGTTGAAGCCAGGCGGATCTTCCATTTGCGGCGCATGGCCTTTGCCTGCAAACTTGATCAACTTCGCTCCCGGAATCAACTTGGACGCCTGCTTCCCAAGGACACGGTAGTGCAGTGGTCAGTGACCGATTTTCGCCTTGATATCAGGCGGGGGCAATGAAGCACTACTCTGCATAAAAAAAGGGCCTTGCTTAAGGCCCTTTTGTACTCAAACCAAGATCAGTTGGTCAGCCAGAACTCGATGTTGACGGAGCTGCCATACGTACCGACCCCAAACATACGGTTAGTACAGCCCGTCCGCTAAGTCGCTGGCGGTCAGTCACGCGGATTTGATGGCACCGCCTTGGATGTCGTCGCGCGCCAATCGCAGGTCATCGGCGTCCTGATTGAGCCGGTGAACCAGGTTGAGCAACCGTTGCCGTAACACCTCGTCCGTGATCTGCTCAGCTGCACGCATAACATCCAACGCCGCGTGCTCATTGTTGCTAGCGACGGAGTCGAGCAGTTTACGCATACTTCTTGATGGCCGATTCATCTCCACCTCCCTAGATTTCAATGACGCGAATCATATAGCCAGAATGTTTCGTCAGTATTTCACCTGCACGAACTAGCTTGAATCATCGGCTCCGGCTCATTTGACGCTAGCTGGAGGGACAACCTGAGGGGTCGATTACGCTTGTAGCACCCCGTCATTGATGAAGCTAAGCGGCTCGCTCCAGAGCATCCAGCAAACCAAAAAACTCCCGAGAAAGCTTATATGTCAGATGATGAAATGCTGCAGACATTGAAGACAATTTATCAACGCCGAGGTTGTTTGTCGGGGCTTGTTATGCGTATCTTCGGCTGATTGCTCCTCCTTTCTAAACTGCAGGCTTCGCTGGTCTTACAACAGGCTTGCTTTTTATAAGCTTTAGCCTTTCCTCGTCGCTTGACAGTCCAGGTAAAACTTTGCTTGCGGTGAGCCATGAAATACCAAAGGCAATCAAGCCAGCGCGTTCACCTTGGAAAGTGAAACGCGGAATTCCGAAGCTGGTATGTAATAATAAACCCGCCGCCATAAACACAATGGATGCAATCATTGCAGCCCCACAAACTAAGTAGATACGCTTCCGAAGCTTCGCCTCTTTATTGATTTTCTTTTCTGCTCGCAGATAGAAAATTCGGCAAAAAATAGCCAACATTATGAAAAGAGTGGCCGCCGCGATGAAGTGCACAGGTGACGCCCTACCCAAAGCATCTAACTGTCCGCAGGTAAGGTCGGACAACTTCGCTCCTTGCTCTAAACTTTCCTTAACGCAGTCACAAGGAAATAATGCGACGCCCAATGCAGACACTCCTGCTACTTTGCTTATACATTTTTCTCGTATCGACGAACCGTTATAGGCTATCAAAAATGCAGAGATTGCAAAAAGAGAACCAACGAAGAAGTCCCGAGGCCACCCCCCTTCTACGTAGGATGCGCTGATTGAATCTATAGAAGTAACCGAAAGAAAACTACAAACGTTTGCTAAAAAAATAGCTATCATCCCTACCAATAACTTGAGGGCGCGCTGATCTATCTCCTCTGGCTCAGGTGCTAACTCATTTATCCCTGTGTCACTGACGGGATTATTCCCCGTATTTGGCTGAAGATATGTATACGGGTTTCTGGTATCCATAGGAGGGTGCTCATAGATTGTGGATAGTATCCTGATTGATCCGGGCACCGCGCCCGCGCACTACGAAAATAGCCGTCACAACTACTATTCACAATCAGGATGTACTGTCGCCCCATCCTCCAATGCCCACCGTCGGCCATTCCTTCGAGCATATACAATGTGTAGCACACCAAATCTATCCAGCGCCCAATTCGCGCATATAGAAGACCAACGGTGGGTGATTGTTTGCCGATGGTCGTAAAATCAGCCTCGTTAAGTGACGAAGCGGGTGACGCGGCTAACAATGGGGTTTCAGAGATGAACCCAGTGACTCCCGACGGTCGATACTTTGTAGTCAAAGGGCAGCGGTGGCGTTGCTCCAATCCATCCCTAAGTGAAGATGTGCGGCAACAGCTGACCAACGATCTCATGGCAGCGCGACGTGGTCATAAGAGCTGGATCCTGACCGCTTTTCGATGTACCGCCGGGGCAGCAATGCAGTCGCTTCTTCGCGTAAGCTGCTAACCGTGCGAGTTGGATTTCTGGCTGCTGCGGCCAGCAGCATCTGGGCTCAGACGAATATCGGGGGTTTCATCTCTCACCCAGTGGCGCGGGCCGAATCAGCTGGCTGTAACGAGTATCGAGGGTTTTATCTCTCGGCCCCTTGGCTGCTGAGACCTGCACCACCGGGTATCAGACGAATACCGGGGGGGGGGGGATCTCTCACTAGGTGGCGGGGGCCGAATCAGCTGACTAAAACGAATATCGAGGGTTTTATCTCTCGGCTGTGTGGCTGTTTTTAACGATACAACAGCCAGTTCCCGGCTCTTAAGTGAACGCGTGATAGCCTCCTCTCAGATGTCAACATCGCGAGAATTCATCTTGAGAAAAAGCAGCGCACCTAACGATTTCAATGCACTGATCAGCGCACCAAAATTTTCGGACGATCCTATCGGGCACCGGCAAAAGAAACGGTGGCAACTGATCGTTGGCGACCTTTACAAGAGTACGTCTATCGAGGTATTGCTTGAGGCCAGGGGCAAAGCTGAAGGCTGCATCCATGGCCTGGTGGATGCTGGGCACCTGTCGACGAGAGACACCGACCGGGATTATTTGATTCTTTGCATCGTTCAAAGGCGGCGCGAGTTTTTGCAGAAATTGCTGAACGAGTTCGGCTACTGAGTCAGGTACCACTCTCGTGAAAACAGCCCATGGATGAGGTGAGTCACGGGATGGAACCGACCAAGTTAAAGAGCTCCGAATTGCGATTTCGGAGCTCTTTAACTGACGTATCAGATGCGCTCGCCAGTCCGCAGAAACCTCAGAAAACTCTGCCGTCCAACATCTCGCATAAAGCTGCCAATGACATAATTGCCGTCTTGTGTTTCAAGCAGCCAGAAACGCCCTTCCTTTCGTACGGTGTGAATTTTTCCTGTGCGAAGGATGGAGCCATCTGCTTTGCGGTATCCCTCGTGTTTCTCAGAGTGGTCAAAAGAAACACCCACGCAGGTATCCTCGGCGATGAAAGCATCACTGATGAAAGCAGTAATTGGCACGCTGTACTTTCGATGGCTCGCTCGCACCAAGCGACTCAGCTGAAAGTCACTCACATCCTTGCCGTGAAACTCCACTTCGATGACATCAGGCATCCGGCCAAACCTCAAAAAATCAATAACTGTGTGTTTGCGATGCCATAGCTCACCCAGCGGACATAGAAAAAGCGGCAGCCACGCTAGCCTCTTTTTTCTGGCCTGCACCTAAGAGCAAGTAGACGGTGTCTTTGGTTTCAAAAATGCAGCCTTCGGTGAATGATTTTCCGAAGTTGCTGCGTGCCCACATGGTCGGCTCGAAACGGCCCTTGCTGTCCAAGACTACCTCATGAGCGAAAAGTGTCGCAGGAAGCAGTCCGAGCTTCGTCAATTTTTCGTTCTCCTCAGGCGTCATGATGAGGTCGATCAAAATCCACTGCCGAACGATGCAGAATGGTTTGCCTGGGAACGACCTTCCTGCCAAAGAGATCAGGTCTTCTTGCGAGCCACTCCAACCAGGAATTGCTTCTCCCGCGCCGTAAAAGAGTTGCGAGATTTCATCCAACGTCACCATTAAAAAATCCTCCACGTTCATTGAGCGCGGCCAGCCGCGCGAGCGTGCCTATTGACCAATCACTAGCAATCAGAGGTCGATCAGTAAATTAGGATCAAAGCCGGTCTCTTGGTCTGGGTACCCAAGTGGGTTTGAAACCACACGGCATCCACATTTGGTGAAGTCCGCTGCTACATGTGTATGTCCGTAGATCCAAAAGTCGGCCTTACCCAAGAGCTCGGGCCAGTCATTGGCATAAGCAGCGATCAGGTGTGCGGGAAGCTCATCACCAACGTAATCCAATACCGGTGCATGGTGCGTAACTACAACGGTTTTGCCATCGAATGGTTTGTCCAGTTCCTGTGTGAGCCAGGCATAGGCTGCTTTTGATCTAGCGATCAAGTCATCAGGACGAAGGCGCCGGTATCTCTCGTCTACTCTGATGACGGTGAAGTCGTTCATCCATTCCCAAGCGACGCGCTTCGCGGCAGCAACGTCTCCAGTCGAGGAGTAATCTGTCCACGCTGTCGTGACCAAAAACCTAGTTTGATTCAGGATCAAAGCCTCGTTTTCGAGGACGTGGACATGTGGCGCTGCCGCGTCCTTCATTTTTCGAAGCGTGTGATCAATGTGGCCACCGTAAAACTCGTGATTGCCACACACGTAGATCACCGGGCACCCGAACACCTCGTTCGCCCATTTCACGCCGCGCGATTTGATATCAATGTCGCCGGCGAGAATGACGACGTCCGCGCCGCTTGAAGCGGGCTCGAACAGGGCGAACTCGTTATGCAGGTCTGAATAGATTTGCAGCTTCATCGGAAACGCCTTGTTGATCAGTTCTCAGCACATTCCTGAACTGGTGAATGAGCACTCTTCGTATCCTCGTAGATTGTTCGAGTGTTGGTGAGCAAACTGACATCGAGACAATTGTGAGCGCTGCTGTACACAGCTCCGCTAGCGACCTTGTGAAGCAGAACGCGCCTTCTATTTTGGTCGTAACCAACCACCAGACTGGTCAACGTCTCCATGCGGTCAGAAGTAGTTCCATTCACATGGGGCGCGGTCACAACCTGCACCTCTTCGATCATCTGATCTGGACTCCGCAGCGAAAGTAAGTGCTCCAGAACGGAGGCGTCTGCTGGCATACACCATTTAGGCCAAGATCGGCCTCCGTCACGAATCCGCCAGCGGACGTGGTACCAAGGAACCTCCAATTCGCGCTCGACCATTCGCCAAGCCGATTGGCCTGGCCCTGGGAATCCAGGCGGGCCAATCGAAAAAGTTTTATCTGAAATAAACATGACGCGGGGTTCCTCGTGGCGCGGTGCAGCAGTTCGAAATACGGTGGGCTGGGTAAAAATCTTGTCACGTGAAGATGGGGTTGGTGATTACCAGCTCATCACCTCTCTCAAGCTTTGCAACCTGAATTCAGGCAGATCTATCCCCCCCAACGTTCTGACAATTTATGGCTATTGTTCAGTAGGACGATTCGGATTCTGGTGCTGATGCTTAGGGTCGTTACCGGTAGTTGCAACCGGCCTCGCAGGCTTCACCGGCACTGAAGTGATTGAAGCAACGCTGTTGAAATCGTAAACCGTCCCAACCAAATCCCATTTAGATAAATATATAGATTTGAATGGGATTACGCAAACGCGGCATACCGTCCTGCTTTAGAAGGGGAGCTAGGATGTTGCTTCGCAAGGCGTACGCAGTAGTGCTACAGCTATTGAGGGCTCGACTGGGTCTCTCACAGCACGACATTGCGATAACCGTAACGCAATCGCACGTGAGCCAACTCGAAGCGGTCAAAACGTCGGCGACCTTGGAAGTCAGCCAGGAGCTCGCAGAAGCACTGCACCTGCATCCCGTATCGTTTCTAGCCCTTGTTCATGCAGCCCAAGACCAAAAATCCGCAAGGGAAATTTTGCATTTAGCTCTTGAAGAATTGGACGCAATTGAACTGCTGGATGCATCTCTCCCCACCCAGCCAGAGAAGCTGTCCCATCCGCAGACGGTAGCAGCGGAGAAAAAATGGGAAGCAGTCCAGGTGCTGAAAAAAGAAGGGCGTAGCCAAGCTGAGGTTGTAGAGATTTTGGGACTGCCGAAATCAACAGTTGGGCGGCTTTGGCATAAGAAAAATTCGTAGGCTTAACGCTTAGCTCCCCCGAACAAGTCTCTTACTCGATATTTATGTGATAAGACTTGAAGCCTCTCAGGACTTGAGCGATTTCTCGCATACGATTGTGGGCCCAGCCTGAAGAGGCCGTCTTAGGAGAGTGCCAATAATGTGCCACTCATGCAGAGAAGCGGCATTCTCCGCAGAAAAAGGCGTTCAAAATCAGAGCTACCTCCCCTTCTACCGACAGGTAATTCATCGCACCAGCCTTCACCCCTCATCGCAATGCGTGGAGACTGGCTTGGCCTCAAGCGGCTTATGCGCCCTAGATCTCTTCTGAAACCAATCGAATCTGCTGTCCATTTCAACCCCAAAAAAATGGACAAAGCCGTTTGAACCCAAAGCGTTGATTTAGTGGGCTCTCAGCTGTCCATTTTTTTCTTAACTCACTATTAACCGGATTCGACAAGACCATCGTCTCGATCCCGACCTGGCGCCTGATGTCCGAGTCGTTCAAGAACTGGCGCGGCATGCAGGCTTCCGGCGGGCGCCGGATCAAACGCAGTCTGTTCATCGACGCCAGCGGCGTACGCTTTCTGCGTGACGACGAAGAGCAGAAGCTGTCCCAGGTGCACTTGCTCACTGACTACATGACCCGCAAACAGGCCGAACTCAAGGCCTGGAACGAAGCTCAGGGCAACGTCGCGGCCATGTCGGCCAACCGTCGGCGGATGACCAACATCGGCACTTTGCGCGCCTATGCACTGGCCTACCTGAAGAGTCACCCGGAGATCCAGCCGAACATGACCTGCATGGTGCGTCAGATGCAGACAACGGCCCAGGGTATTCCGCTGGAAATCTACTGTTTTACCCGCACCACGGCGTGGGCTGATTACGAGCGGATCCAGGGGGATATTTTCGACTACCTGCTGGCGGTGCTGCCGGAGTTTGGCTTGAGCCTGTATCAGCAGCCGAGCGGAACGGATTTGCGTGCGGGGATATTGCCGGCGGTGCTGGGCGTGAGCCATATTCCCGAAGCGGAAAAACGCAGGGTGTAACACCCAAAAAAACTGTGGGAGCGAGCCTGCTCGCTCCCACAGGTGTCGCGATAATATTCTCGGTTACTTCACCTGCCGCTGCGGTGCCTTGTGCACCATGGTGTAGGCGTAATCCACGCCCATGCCGTACGCGCCGCTGTGTTCCAGCACCAGTTCCATCACCGCTTCGTAAGTATCCTTGTGCGCCCAGTCACGCTGGTATTCGAGCAACACCTGTTGCCAGGTCACCGGTACCGCGCCGGCCTGAATCATCCGTTGCACCGACATGTCGTGGGCTTCCTTGCTGGTGCCACCGGAGGCGTCGGTGACGATGTACACCTCGTAGCCTTCAGCCAGGGCCTCCAGTGCCGGGAAAGTCAGGCAGACCTCAGTCCACAGCGCCGCAATGATCAGCTTCTTGCGACCGGTGGCTTTCACCGCGTCTACCAGTGCCTTGTCTTCCCAGGAGTTCATCGAGGTGCGCTCGATCGGCTTTTGCTCCGGGTGCACTGCCAGCAATTCAGGCCAGATGTAACCGCTGAAGCTTTCGGTTTCGACCGAGGTGTAGATGGTCGGCACGTTGAAGATCTTCGCTGCCTTGGCCAGGCCCACGGTGTTGTTCTTCAGGGTCTGGCGATCAATGGACTGCACGCCGAAAGCCATTTGCGGCTGGTGGTCGATCAGGATCAGGGCGGAGTTGGTTGGGTTGAGCAGTTCACGAATAGACATGGCGCGTTCCTTTTGATGTCGATACTTCGAATGGGTAAGGGGTTAGTCGACCTTGCCTTCAGCAGCGTTGTTGTCGGCTTGGATGTCACTTTAGGGGCTAGCAATAAAAGGGACAATTACCTAAAATCGAGAATCATTGATTCTAAAACAGGGACAATATGGATCGCATCGAATGCATGCGCGCCTTCGTCGTCACGGTCGGCGAGAACGGCTTCGCCGCAGCCGCCCGGGCCATGGACGTGCCGCGCTCGAAAGTCAGCAAACAGATTCAGGCACTGGAAGAAGCCATCGGCGTGCAATTGCTGCAACGCACCACCCGCAGCCTGCACCTGACCGAGGCCGGAGCCGAGTATTTCGACGCAGCACGGGAGGTGCTGGCGGCACTGGACGAGGCCGAGCAACGCGCCCGTGACGGCATCGGCGAGTTACGCGGTGTGTTGCGGGTCAATGCGCCGATGTCGTTCGGTCTTCGGCGGCTGGGGCCATTGATTCCGCTGTTTCATGAACAGCACCCGAACATCGAGTTGCAACTGGTGCTCAGCGACCAGCAGGTCGATCCGGTGCGGGGCGGCTTTGACGTAACCATCCGCATCGCCAGCATGCCCGACTCGACGATGATCGCCCGGCAGCTGGCGCCCGCACCGCGCATCATGGTGGCGTCCCCGGCTTATCTCGAACGCGCCGGCGTTCCGCAGACTCCGCAGGATCTGCGCGCCCATCAATGCCTGAACTACGGGTATCTGCAGAGCGGTGTCAGCCTGCAACTGTGCAATGGCAAGGAAACCCAACGGGTGAACGTCACCGGCCCACTGCACGCCAACAACGGCGACCTGCTCGCCCAGGCCGCCGAAGCCGGCATGGGCATCGCCCTGCTGCCCGACTTCATCGTCGAAGATGCGCTGGCGGCCGGGCGGCTGGTGCCGGTGCTGTGCGAATGGCAGGCTCCGGCGATCACCATCAACGCGGTGTATTCGTCGGCGCGGCGGGTGCCGCAAAAGACCCGGGCGTTTATCGAGTTTCTGGTGGGGCAACTGGCGCCGAAGTGATTTTCGGAGATCACGCAATCCCTTGTAGGAGCGAGCCTGTTCCTACAAGGGATATCGGGTTATCCAGGGTTCAGTGGACGGCCAGAGGTTTGCGTATACCCAACCGACTGATCCACACCGCCAGCAAAATCACCAAACCGCCGAGCAACAACCGCCCCAGTTCTTCATGCTGGTTCCATATCAGCAGGTTGATCAGCAGTCCCACCGGCACATGCAGGTTGTTCATCACCGCCAGCGTCCCGCCGTTGACCAGGCACGCGCCCTTGTTCCACCAGTACAGCCCCAAAGCGGTCGAGACCAGGCCGAGGAACAGCAGCACGCCCCATTGCAGCGGCGCTTCGGGCAGGAAGTTCTGTTTGCCGAATAGTAGAAACGCCGGCAACACCACCGCCAGCGCGCCGAGGTAGAAGTAGCCGAAGCGACGGTAATGCGGCAGATCGCTTGGGTGGCGCGCGACCAGGTGTTTGTAGAGCACCTGCCCGGCAGCGAAGGTGAAGTTGGCCAATTGCAGCAACAGGAAACCCATGAGGAAGTCCGGACTGATCCGGTCAAGGCGAATCACCGCCGCCCCCGCCACCGCCACCAGCGCCGCGACCAGGGCCCAGGGATTGAAGCGACGGTTGAGCGCATCTTCGATCAGGGTCACGTGCAGCGGCGTGAGGATGGTGAACAACAACACTTCCGGCACCGTCAGTACACGAAAGCTCAGGTACAGGCAGACGTAGGTCACGCCAAACTGCAACGCGCCGATCAGCAGCATGCCGCGCATGAATGCCGGCTCCACCGAGCGCCAGCGGGTCAGCGGGATGAACACCAGCCCTGCCAGCAGTACGCGTACCAGCACGGCAAAGTAACTGTCGACATGACCGGCCAGGTATTCGCCGATCAAACTGAAGGAAAACGCCTGGATCAGTGTGACAAAAAGTAGATAGCCCATGCTCGCCTCATTTCGAATGGCGGCGACGATAGCGGGTTTTGCCCTTTATCGCGATCGCTAAACCAACACAAAACCTGTGGGAGCGAGCCTGCTCGCGAAGACGGCGTGTCAGACACATAGATGCTGGATATGCCGACGCTTTCGCGAGCAGGCTCGCTCCCACAGGGTTACATGGGTGTCTATAAAATCGCAGGCAAAAAAAAGCCCGATCTCGCTAAAGCGTTCAATCGGGCCAGAGCACTCAGGAGCAACAAGTGCGAAGGGAGGTTCGATGCGCGTACAGGCTTGAAGGGTTGCGCCAGGTCACTAGACCATCCAGCGATTATCTGGCGATTAACGTATCAGGCCACTTGCGAAAGCTTGGCGTTCGCCTGGTTCAAGCCTTTCTCCTGGAAGTCACCGCCCAGGTTCATGCCTTCGGCGTGGATGAATGTCACGTCGTGGATACCGATGAAGCCCATGACCTGACGCAGGTACGGTTCCTGGTGATCGGCGGTGCTGCCGGCGTAGATCCCGCCACGAGCCGTCAGCACGTAGGCACGCTTGCCGCTGAGCAAGCCTTGCGGACCGGTTTCGGTGTACTTGAAGGTCACTCCGGCCCGCAGCACATGGTCAAGCCAGGCTTTCAGGGTGCTGGGGATGGCGAAGTTGTACATCGGCGCGGCCATCACCAGTACATCGGCGGCGAGCAATTCGTCGGTCAACTGGTTGGAGCGTTCCAGAGACGCCTGTTCGATGTCGCTGCGCTGCTCGGCGGGTTTCATCCAGCCACCCAGCAGGTTGATGTCCAGGTGCGGCACCGGCTTGACGGCCAGGTCCCGGATGGTGATCTGGTCATTCGGGTGGGCGGCTTTCCACTGGCTGATGAAGGTCTGGGTCAGTTGACGGGAAACCGAGTCTTGCTGACGGGCACTGCTTTCGATGATCAGAACGCGGGACATGGGATGTAGCCTCCATCTGAGAATGCTGTAGGTCGATGGAGTGAAGGTTAAACAGAGTCATATCGATGAAAAAGCGCAAATAACTGCTATAACCCATCAATAAATTCGTTTATAAGCACAGCATACCCTGCCTCTGTAGGAGCGAGCTTGCTCGCGAGGGTGTATCAGACACAGTGGTGTCGATTGACCCACCGCATCGCGAGCAAGCTCGCTCCTACAGAAGAGCCAGGCGTCATTTCGGGGTGCAGGACAGTTCGATGCGCAGCTTGATGATGCTACGGGTGAATTTGACGGTGGCATTTTTGTGCTTGCCGGCCGGTACGTCGATCTTGCGGGTACGCGGTGCTTCCGGGCCATTGATGAAAACGGCCTTGCAGCTGGCATCGACGTCGCCGTAGTTGGCCACCTGAATGGAGCCGATGTCGCTATCCGTGTCGTAGGTCTGGTAATCGATCTTCATGCCGTTGAGGTCTTTCTTCACGTCGATCGGGTAAGCCATCGCCGTCAGCGGCAGCAGCGCCAGCATCACACAACAGATTTTTTTCATTCAGCAGCCTCCAGTAAGGGCTGCCAGCTTAGGACAAGAGGAGCTCAACATGAAAGCGCCCCGCGTGACCCTTGATCAATGGCGAACGCTACAAGCCG
Source organism: Pseudomonas sp. 05L36 (assembly GCF_056398125.1). Taxonomy (NCBI): domain Bacteria; kingdom Pseudomonadati; phylum Pseudomonadota; class Gammaproteobacteria; order Pseudomonadales; family Pseudomonadaceae; genus Pseudomonas; species Pseudomonas sp. 05L36. The sequence continues at coordinate 58,896 of NZ_JBFTOU010000012.1, read as the reverse complement.
TGGTCGATCACGGTGGTTTCGCCCAGGCCGCCGAGGCGCTGCATCGCTCGCAATCGTCAGTCAGCTACACCGTGGCCCGCATGCAGGATCAACTCGGTGTGCCGTTGCTGCGCATCGACGGACGCAAAGCCGTGCTGACCGAAGCCGGCGGCGTACTATTACGCCGTTCCCGGCAACTGGTGAAACAGGCCAGTCAGCTGGAAGACCTGGCCCATCACATGGAGCAGGGCTGGGAAGCCGAAGTGCGCCTGGTGGTCGATGCCGCTTACCCAAGCGCCCGCCTCGTCCGCGCCTTGACCGCGTTCATGCCGCAAAGCCGTGGCTGCCGGGTGCGCCTGCGTGAGGAAGTGCTGTCGGGCGTGGAGGAAGTCCTGCTCGAAGGCGTGGCCGACCTGGCCATCACCGGGTTCAGTATTCCCGGTTACCTGGGCGCGGAATTGAGCGACGTCGAGTTCGTGGCGGTCGCCCACCCGGAGCATCCCCTGCACCGCCTCAACCGCGAACTGAGCTTCCAGGACCTGGAAAGCCAGATGCAAGTGGTGATCCGCGACTCGGGCCGCCAGCAACCACGGGACGTCGGCTGGCTCGGTGCCGAACAGCGCTGGACCGTCGGCAGCCTGGCCACCGCTGCGACCTTCGTCAGCAGCGGCCTGGGGTTTGCCTGGCTGCCCCGGCACATGATCGAACGGGAACTCAAGGAAGGTACGCTCAAGCTGCTACCGTTGGACCAGGGCGGTAGCCGTAACCCGAGCTTTTACCTGTATTCGAACAAGGACAAACCGCTCGGGCCGGCCACGCAGATTCTCATCGAACTGCTGCGTACGTTTGACACCGCACCACTGGACGCACCGTTCGCCGCCCCCGAACAAGCCTGACACGGAGTGTACGCATGGCCTATTTCGAACACGAAGGTTGCAACCTGCACTATGAGGAATATGGCCACGGCACGCCGCTGCTGCTGGTCCACGGTCTCGGCTCCAGTACGCTGGACTGGGAAAAACAGATCCCGGCACTGACCACCCGCTACCGGGTGATCGTCCCCGATGTCCGCGGTCACGGCCGTTCGGACAAACCCCGGGAGCGCTACAGCATTGCCGGATTCAGCGCTGACCTGATTGCACTGATCGAACACCTCAATCTCGGCCCGGCACATTATGTCGGCCTGTCGATGGGCGGCATGATCGGCTTCCAGTTGGGCGTGGATCAGCCGCAACTGCTCAAGAGCCTGTGCATCGTCAACAGCGCACCCGAGGTCAAACTGCGCAGCCGCGATGACTACTGGCAGTGGTTCAAGCGCTGGAGCCTGATGCGCGCCCTTAGCCTGGGCGGCATCGGCAAGGCGCTGGGCGGCAAGTTGTTCCCGAAGCCCGAGCAGGCCGACTTGCGACAAAAGATGGCCGAACGCTGGGCAAAAAACGATAAACATGCTTATCTCGCCAGCTTCAATGCCATTGTCGGCTGGGGGGTTCAGGAACGACTTTCGAAGGTCACCTGTCCAACCCTCATCGTCAGCGCCGACCGTGACTACACACCGGTGGCGCTGAAGGAAAACTACGTAAAACTGCTGCCCGACGCGCGGCTGGTGGTGATCGCCGATTCCCGCCACGCCACGCCGCTGGACCAGCCGGAACACTTCAACCAGACACTGCTGGAATTTCTGACCGCAGTCGACACCACCACTCAGGATCACTGACCCATGCTGAAAAAAATCGCCCTCGCCGCAGGCTCCGTCCTGTTTGCCGCCAACCTGATGGCCGCGACGCCGGAAAAGGCACCGCATGTGCTGCTGGACACCACCAATGGCCAGATCGAAATCGAACTGGACCCGGTCAAGGCCCCGATCAGTACCAAGAACTTTCTTGAGTACGTCGACAGCGGCTTCTACAACAACACGATTTTCCACCGGGTGATTCCGGGTTTCATGGTCCAGGGCGGCGGCTTCACCCAAGCCATGCAGCAAAAAGACACCAAGGCGCCGATCAAGAACGAGCACAAGAACGGCCTGGTCAACGTGCGTGGCACCTTGTCCATGGCCCGTACCTCGGTGCCTGACTCGGCCACCAGCCAGTTCTTCATCAACGTCAAGGACAACGACTTCCTTGACCAGGGCGACGGCTACGCGGTGTTCGGCAAAGTGGTCAAAGGCATGGACGTGGTCGATATCATCGTCAATTCGCCAACCACCGTTCGTGGCGGCATGAAGGACGTGCCAGCCGATCCGGTGTACATCAAGTCGGCCAAGCGCATCGACTGAGACTAAGCTGGACAAGGATGTCCGAGCCGTTGCCGGTGCTTGCCGGCAACGCTCAAACCGTTAAAAGGAGAGCCCGTTCGCGGGCGAAAAAACATGCTTTATCGCCGTTTTGAAAAATTGATCGATGTTTTCCGTGAAGCACCGACGGCGTCTCCGCCGGACCGGGTTTTCCCTTTTTATACCTATTACCTCAAGCAGGTCTGGCCGAGCTTCGCCGCCCTGCTGATCGTCGGCCTGATGGGTGCCTTGATCGAAGTGGCATTGTTCAGCTACCTGAGCCGCATCATCGACCTGGCCCAAGGCACGCCGAACGTCAGTCTGTTCCAGGATCATGCCCTCGAACTGACCTGGATGGTGGTGGTTGCGCTGGTGCTGCGCCCGATCTTTGTCGGCCTGCATGACTTGCTGGTGCACCAGACCCTGAGCCCCAGCATGACCAGCATGATCCGCTGGCAGAACCACAGCTACGTGCTCAAGCAGAGCCTGAATTTCTTCCAGAACGACTTCGCCGGGCGCATCGCCCAACGCATCATGCAAACCGGCAACTCACTGCGCGATTCCGCCGTGCAGGCTGTTGATGCGTTGTGGCATGTGCTGATCTACGCCATCAGTTCCCTGGTGCTGTTCGCCGAAGCGGACTGGCGCCTGATAATCCCGCTGCTGACCTGGATCTTCGCCTTCATCGGCGCCCTCTGTTACTTCGTGCCAAGGGTGAAGGATCGCTCGGTGGTGGCCTCCGATGCGCGCTCCAAACTCATGGGGCGGATTGTCGACGGCTACACCAATATCACCACCCTGAAGCTGTTCGCCCACACCAACTTCGAACAGCAATACGCCCGCGAAGCCATCAAGGAACAGACCGAGAAGGCGCAACTGGCCGGCCGCGTGGTCACCAGCATGGACGTGGCCATCACCAGCATGAACGGCTTGCTGATCGTCTGCACCACCGGCCTGGCCCTGTGGTTGTGGACGCAGTCGCTGATCAGCGTGGGCGCGATTGCCCTGGCCACCGGCCTGGTGATTCGCATCGTCAACATGTCCGGCTGGATCATGTGGGTGGTGACCGGCATCTTCGAAAACATCGGCATGGTGCAGGACGGTCTGCAGACCATCTCGCAACCGGTCAGCGTCACCGACCGCGACCAGGCCAAGCCCCTGGCGGTGGCCCGTGGCGAAGTGCGCTTCGAACAGGTGGACTTCCACTACGGCAAGCGGAGCGGGATCATCGGTGACCTCAACCTGACCATCAAGGCCGGCGAGAAAATCGGCCTGATCGGCCCGTCCGGTGCAGGCAAATCGACCTTGGTGAACCTGCTGCTGCGCCTGTACGACGTCGAAGGCGGACGCATCCTGATCGACGGCCAGAACATCGCTGACGTCAGCCAGGAAAGCCTGCGCGAACGCATCGGCATGATCACCCAGGACACGTCGCTGCTGCACCGTTCGATCCGCGACAACCTGCTGTATGGCAAGCCCGACGCCACCGACGCCCAACTCTGGGAAGCGGTGCACAAGGCCCGGGCTGATGGCTTCATTCCCTCACTGTCGGACGCCGAAGGCCGCACCGGTTTCGATGCCCACGTCGGTGAGCGCGGGGTGAAACTCTCCGGCGGCCAGCGCCAGCGCATCGCCATTGCCCGTGTGTTGCTCAAGGACGCGCCGATCCTGATCATGGACGAGGCCACCTCGGCACTGGATTCGGAAGTCGAAGCGGCGATCCAGGAAAGCCTCGAAACCCTGATGCAGGGCAAAACCGTGATCGCCATCGCTCACCGGCTCTCGACCATCGCCCGGATGGACCGGCTGGTGGTGCTGGAAAACGGCAAAATCGCCGAAACCGGAACCCATGCCGAGCTGCTCGCCCATGGCGGTTTGTATGCGCGGTTATGGCAACACCAGACCGGTGGGTTTGTCGGGATCGATTGAGTATCAAGATGGCCACATTACCTGTAGGAGCGAGCTTGCTCGCGATGAATTAAAGGACGCCGCGCGGTGTCAGGCCCTCAGCATTATCGTTGACGACCATCGCGAGCAAGCTCGCTCCTACAGGGGTCAAGTGATTCCGATGGACCTTGGATAACCGCCAGGCCCCGCCAACAACGGGCCCTGGCGGTTTTTTATGCCTGCTGGAATTCTGAAAAAACCGTGCTGTACTGACTTCAACGTTCTGGAGGTGGTTCTGCAGTCCATCGGCTGGATGCTAAAGGCAGCATAATCTCGAAAGGACACTCTCTTATGTCTCTGTTAAAACGTTCGGCTACCGAGTTGGTAGGTACGTTCTGGCTGGTGTTGGGTGGTTGCGGCAGTGCGGTGTTGGCGGCGGCTTTTCCGGATGTGGGGATCGGTCTGCTCGGGGTATCCTTCGCGTTTGGCCTGACAGTGCTGACCATGGCTTTCGCCATCGGCCATATTTCCGGCTGCCATCTCAATCCTGCGGTGTCCCTCGGCCTTGTGGTAGGTGGGCGGTTTCCAGCCAATGAATTGCCGGCCTACATCGTTGCCCAGGTCATTGGCGGCGTGATTGCAGCCGCCCTGCTGTATTTCATTGCCAGCGGTAAACCCGGTTTCGAACTGGCGGGAGGCCTGGCGTCCAACGGCTATGGCGAACACTCGCCTGGCGGCTATTCAATGGCCGCAGGTTTTGTCTGTGAGCTGGTGATGACCGCAATGTTCATCCTGATCATCCTCGGCGCCACCGACAAACGTGCACCGGCAGGACTGGCGCCGATTGCCATCGGCCTGGGGCTGACGCTCATCCACCTGATCTCGATCCCGGTCACCAACACCTCGGTCAACCCGGCGCGCAGCACCGGCCCGGCGCTGATCGTCGGCGGCTGGGCAATTCAACAACTGTGGATGTTCTGGGTCGCACCGCTACTCGGTGCCGTGGTCGGCGGCGTGCTGTATCGCTGGCTGGGCAAAGAAGAAAGCTGAAACGCTGAAGATCAGCCTTGTCGATAAGGCAAGGCTGACTTCGCATCCTCAGCATAAGCCAACACTCCCAGCCGCTCCTGCTCCAGAAAGTCTTTAACCGCTGCTTTCAATCCCGGATGCCGCAAGTAGTGCCAGGAATGCGTAATGACTGGCTCGAATCCGCGAATCAGTTTGTGCTCACCCTGTGCCCCGGCATCAAAACGCTGGAAACCGTTGGCGATGGCATAGTCCATGCCCTGGTAGAAACAGGTCTCGAAATGCAGGCGATCGAACTCCGCCAGGCATCCCCAGTAACGGCCATAAAAGCTGTCGCCCCCCACCAGACTGAACGCCATCGCCACCGGCCGTGAACCTTGCTTGGCCAGCACCACGCGAATCGACTCCGGCATGCGTTCGGCCAGCAGGCTGAAAAACTCCCGTGTCAGATACGGCGCTTGCCGGCGCACCGCATAGGTATTGGCGTAGCAGGCATAGACGAAATCCCATTGCGCCTGACTCAGCTCCCGCCCTTCAAGCCACTCAAACTCGAAGCCCTGCCCGGCCACCTGCTCGCGTTCCTTGCGCATCTGTTTGCGCTTGCGCGAACTCAGCACATCGAGGAAGTCCTGGAAATCCCGGTAGCCGCGATTCTGCCAGTGGTATTGACAGCCAACGCGCTGCAGCCAGCCGGGCTGCTCGCTCAGTGCCGCGTCGGTAAACGGATCGGTGAAATTGATATGGGCACTGGAGAGCCCTTCAAGCTCAAGGTAACCCGGCAGGCTTTTCAATAACTCGAAGCCGTCTTCGACCGTGGCCGCCAACAGCCGCGGCCCGGTGACCGGACTGAACGGCACCGCGGTCAACAGCTTGGGGTAGTAGTCGATGCCGGCACGTTCACAGGCATCGGCCCAGGCGTGATCGAACACGTATTCGCCGTAGGAATGCCACTTGCGATAACCGGGTAGCGCGGCGATCAAGCGCTCACCTTCAACGTGAAGCAAATGCTCAGGCTGCCAGCCGGTATGGGGTCCGATGCTGCCGCTGTCTTCCAGTGCGCTCAAAAAAGCGTGACGCAGAAAAGGCTGAGTCTCGGGCACCAGTGCGTCCCAGGTCTGCGGGGCGATTTCTGACAGTTTTTGCAGGCGTTGCAACGGCATCACCATCCTCACTCTTCATGGCGTGAAAGCCCCGCGAGTATCGCCTATCGCTCTGCATTGCACACGAGCAAACCGACGACAGTGCTCTAACTCAATAGTTCACGGCGACTTTGTATCGTCATCGACATGACATCACAGTGCCGCTGCTCTGTCATAAACCATCGCGATACTGGCGCCTGTTTTTAGAGCGCCGGGTTATACCCGGTCAGTGTTTTCCGCCCCTAACGGCCGGTTGTTTCCCGGATGGCTCTGTCATCCCCTCTCATCTTCGGAGATTGATATGCGTCTTGCTTCCACGAAAACTGCGGCGGCCTTGTGCGGTGGCCTGTTGCTGGCCATGAGCGTTCCGGCCAGTGCTGCAGTCGACGCCAAACTGCTCGACATGCTCAAGGCTAACGGCTCGATCACCAATGCGCAGTACAGCGAACTGCAAGCCGAGCTGGCCAGGGATCAGAAAGACCAGCAGATCGCCCGTCAGGCTCAGCAAGAGACTAACGAGCAAATCGCGGCCACCGCGAAGAAAACCGACGCACTGAGCACCTTTGACCAGAAGTTGGCATGGGCCGCCAAGACCCAGTTCAAGGGTGACGTACGCTTCCGTGAAGAAACCGTGCACAACGATGGCGTGCCAAACAACAAGGACCAGGACCGTCAGCGCATTCGTGCCCGTCTGGGTGCCTACAGCGAAATCAACCCGCAGGTCGACACCGGTATCCGTATCGCCACCGGCAGCAACGACGACGCTCGCTCGACCAACCAGGACCTGAACAACTACTTCGACAAGAAGCAGATCTGGCTGGACCAGGGTTACATCGACTACCACCCGGACGCGATCAAGAACCTGCACCTGGTTGGCGGCAAGATGCCGCAACAATGGGTGAGCATGGGCGACATCATCTGGGATAGCGATATCAACCCGGAAGGTCTGGCAGTCACCTACAAGTACCCGCTGAGCGGCAGCACCGAGCTGTTCGGTAGCGCCGGTCACTACACCCTCAAGGACAACGTCGACGGCGAAGGCGTGCAGTTCAAGCACGACCTGCGTCTGTACGCGGGCCAGTTGGGTGGTCGCTTCGCCATCACCGACAGCATGAAAATGACCTTGGGCGGCAGTATCTACTCCTACGACAACGACAGTAGCAGTGCCTGCCCTACCTCCGGCACTGTTACCACGCCATGCGCCCTGGCCGTCAACGGCAACAGCCCGAACGAAACCTTCAAACTGTACGAAGGCTTTGGTCAGCTGGACTTCAGCAACCTGCCAGTTCCGCTGTCGATCTACGGTCAGTACGTCAACAATACCGATGCCAGCAACGACCAGGACACTGGCTGGCTGGCCGGTGTGAAGTCCAAGCTCTACGGCTTCAACCTGGACTACAACTACCGCGACGTGCAGCGTAACGCTGTGGTGGGCGCCTTCACCGACTCCGACTTCGCCAACGGCTTCACCGGTTCGCGCGGCAGCAAGCTGAAAGTGAGCTACGACCTGGACAAGAACTTCGCCCTGGGCGCGACTTACTTCATGGCGACCTCGGACCAGACCAACGCCAACATCAACAAGAAAGATTCGGACATCAACACCCTGCAACTGGATGCCGAAGCGAAGTTCTGATTCACCCCGCTACACGACTCGGGCAAGGAAGCCCGGGCTCCTTTTACAGCCTGGCGTTGGTGTGTCGGTCCCCATCATCCTCCGACATATCAACGCCGGGCTGTTTGTTTTTGCTAACCCGCCCTCGTAGGAGCGAGCTTGCTCGCGAAGGTCGTCAACGATAACGCGTGAAATCTGGATGAACGCAGCGTCTTTGAGTTCTTCGCGAGCAAGCTCGCTCCTACATCCTACAACTTGCGCAGTAACACGCTACCAATCGAGTAACCGGCGCCGAATGAGCTGAGCACGGCCAGCGAACCGGCGGCCAGATCGTCCTGGTTCTTGTGGAACGCAATCACGGAACCGGCGGAGCTGGTGTTGGCGTAGGTATCGAGAATCACCGGCGCTTCCTGTTCGGTGGCGTCGCGACCCAGCAGTTTCTTGACGATCAGGTGGTTCATGCTGAGGTTGGCCTGGTGCAGCCAGAAGCGCTTCACGTCGCTGACGTTGAGCTGGTTCTCCTGCAGATGCTCACTGATCAGCTCGGCAACCAGCGGGCAGACTTCCTTGAACACCTTGCGGCCTTCCTGCACGAACAGTTTGTCCTTGGCGCCGATACCCTCTTCTGCCGCGCGGTTGAGGAAGCCGAAGTTGTTGCGGATGTTGTTGGAGAACTTGGTCAGCAGCTTGGTGCTGACGATGTCGAACTGGTACTTGGACGTCGCCAGGTCGGCACGTTCGATGATCACCGCGGTGGCGGCATCGCCGAAGATGAAGTGGCTGTCACGGTCACGGAAGTTCAGGTGGCCGGTGCAGACTTCCGGGTTGACCATCAGGACTGCCCGGGCCTGGCCCAGTTGCACGCTGTTGGCGGCGGTCTGGATACCGAAGGTCGCCGAGGAACACGCCACGTTCATGTCGAAACCGAAACCCTGGATGCCCAGCGCTTCCTGGACTTCGATGGCAATGGCCGGGTAAGCGCGTTGCAGGTTGGAGCAGGCGACGATCACGCCGTCGATGTCTGCTGCGGTCTTGCCGGCACGCTGCAAGGCTTGTTCGGCCGCGCCGATGGCCATCTGGCAGAGCACCGACCATTCGTCGTTGGAACGTTCCGGCAGGCGCGGGGCCATGCGCTGCGGGTCGAGGATGCCGTCCTTGTCCATGACAAAGCGGCTCTTGATGCCGGAGGCTTTTTCGATGAACGCTGCGCTGGATTCGGTCAATGCCTCCACTTCACCGCGTGCAATGGCATCGGCGTTGTCGGCGTTGAATTGCGCGACGTAGGTATTGAAAGACTGCACCAGCTCTTCGTTGGAAATGCTGTTGGCCGGGGTGTAAAGGCCGGTGCCGCTGATGACGACGTTATGCATGGTCGTGTCTCTAATCTGTTCAGGCAGAAAGTATTGGTACCGACGTACCAATACACAAAGGATCTATTCCCATCCGGGGGACGCAAACCTGGCATCGCTTTATTCCGACCTGCCCGAGACCGTGAAGGCTCAAAACCGCGGGGCCGGCGTTTATAGGCGCGAAGTTTGCCATAAACCCAGGGTTTTGGCCCCTTTTTGCAAGAGCAACGCCATACCTTGTAGGAGCGAGCTCGCTCGCGATGGTCGTCAACGATAACGCTTCGTGCCTGACACCCCGCGGCGTTCTTGAACTCATCGCGAGCAAGCTCGCTCCTACAGGGATCAGGTCAAGGCTCGACCTGGCTCCACTGCTTGTTCAGGCGCTTGTCGGAGATAGGCACCTTGGTTCCCAACTGTTGCGCAAACAGCGAAACCCGGTATTCCTCCAGCCACCAGCGATACAACTCCAGTTGCGGATCGCGTTTGCCTTCCTGGGCGTGTTTGCTGGCGCGGGTCTGGTATTGCGTCCACAGGCCGCTCAATTCGCCACTCCAGACCCGGTCGCGCTGCACCTGGGCGCCGATTTTTTCGAAGCGCTGCTCGATCGCCTTGAGGTAACGCGGCAACTCCTTGAGCCACTGCATCGGCGTTTCCCGGACAAACCCCGGATAGACCAAGTGGCTGAGCTGTTGCTTGATATCGTTCAGGGCCACGGCTTGCGCCAGATCGATCTTGCCCTTGAAGCGCTTTTGCAAGCCGTGCCAGAACTTGAGGATTTCCAGGGTCAGCTTCGCCACACGTTCGGCGTGCTCGGTCCAGGCGCCACGTTTGCGCTCGGCCAGCGACGCCAATCCAGCGCCATCGCGTGGCAGCGGGTCTTCGCCTTCAAGAATGCAGCTGTCGAGGCTGGCCAGCAGAATGTCTTCCACCACCGCATCGACGCGCCCCATGTCGCGGTACAGCAGGCCCAGATCGGTCAGCCCCGGCAATTTGCCGCGCAGGAATTTAGCCGACTCGGCCAGTTGCTGCATCAGCAGGCGTTGCAGGGCACGGCGATGCTGGAACTCGGCCTCGGCCGGCGTCGAAAAACGCCCTTCCTTGACCGTACCGCTCTCCTCCACCAGCGCCGGATACACCGTCATCGACAGCCCGGCGATCTTCTGTTGGGTTTTCTCGGCCACGGCGGCGAATACTTTCGGCTCCACCGGCTGCTGGCTCTTCGCGGTTTGCGGCACCGCCAATGCCGCCTGGCTGGCCTCGGCGAAACGCGCCGTCAGTTCGGCCAGATCGCGACCTTCACCGAGGAACTTGCCCTGGGCGTCGACGATTTCCAGGTTCATCCGCAGATGGCTTTCGACCTGCTGCGCCGCCTCACTCCAGGCTTCGTCGCTGACCCGCGCGCCGGTCATGCGCAGCAGCTCGCGACCCAGGGCCTGAGGCAGTGAGCCCTCGGCAATTGTCATGCGTTGCAAGGCCGCTTTGACGAAGTCCGGCACCGGTACGAAATTCTTGCGCAAGGCCTTGGGCAAGTTGCGCACCAACGCAATGCACTTGGCTTCGATGACACCCGGCACCAGCCATTCCAGGCGTTCCGGTGGCAGCATCGGCAGCAGCGGTGCCGGCACGCGCAGGGTCACGCCGTCCCGTGGATGGTTGGGTTCGAAGTGGTAACTCAAGGCCAACTCCAGATCGCCGATGTGCAGCGTATCCGGGTAATGCTGGGCGGTGACTTCACTGGCTTCGCGGGCCAGCACGTCTTCTTCGCGCATGATCAGCAGTTGCGGGTCTTTCTGGCTGTTGATCCGATACCAACTGTCGAAGGTCGCCGTCTGATGGATCTCCGCCGGCAATCGCGCGTCATAGAAGGCGTACAGGGTTTCTTCGTCGGCGAGGATGTCGCGGCGACGGGCCTTGGCTTCCAGTTCGTCGAGTTGCTCCAGCAACTGCTCGTTGGCCGTCAGGCACCTGGCCTTCGACTGGATTTCGCCACGCACCAGTGCTTCGCGGATGAACAACTCACGGGATACCACCGGGTCCACCGGGCCGTAATGCACCGGCCGACGCCCAACCACGATCAACCCGAACAGGGTGATCTGTTCGAACGCCACGACCTGGCCGCGCTTCTTCTCCCAATGGGGTTCGAAGTGGTTTTTCTTGATCAGGTGCCCGGCCAGTGGCTCGATCCAGTCGGCATCGATCTTCGCCACCATGCGCGCATAGAGCTTGGTGGTTTCCACCAGTTCGGCGGTCATCAGCCACTGCGGACGCTTTTTACCGATACCCGACGACGGGTGAATCCAGAAGCGCCGCTGACGTGCGCCGAGGTAATCGCCCTCTTCGGTTTTCTGGCCGATCTGGCTGAGCAACCCCACCAGCACCGCTTTGTGCAGTTTCGGATAGTCCGCCGGTTCTTTATTGAGGCTCAGCTGCATGTCGCGGCAGATCAGGCTCAACTGACGATGAGAGTCGCGCCATTCGCGCAGGCGCAGGTAATTCAGGAAATTCTTGCGGCACCAGTTACGCAGCGGACTGGCGGTCAGCGCCAGGCGTTGTTCTTCGAAACCGCGCCACAGATTGACCAGCCCGGCGAAGTCCGAATCGGCGTCTTTCCACTGGGCGTGGGCCTGATCCGCCGCTTGCTGACGCTCCGGCGGGCGTTCGCGCGGGTCCTGGATAGACATGGCGCTGGCGACGATCAGCACTTCCTGCAAGCTACCGAGCTTCGCCGCCTCCAGCAGCATGCGGCCCATGCGCGGGTCCACCGGCAGACGCGCCAATTGCCGGCCGAGCGGCGTCAACTGGCTGTTGCGGTCCACCGCCGAGAGTTCTTGCAGCAGGTTGTAACCGTCGCTGATGGCCTTGCCATCCGGCGGCTCGATGAACGGGAACGCGCTGACCTCGCCAAGGCGCAAATGCAACATCTGCAGGATGACCGCCGCGAGGTTGGTGCGCAGGATCTCCGGATCGGTAAATTCCGGGCGACCGAGAAAATCCTCCTCGCTGTACAGGCGCACGCAAATGCCCGGCTCGACCCGCCCGCAACGACCTTTACGCTGATTGGCGCTGGCCTGGGAAATGGCTTCAATCGGCAGGCGCTGGACCTTGGCCCGGTAGCTGTAGCGGCTGATGCGCGCGGTGCCGCTGTCGATCACGTAGCGGATGCCCGGTACGGTCAGCGAGGTTTCCGCGACGTTGGTCGCCAGCACCACGCGACGGCCCGGGTGCGACTGGAAAATCCGCTGCTGCTCGGCCGGTGACAGGCGCGCGTACAACGGCAGGATTTCGGTGTGCTTGAGCTGGGCCTTGCGCAGCATGTCGGCGGCATCGCGAATCTCGCGCTCACCGGGCAGGAACACCAGCACGTCACCGGGACTGCGGCGCTCGCTACGCTCAAACGCGGCAATTTCGTCGAGGGTGGCGAGGATCGCCTGATCCACCGTCAAGTCATCCTCGACGCGGTTGCCCTCTTCGTCCTGCTCAAGTGTTAGCGGGCGATACCAGGTGTCCACCGGGTAGGTGCGGCCGGACACCTCGACAATCGGCGCGTCATCGAAGTGCTTGGAGAAACGCTCCAGGTCGATAGTCGCCGAAGTAATGATGACTTTCAGATCGGGACGACGCGGCAGCAGGGTTTTCAAGTAGCCGAGCAGAAAGTCGATATTGAGGCTGCGTTCGTGGGCTTCGTCGACGATGATCGTGTCGTAGCGTTCCAGATACCGGTCGTTCTGGGTTTCCGCCAGCAGGATACCGTCGGTCATCAGCTTGATCAGGGTGCTGGAATCGCTCTGATCCTCGAAGCGCACCTGATAGCCGACCAGCGTACCCAGCGGCGTGCCGAGTTCTTCAGCTACGCGGCTGGCGACGCTGCGCGCAGCGATCCGCCGCGGCTGGGTGTGGCCGATCAGACCATGCTGGCCGCGACCGATTTCAAGGCAGATCTTCGGCAACTGGGTGGTTTTACCCGAGCCAGTCTCACCGGCGATGATCAGCACCTGATGCTTTTCCAGCGCCTTTTTGATTTCGTCGCGTTTGGCGGCAATCGGCAGGCTGTCGTCGTAACGAATCACCGGCAGGCTTGCCTTGCGCACCAGCACCTGCTCACAAGACGCCTGCATCCGCGTCACCCACTGGCCCAGCCTGGCCTCGTCGGGTTTCTTGCGTAGCTCAAGCAACTGCCGCCGCAACCGGTGGCGGTCGGCGAGCATGGCGTGATCGAGGTTTTTCAGCAGTTTGTCGATGGAGGGCGATTCGTCGGTCATCGGGTACGCAATTCAGTCGTCTAGTGGCGCAAGGGGGGCGATTGTCGCAGATTTGGCATGGATTGGCTGGTTCCCCTGTAGGAGCTGCCGAAGGCTGCGATCTTTTGATCTTGCTTTTCAGGCGCGTCGAAAAGATCAAGATCAAAAGATCGCAGCCTTCGGCAGCTCCTACGGGGTTGGGAGCCCCCTGTCTCTACTCGTTATCGAGGCCTTTGCGCCGATACGGAAACACATCGATCACCTTCCCTGCCCGAATCGCGTCCTGAAGGCTCTTCCAGTAATCGGCGTTGTACAACTCGCCATGCAACTGATCGAACAACTTGCGTTGCCCGAAATCGGCAAACAGGAACGGCGGAAACTCTTCCGGGAACACGTCCAGCGGCCCGATCGAGTACCACGGCTCGGAAGCCATTTCATCTTCGGGTGTACGCGGTAGCGGAATGTGGCGGAAGTTGGCCTCGGTAAGGAAGCAGATCTCGTCATAGTCGTAGAACACCACACGACCGTGACGGGTCACCCCAAAGTTCTTCAGCAGCATGTCGCCGGGAAAGATGTTGGCCGCCGCCAGTTGCTTGATCGCCAGCCCGTAGTCTTCCAAGGCCTCGCGTACCTGCGCCTCGTTGGCGTTTTCCAGATACAGGTTCAGCGGAGTCATGCGGCGTTCGGTCCAGCAGTGACGGATCAGCACCGTGTCGCCTTCCACCGACACCGTGGACGGCGCGACTTCCAGCAACTCCTCCAGGCACGCCGGATCGAACTTGCTCAGCGGGAAACGGAAATCGGCAAACTCCTGGGTATCGGCCATGCGCCCGACCCGGTCGACGCTTTTCACAAGGCGGTACTTTTCGATCACCGTGGCGCGGTCGACGTTTTTCGACGGTGAGAAACGGTCCTTGATGATTTTGAACACGGTGTTGAAACCCGGCAGGGTGAACACGCTCATGACCATACCGCGCACACCGGGGGCCATGATGAACTGGTCGTCGGTGCTGGCCAGGTGATTGATCAGCGCCCGGTAGAACTCCGACTTGCCGTGCTTGTAGAAGCCAATCGAGGTGTACAGCTCGGCAATGTGCTTGCCGGGCAGGATACGCCGCAGGAAGCCAATGAACTCCGCCGGCACCGGCACATCCACCATGAAATACGAGCGGGTGAAGGAGAAAATGATCGACACGTCTGCTTCGTCGGTGATCAGCGCATCGATCTGGATGCCGCGGCCTTCAAGGTGCAGCAATGGAATCGCCAGCGGCCACTGCTCGTCGGCGGTGTAGATGCGCCCCACCAGGTACGCGCCTTTGTTGCGGTACAGCACCGAGGAAAACAGCTCGACGCTCAGCTCCGGGTCCTTGCATACCCAATCCGGCAGGTTCTCGCGCAACTGCGCTTCGAGACGCTTCAGGTCACCGGACAGGTCGGCATAATCCTCGCTGAAGCGGTAGTCGGCGAAGATGCTGGCGAGCATCGCCGACAATTGACCTTGCGGCTTGTAGGTGCGGGTTTGCGCGGCCCGGGCACGGCGCAGGCTCGGCCGGGTGGTGTGGATGAACATGCAGCCATCGCTGATCAGGTCATGGCTGAACAGCCCGCAGAAGATCGAGTTGTACCAGGTCTCGGACAGTTCGTCGTCGAAGCGCAGGTCGATCAGGCTGATGTAGGCGCTTTTGACCAGCGGCCAGCAGCTGACGTCCAGGGTGCCTGGGTCAAACGCGGTGCGCAGTCGCTCCACGGTTTCACCGACTTTTTCTTCGTACAGATTGATCCGTGCCGCCGACGCCGATTGCGTCTCTTGCCACCTGGCCTGTTCGAATCGGGCCCGGGCGCCGTCGGTGATCTGGCGAAAATGCTCGCGGTAATCGTCAAAGCCATCGAGGATCAAGCGGGCGATGTCGGCGGCTGGCCATTGCTGCGGCATGGTGAGACCTCTGCGGGAATTCGGGAGGCTTGAGCTTAGCCAGTGAACCGGGTGCAGGAGAAGCGTAATTTTCCGGGCGAATTGAATGCCCGGTTTTCGGTTGCTATCGACCACACGCTCAGCAACACTTTCGCCCCTCCATCAAGGAAGGAACGCGCTGTGAACCCCGTCGATATTTTTCGTTTACTGTCACTGGCGGCCATTTGGGGTGCGAGTTTTTTGTTCATGCGCATCATCGCTCCGGTGATCGGCACTATTCCCACGGCGTTTTTCCGTGTGTCGATTGCCGCGGTCGGACTGTTGGTGATTCTTGGCCTGATGCGCATCAGCTGGGATTTCAAAGGCAAACTCAAGACCGTGATGCTGCTCGGGGTGATCAACTCCGGCATCCCGGCGACGCTCTACTCGGTCGCGGCGCAAGTGTTGCCGGCCGGTTACTCGGCGATTTTCAACGCCACCACGCCGCTGATGGGCGTGCTGATCGGCGGCCTGTTCTTCCATGAAAGACTCAGCGCCGCCAAGCTCGGCGGGGTTTTCCTCGGGTTGCTCGGCGTCGGCGTCCTGACCCGCGCCGGTCCCGTGGCGTTCGACATGCAACTGCTGATGGGCGCCCTCGCCTGCCTGCTCGCCACCACCTGCTATGGCTTCGCCGGCTTTCTCGCCCGGCGCTGGCTCGATCAGGCCGGTGGGCTGGACAGTCGACTGTCGGCGCTGGGCAGCATGCTCGGCGCCACGCTGTTCTTGCTGCCGCTGTTCGGCTACAGCGTGATCAGCCAGCCACCGGCGAGCTGGGGCGGCTGGAATGTCTGGTTATCACTATTGGGATTGGGGCTGGCGTGTACCGCGTTTGCCTACATCATTTACTTCCGGTTGCTCAGTTCGATCGGCCCGGTAAAGTCATCGACCGTAACCTTCATGATCCCGCCGTTCGGGGTGTTATGGGGCGCGATGTTTCTCGATGAGCCGCTGTCGTTGGCGCATCTGTATGGCGGGTTGTTGATTGCGATGGCGTTGTGGTTGGTGTTGAAGCCGGCTGCTGTGAAGCCGGGCTTGGTGGCTGACCGGTAGCATTGTTGCGTTGCGGATGACGAAACGTAACATCAGGAAGGCGAAGGGCGACGCATGGGCCAGCAACGACAGTCGGCACAGCGTCCGCATTGTGCGTTCGGAGGGGCTCGGAACTCCGTGAAGAACCATAAAAAAACCGCTCACAACGAGCGGTTTTTTTATTTCCGAGAGCGGATGTCACCCAAACAGCCAATACCCCAACAACGTCAGCACCACCACCGCCAAAACCGGGCGCATCACGCGGTAGGCCTTTGGATTTCGACGCTTCCACTGCTTGACCATGCCGCTGAATTTGTCGCTGGAGTTCTTGCTCCAGGCATAGGCTTTATTGATCCCTCCTACGCGCTCGTCATCAAGGTTCTGCGGTGCAGTCGCACGACCCAGCCAGGCGCTGATACTGCGATTGATACGGGTCATGAAGCGATTGCTCAGTGGACGCTCGATATCGCAGAACAGGATGACGCGGGTCTTTTCCGTTTCATTCTTGACCCAGTGCACGTAGGTTTCGTCGAACATCACGTCTTCCCCATCGCGCCAGGCGTAAACCTGACCGTCGACAAAGATACGGCAATCGTCGGAGTTCGGTGTCGACAGCCCCAGGTGATAACGCAGGGAACCGGCAAACGGATCACGATGCGGGTTGAGGTGGCTGCCGCCCGGCAGCAGCGCAAACATAGCGCCCTTGACGTTGGGAATGCTGCTGACCAATTCCACGGTTCTCGGACACAAGGCTTCGGCAGAAGGCAGCGGTTTGTCATACCACTTGAGGTAGAAACGCTTCCAGCCCTTCTTGAAGAACGAGCCAAAACCGGCGTCGTTGTTCTTTGCCGCCGCACGGATATAGCCCTCGTCGAACAAGTGCATCGCTTCATCGCGAATCACTTCCCAGTTGTCCCTGAGCACATCCAGTTCCGGGAACTTGCTGCGATCCAGATACGGTTTCGATGGCACACCGGAAAACAGGTACATCAAGGCGTTATAGGGTGCGAACAGTGCCGAATGGTTAACAAACTGGCGCAACACCGGCAGACGCGCCTTGCCGCGCAAATGCACATAGAGGGTGCTGCCGAGAAACAGCAGCAACAACGAGGCCTTCGCGGCAAACGATAAGGTCATCAACAACTCCTTTGAAGATAAGCGACATTGCGCCACGTCCATTGCCCGACGTGGCTGCTGGCATGATAAACACTACCGATCCGGCGAAAAACCTGCACTTTTCAACATTCATTATAAATGAATGTGCAACAAAACATTTCCTAACATGAAACGCCTGAACGCTGGCTGATGCAAATCCATCATCAACCGGACCCGATCAATAGATCGCAGCCAGTGATAACGCCTCAAGCATCACCGCCAGCCACGACCCATCAATGTTCAGCGCTTACTGCTGATTCTCCTGTTCGGTAAACAGATCACTGAACAGCATGCTCGACAAATAACGTTCACCGGAATCCGGCAGGATCACGACGATGGTCTTGCCCTGCATTTCCGGGGTCTCCGCTAGCCGAACAGCCACGGCCATGGCGGCGCCGCAGGAAATCCCGCACAAGATTCCTTCTTCCTGCATCAAGCGCAAGGCCATGGCCTTGGACTCTTCGTCACTGACCAACTCCACCCGATCGACGATCGACAAATCGAGGTTCTTCGGCACAAAACCGGCACCGATGCCCTGGATCTTGTGCGGGCTCGGCTTGATTTCCTGACCGGCCAGGGTCTGGGTGATCACCGGCGACACCGCCGGCTCCACCGCTACCGAGAGTATCGGCTTGCCCTGGGTATTCTTGATATACCGTGAAACCCCGGTGATGGTTCCACCGGTTCCGACGCCTGCCACCAGCACATCGATCGCGCCGTCGGTATCGTTCCAGATTTCCGGGCCCGTGGTTTTTTCGTGGATGGCCGGGTTGGCCGGGTTGTCGAATTGCGCCGGCATGAAGTACTTCGACGGGTCACTGGCAACAATTTCACCGGCCTTCTCGATGGCCCCCTTCATGCCTTTGGCCGGCTCGGTCAACACCAGTTCGGCACCCAGTGCCTTGAGCACCTTGCGGCGTTCGATACTCATGGACGCCGGCATGGTCAGCATCAGTTTGTAGCCACGGGCGGCGGCCACGAAGGCCAGGCCGATGCCGGTATTGCCGGAGGTCGGTTCGACGATGGTCATGCCCGGCTTGAGTTTTGCGCTGCTCTCGGCATCCCAGATCATGTTCGCGCCGATCCGGCATTTGACCGAGTAACCCGGGTTGCGCCCTTCGATCTTGGCCAGGATGGTCACACCACGCGGCGCAATGCGATTGATCTGCACCAGCGGCGTGTTGCCGATGGAGTGGGCGTTGTCAACGAAAATGCGGCTCATGGCTGGGTCCTTAACGACAGCATTGAAATAGGGCATCAAGGTAAGCCTCTTGCCCGCAGGCGTCCAGTCGGGTCGAACGTCCGCTTATCAGTGCAGCCAATGGCTTTGGATCGCCGCAGATTTGCCATCATGAAACGTCGATACAACTGGCCCCTGTGGTCCCTCTTCGGCTTCGTTGTACTGCTGATATCGCTACACATCGCCTTGCCCTATCTGGTGCGCGACTACCTCATTGAGAACGAGTGACTGTGTAGCGGCCTGTTTCCTCGGCCGCCCGTGGCGCATTCGCTTGCAACTGCAGGAAATCCCACCCAAGACAGGCCAGTGCCAGGGACCGCGGCACCGCTTCCTTGCCACGGCTGTAACGACTGATGCTGCGGGTACTGACCCCCAGCGCCTCGGCGGCCTGTGTCAGTGACAACCCGGTGCGAGCGCGCCAGTCGATGAAAATCCGGGTATTTTCGTCGGAGGCATTTTGTGCGATCGCATCCAGGAACAACGTATCTGCACCAATCTGGATGTCCTGCTCAGACCACTCGACGCACCAGCCATCATCACCCAGAGCCGCGCCATCGAAAGCGCGTCCCTGCAATGGCTGCAAGCCTGGAAAGGCCAGCAAATCCCGGCTCAGGTCGAGAGTCAGTTGCTGGCCGTCAATAAAGGTCAACGCCAGGCGATACTCCGGTAGTGCCTGTACGGCCAGCAGTCGTGGTCGTTTCATGGGTAACATCGTTTCCAGTCCTCGAGCAGTTGCGCCTGATGGGCCCTGACCCAATCCAGTGTTTCCCTGATGATCAGGGGCGGAGCCCTGCCTACCATCACCTCGACGGTTTCCAGGCTGAGCATGACGTCCAGGCCGCCACCGGTCAGGTGGACATGAGGCGGCGGATGATCCTTCTCGCGCAATTGAATGCGGTATGTGTCGCGAAATCGGTATTTAGTAGACATACCCGGCAAGCTATCGCCAAAATGGCGATAGCTCAATACTGGCCAGCAGCCGAGACTGAGTCAAGATGTGACGCCCCATTCAGAGACTGAATAAGCCGTCTGCGTTCACAGTCGACCGGGCACCGCGTTATAGTCGGGGCTGACCATTTTATAGCGCCCCGCCCTGTCTCGTTCAGGTCGGCGTTACCGTTCGAGGATTAGCAGATGAAGTTCGAAGGCACCCAGGCCTACGTCGCCACCGATGACCTGAAGCTGGCGGTCAACGCCGCCATCACCCTGGAGCGGCCGTTGCTGGTCAAGGGCGAACCGGGCACCGGCAAGACCATGCTCGCCGAGCAACTGGCCGAATCCTTTGGCGCCAAGCTGATCACCTGGCACATCAAATCCACCACCAAGGCCCATCAAGGCCTCTATGAGTACGACGCGGTCAGCCGCCTGCGCGATTCGCAGCTCGGTACGGAAAAGGTCCACGACGTTCGCAACTACCTGAAAAAGGGCAAGCTCTGGGAAGCCTTCGAATCCGAAGAACGGGTCATCCTGCTGATCGACGAAATCGACAAGGCCGACATCGAATTCCCCAACGACCTGCTGCAAGAACTCGACAAGATGGAGTTCTACGTTTACGAGATCGACGAGACCATCAAGGCCAAGAAGCGCCCGATCATCATCATTACCTCCAACAACGAGAAAGAGCTGCCGGACGCCTTCCTGCGTCGCTGCTTCTTCCACTACATCGCCTTCCCCGACCGCGTGACAATGCAGCGGATCGTCGACGTGCACTACCCGGACATCAAGAAAGACCTGGTCAGCGAAGCGCTGGACGTGTTCTTCGACGTGCGCAAGGTGCCGGGCCTGAAGAAGAAGCCTTCGACCTCCGAGCTGGTGGACTGGCTGAAGCTGCTGATGGCCGACAACATCGGCGAAGCGGTGCTGCGTGAACGTGATCCGACCAAGGCCATCCCGCCGCTGGCCGGCGCTTTGGTGAAAAACGAACAGGACGTGCAACTGCTGGAGCGTCTGGCGTTCATGAGCCGTCGCGGCACCCGCTAAGAGGCTGATGCCATGTTGCTCAACCTGTTCAATGAAATGCGCGCAGCCAAGGTGCCGGTCTCGGTGCGTGAACTGCTGGACCTGATCAACGCGCTGAAACAGCGCGTGACCTTCGCCGACATGGACGAGTTCTATTACCTGTCCCGGGCGATCCTGGTGAAGGATGAAAAGCATTTCGACAAATTCGACCGGGCGTTCGGTGCCTACTTCAATGGCCTGGAAAAGCTCGACGATCATCTTCAGGCATTGATCCCCGAAGACTGGCTGCGCAAGGAATTCGAGCGTTCGCTGACTGATGAAGAGCGAGCGGCGATCCAGTCCCTCGGCGGCCTCGACAAGCTGATCGAAGAGTTCAAGAAACGCCTCGAGGAACAGAAGGAACGCCACGCCGGTGGCAACAAGTGGATCGGCACCGGTGGCACCAGCCCGTTCGGTTCCGGCGGTTTCAACCCGGAAGGCATTCGGGTCGGCGATGCCGGCAAGCGCCAGGGCAAGGCAGCCAAGGTCTGGGACCAGCGCGAGTACAAGAACCTCGACGATTCCGTCGAGCTGGGCACGCGCAACATCAAGGTCGCCTTGCGTCGCTTGCGCAAGTTTGCCCGTCAGGGCGCGGCGGAAGAACTGGACATCGATGGCACCATCGACCACACCGCCAAGGATGCCGGGTTACTGAACATCCAGATGCGGCCGGAGCGGCGCAACACCGTCAAGCTGTTGCTGCTGTTTGACATCGGCGGCTCGATGGACGCCCACGTGAAGATTTGCGAGGAGCTGTTCTCGGCCTGCAAGACCGAGTTCAAGCACCTGGAGTACTTCTACTTCCACAACTTCATTTATGAATCGGTGTGGAAGAACAACATGCGCCGCACCTCCGAGCGCACCTCGACCATGGACCTGCTGCACAAGTACGGCGCCGACTACAAAGTGATCTTCATCGGCGACGCCGCCATGGCACCCTACGAAATCACCCAGGCGGGCGGCAGCGTCGAGCACTGGAACGAAGAAGCCGGTTACGTGTGGATGCAGCGGTTCAAGGAGAAGTACAAGAAGCTCATCTGGATCAACCCGTACCCGAAGGACACCTGGGGCTATACCTCCTCGACCAACATCGTGAGGGATTTGATTGAGGACCAGATGTATCCGTTGACTCTTCGTGGGCTGGAAGAAGGGATGCGGTTTTTGTCCAAATGACCGCGTGACGGCCCTGAAAGATCGCAGCCTGCGGCAGCTCCTACAGAGATCGGTGTAGGAGCTGCCGCAGGCTGCGATCTTTTGATCTTCAAACTGTAAAACGGAGCAAATATTCGACATGCTCCCGGTGCGCAACCTCCTGCACCACCGGCCGCAACCGCACCCGCGCCCCCGGCAGGCACTGCGCCAGCCGCGCCAGCGCCAACGGTGTCAACGCTCCCAGACGCGGATAACCGCCAATGGTCTGCCGATCATTGAGCAACACAATCGGTTGCCCATCCGGCGGCACCTGCACCGCCCCCAGTGGAATACCCTCGGAAATCATCGGTTTGCCCTGGTACTGCAGCGCCTTACCCAGCAGGCGAATCCCCATCCGGTCGGCACGACTGTCGAGGCTCCACACGCTGTTGAACGCGTCGAACAGGCTCTGCCCGCTGAACTCACCGATCTGTGCACCGAGGACCAAGTCCAACGGAGCATCAAGGTTCAAGTCCGGCCGCTGGTCTGCGGTCATTTCGCACAGCAACATCACCGAGTTGCCCGAATAGCTCAATGACGCGCCCTTACCCAGCGCATGGCCCATTCCGTCCAGGCCGCCGAGCTCCTCACGGACCACCGTCGCGCTGCTGCCCAGCACTTTCGGTGCATCAAACCCACCCGGCGCCGCCAGATAGGCCCGGGCGCCGAGCAACGGCCGGGTGAATTGCAAACGCTGACCTTTGTGCAGCCTGAAACTGCGCCACGGTGCCAGCGCCTCGCCGTCCACCCGCGCGCCCAGATCCGCTCCGGCCAAGGCCAGCACGCATTCCTCCTCGGCCACCACGGTGAATCCGCCGAGGGTGATTTCAATCACCGGCGCATCCAGCCCGTTGCCCAGCAGCCAGTTGGCCCAGGACATCGAACGCCAATCAGCCGCTCCTCCCTGGGTCACACCCAGATGCCGCACGCCGAATCGACCGGCATCCTGCAACAGGCACAGCGGCGTACTCGCTTCAATCGTCAGACGGCTCATGCCTGGGCCTCCAGTGGCGTATCGTCACCGCCCAGGTTAATGAACTCGGCAAGGCTGACCGCTTCGAACCGTACGGTGTCACCGGGTTGCATCAGGCTGTAGCCGTCACGGTTGCGATCGAACAATTTGGCCGGCGTGCGGCCAATCAGGTTCCAGCCGCCCGGCGACACCACCGGGTAAGCCGCCGTCTGCCGTTCGGCGATGCCGACACTGCCGGCCGCGACTTTCTTGCGTGGCGTGTTCAGACGCGGCGCGGCGAGTGCCTCTTCCACCAGCCCCATGAAGGCGAAGCCCGGCGCAAAACCCAGGGCGAACACCTGATATTCACGCTCGCAGTGACGACGGATCACCTCCTCCACCGCCAACCCGCTGCGCTGCGACAACAGGCTCAACTCCGGTCCGACGCTCAAGTCGTACCACACCGGCAACACATGACATTTACCGCGGGCATGGGTGTTGGGCGACAGATCGATCAACGCTTCGGCAATCAACTCCCGGGCCTGGGCGGGACTCAGCTCGGTCAAGTCGTAATGCACCATCAAGGTGGTGTAGGACGGCACCAGATCAATCAGATGCCCGGCGAACGCCGCCCGCAGACTTTCACTGGCCGCCAGCATCCACGGCATGTTGGTTTCGGCAATTTCATCGAACAGGCGCACCATCAGGCAATCCAGCGCCACCACTTCAACCCGCAGCTTCATGACGCACTCTGCCGGTTCAAGGCTTCACGGATACGTTGTACGGCAGCGACCGAACTGGCGTTGTCGCCGTGCACGCAAAGGGTGTTGGCCTGCAAATGCAGGGCGCTGCCATCGCTGGCGGTGAGGTGATCGCCACGGGCAATGGTCAGCGCCTGCTCGCTGATTTTTTCCGGGTCGTGATGCACCGCTCCCGGCAGTTGTCGCGACACCAGCCTGCCGGCGCTGTCGTAAGCACGATCGGCAAAAGCCTCGAACCACAGCGTCACGCCGTATTCATCGCCCAGTTGTTGGGCGGCGCTGTTGTCGCGAGTCGCCATCAACATCAATGGCAGGTTGCGGTCATAGGACGCCACGGCTTGCAGCACGGCGCGTAATTGCGCCGGGTTGGCCATCATGTCGTTGTACATCGCGCCATGGGGTTTGACGTAACTGACCCGCCCGCCCTGAGCCCGGCAGATGCCGTCGAGGGCGCCGATCTGGTAATGCAGAATGTCTTGAAGTTCCTGGGTGGCATAGGCCATGGAGCGGCGGCCGAACCCCACCAGATCCTGATAGGCCGGATGCGCGCCAACTTGCACACCGTGGCTGAGGGCCAGGCTGACGGTCTTGCGCATGATGCTCGGGTCGCCAGCGTGAAAACCGCAAGCGATGTTGGCGCAATCGATAAAGGGCATGATTTCTGCGTCCAGACCCATGGTCCAGCTGCCGAAACTCTCGCCGATGTCGCAGTTCAATAGCAGGCGGCTCACGCTGAACACTCCTGTAGGCATTAATCTTTTTAGCTGTGGGACATATCTGTAAGACAAGCCCGCAGGTTATCAGTTACCGGGCGTCGAGTTGCTTGCCACGGGTTTCCGGCAGGCTCAGGGCCGCGAGGATCACCACGCCGTAGGACACTGCCGCAAAGGCACCGATGCCCACACTCAGCGGCACGGTCTGGCTGAGCAGGCCGATCAGCAGCGGGAACAACGCCGCCAGCGCCCGGCCGATGTTGTAGCAAAAACCCTGGCCCGAACCGCGAATGCGTGTAGGGAACAACTCGGTCAGGAATGCACCCATACCACTGAAAATCCCCGAGGCGAAGAAACCCAGCGGGAAGCCCAGCCACAGCATCACGCCGTTGCTGACCGGCAGTTGGGTGTACAGCAACACAATGGTGAACGAACCCACGGCGAACAGGATGAAGTTCTTTTTACGTCCCAGGATGTCGGTCAAATAGGCGCTGATGACATAACCCACGTAGGAACCAACGATCACCATCGCCAGATAACCGCTGGTATTGAGTACGCTCAAACCGCGTTCGTTCTTCAGGAAAGTCGGCAACCAGGAAGTGATGGCGTAGTAGCCGCCCAACGCGCCGGTGGTCAGCAACGAAGCGCGAATCGTGGTGAAGAGCATGCCGGGGGCGAAGATCTCGTAGAACTTCGACGGGTTGCCCGGCTCCTGTTTCGCTTTGGCTTCACGATAGATTTCCGGGTCCTTGACCAGACGGCGGACGAAAATCACGAAGATCGCCGGCACGATGCCGAGGATGAACAGCGCACGCCAGGCATCCTCCGGTGGCAATACCGAGAACAGCAGCGCATACAGAATCGCGGTCAGCCCCCAACCCAGCGCCCAGCCGGACTGCACCATGCCAACGGCCTTGCCACGGTCCTGGGCACGAATCACCTCGCCGATCAGCACCGCGCCGGCCGTCCACTCACCGCCGAAACCGAATCCCATCAGGGTCCGTGCAATCAGCAGTTGCTCGTAGCTCTGGGCAAAGCCGCAGAGGAAGGTGAAGAAGGCAAACCACAGCACCGTCAGTTGCAAGGTGCGCACACGACCAATGCGGTCGGAGAGAATCCCCGCCACCCAGCCACCGATGGCCGAAGCGATCAGCGTGCTGGTGTGAATCAGCCCGGCCTGGCCGGTGGTGATGCCCCACATGGCAATCAGGGTCGGCACCACGAAGCTGAGCATCTGGGTGTCCATGCCGTCCAGGCCATAGCCGATCTTGCAGCTCCAGAAGGTGCGGCGTTCCTGCTGATTGATGTTGCGATACCAGTCGAAAGGTCCCGGACGGGCCGAGGCTTTCGGGGTGGCGGTGGTGTCGGGCGCACTCATGGCAAATCTCCGCGCTGATTTTATTGGTATTGTTCTGAGCCCCGACGACGCCTATCGTGGGAACCGGATGCGTCGATTTTTGGACGCGCGCCCCTGCTGCGTCCAACTAATAAAAACCCGCCTTAGCCATAAGAAATCTTTATCCCATGAACCTGAAGTTTCTCGAGACCTTCGTCTGGGTCGCCCGACTCAAGAGTTTTCGCCTGACCGCCGACAAGCTCTTCACCACTCAGGCCTCGATTTCCAGCCGAATTGCGGTGCTTGAAGGCGAGCTCGGGGTAAAGCTGTTTCTGCGGGATTCGCGCGGCGTGAGCCTGACGCCCGAAGGCCTCAAAGTGCTCGATTACGCAGAGCAGATGATGGACACCATGCAGGCACTCAAGCAGTCGATCGAGACCCGTTCGAGCAAGGCCGGACGGGTGCGCATTGGCGTGATGGACACGGTGATCCACACCTGGCTAAGCCCGTTGGTGGCGCAGATGACCGATCACTACCCACTGGTGGAAATCGAGCTGGTGGCCGATACCTCGCTCAATCTCTGCGATCAGCTGCAAAAAGGCTTTCTCGACGTGATCCTGCAAACCGACCTGCTGCGCCAGGAAAGCGTGCGCAGCCTGGAACTGGCCAGCCACCCCATGGGCTGGATTGTGGCCAGCAATTCCCTGTACAACCGTGAGTATTCTGGCGTCGCCGATCTGGCGAAAGAGCGGATCATTACCTACTCGAAAAACTCCCACCCGCATCAGGAAGTGCTCGCCCTGATGCAGGCCAATGGCGTGATGACGCCACGGTTGAACTGCGTGAACTCGGTGTCGGCGATTACCCGGCTGCTGCGCGACGGTTTTGGCATCGGCGCGTTGCCGCCGGTGCTGGTGGCCGAGGAACTGGCGCGTGGCGAATTGACCTTGCTGGACATCGATCAGCGACCACCCGACTTGCAGGTGGTGGTGTCGTGGCGGGTGGGCGTTGAGTGGGTCGAGGAGATTGTGGCCTTGTGTCAGCAGGTGTTGGAGGAGTATGCGCGGAAGGTGGGAGAGCGCTACATGGTCTTGAGCAAACCCCTGGCCGGCCTCTGAAAAGGAGTTTTCCACACCACAAGTAGGAATTACTATCATTTGCATTATTATTTGAAAAATGTATTCTCTGCGCGCATTCAGTTAAACCACTGTCCAGAAGGAGTCGGACTTGATGCGCGCTTACACGCAAAAACAGCAGCAATTGCTCTCAAACTGGAGCGAAGCCCTCGGCACTCCTGCCTTCCAGTCCCACCGCATCACCCTCGACCATTTGAGCAATGCCCTGGAGCCTGCCGCCCAGCGCTGCTTCCAACGCCTGATCCAGGCGCTGTTTCGCGAAGGCCTGATCAACCCCGACGTCTGTGAATACGACAACAACGGCCGTTGCTGGCTGCCGCTTGGCGACGGTATGCAGCTTTGCTTCGACCACCTGACGGGCGGAAGAATGAACAGCTGGGACGTGCGTGGCAGCATCGTCCTGCACACCCCCGACAGCCTGCCGCACAAAATCCAGTTGCCCAGTGAACTGCTCGCTCACCTCAGCACTCAGCTCAACCCGCCCGCCTCCCCGCAGGTACTGGAACGTCTGGCCCACGAGCTGGACGATAGCTACAGCAACGACACCCTGTGCCTGGCGTTCCACCATGGATGGACCGAGCGCCTGAGAGAGCAGATCGACACCGAGCACAACGACAATCTTTTCGCCTGGCTCAAAGCCAGCCCCGACCACCAGAACCCGACGTCATTGCTCGAACAGTGGGGCACGCTCGGCCATCCCTGGCATCCGAACTACAAGACCAAACTGGGCTTGAGCGCTGCGCAGGTCATCGCTTTCTCGCCGGAATTCGAAGCGAGTTTTCCGATTGTGCTGTGCGCCCTGCACCGACAGTACGCCCACGTCGAGTCACTGGCCGGCACCGCCGATTACTGGGACTGGTGGCAGGGCCACTTCCCGCAGGCCGCCGAACAATTGCAGCGCCATTTGCAGCAACGGGGCCTGGAGGCAACGGACTACCTCCCGCTGCCGTCGCACCCATGGCAAGTCAATGAAGAACTGCCCAACTCGTTCGCCAACGAGATCGCCGACAACCTGCTGATCGTCACCGACATCGTTGCCTTCACCGGCCACCCGACAATGTCCTTCCGCACGGTCCTACCAGAGGCCAGCCGCGTTGCGCCGATGGTCAAACTGCCGGTGGCCTTGCGTCTGACCAGCGTGCAGCGCACCGTGTCGCCGCGCTCGGCCCGGATGGGTCCGCGCATCAGCCAACTGATATTGCAGATTCTCGATCATGAACCGCAGATTCAGCGTCTGCTGAACATCGTGCCGGAGCGCATCGGCGTGCACTACGCGCCACAACCGGCCAATGACGAACTGTCCCGGCATGCCGCTGTGCTGTACCGCGACAACCCGCTGACCCTGCTGCAAGAAGGCGAACTGGCCGTGCCGGTCGGCAGCCTGTTCGCCGTCAATGAATTCGAACAACCGTTGCTGCGTGACTGGGTGCAACTGGCTCAGGGCCGTGACGACAGCGAGGCCATGCTGGCGTTCTTCGATGATTACCTGTCGATTGCCGTCCCGAGCCTGCTGGGCATCTACCTGATGTATGGCGTGGCGTTCGAAGCGCACCAGCAAAACAGCTTCATGGTGATGGGCGCTGACGGGCGGTTGAATCGGTTGTTACTGCGTGACTTCGGCGACATTCGCATCGATCGCAAAACCCTGCACGCCAAGGGTCTGGATATCCAGCTGCACGATCCGGAAATGACCCTGTACGACGACGCCGGTTTTGTCCGCGACAAGCTCCTGCACACCACGTTCATGTGCCACCTCGGTGAGTTGACGTTGCTCTGTGCCCGCCACTGGAATGTGCCGGAAAACAGCCTTTGGGAGCGCTTGGCCATGCACGTCGAACAGTGCTTCGAGAGTGTGCGCGAGCACGTCGAACCGGCACGCTGGGAAAGCGAGCGCCAGGCCTTGCTGGAACAGGATTGGCCGGCCAAATCGTTCATGCGCATGCGCTTGCACGACAGCCACGCCGACATCGTCGGACGCCTGAGTAATCCGCTGCGAACCAACGCCGATGCTCGCTGATGGTCGTGCGTTGCGGCTGCTGATCGTCATCCAGTTTGTCTCCATGGGTGCCATGGAAATGAGCGGCCCGTTCTGGCCCTTGCAGATCCAGCATCTGCTTGGGCCAGAGGGCGCCGGCTACACCTCGCTGCTATCGGCGCTGGTCTATGCCGGCCCGATGCTGGCGGCCATGCTGCTGACGCCCGCGTGGGGGCGGTTGGGTGATCGCACCGGGCACAAGCCGATGATCGTTCGGGCGTTGCTGGCACTTGCGCTGTGCCAAGGGCTGGCGGCGATTACCCTCGACCCGTGGCTGCTGGTGGGCATTCGCGTGATGCAAGGCGCATTGGCAGGATTTCTCGCCGCCGCGCAAGCCTATGCCCTGGCCTGCTGCGACAATTCCCGGCGCGGTCACACCCTGGCCCGTCTGCAATCGGCGACCGCCGTCGGCTCGTTGATCGGCCCGGTGCTGGGCGGCTGGCTGATGGACATCTCGGGGTTTGCCCTGCTCTGTTATGGCGCGTCGGCGATTTGCCTGCTGTGTGCACTGGGGAGCTTTTTCCTGCCGGCCGACAAGGCGCGAACCTCGACGAAGAAACCGGTTGCGCCAGTGGCCCTGCCTAAAGGCTGGCTCGGTGGAATCCTGTTGGTGATCGTGTTGATTCAAGCCGCAAAGATGATGCCGCAACCCTTCTACGCGCTGTACGTCGCCGACATTCTGCGCGCGCCGGGCTGGCTGATCGGCGCTACTTACGCGGCGAGCGCCGCGACCCTGGCCATCTCCGCTCCGCTGTGGGGGCGTCTGTTCGACCGCTGGCAGCCGGCTTACACCTTGCGTGTCATCGAAGGCGTTGCCTGGCTCTGCGCCCTGACGCTCGCGGCCACAGCACTGGCCAGCGAATGGCTGGGTTTTCTCGTCAGCCGGTTGGTCTGGGGCATCTGGCAAGGCGCACTGCTCCCCGTCGCCTATGCGCTGATCGCCAACACCGTGTCTTCAAGCCAGCAGGGTTTTGCCCTCGGCCTGGGCAACAGCGCGGCCAAGGCTGGCGCTCTGCTCGGTGCCGTCCTCGGCGGGATCGGCATGGGGCTGGTCGGGCTGGCCCACAGTTTCTGGCTGGTGGCGTTGACCTACGCACTGGCCGCCATCGGGATCCGCTGGGTGCGCTCATTCACCACCACACCTGCCCCCGCAATCTTGTCTACCAACACTAATCACGACTAAAAAAAAGACCCACTCATGACCCGAACCAAACTTTCTTTGATGATTCCGCTGCTCGGCTCCTTCAGCGCCCAGACCTGGGCCGAGGACACCGACCAGCAACCCGGCACATTGAACATGCAGGCCACCGTCGTTTCCGCGACGCGCAGCGAAGCGACCATTGCCTCGATTCCAGGCTCGGTCCAGGTGATCGACGAACAACAGATCCGCCAACAGAGTGGCGCCGGGCGTCGGGTCTCCGACATTCTGGGGCAACTGGTTCCCGGCCTGGCGCCGTCCAGCGGCGGGATGAGCAACTTCGGCCAGACCCTGCGCGGGCGCAATATGCTGGTGTTGATCGACGGCGTGTCGCAGAACGCCACGCGGGACAACTTCCGCCAGCTCAACAGCATCGCACCGGCCAGTATCGAACGCATCGAGGTGGTTTCCGGCGCCAGCAGCATTTATGGTGCCGGTGCTTCGGGCGGCATCATCAACATCATCACCAAGCGCAATCAGGGTCAGGACCTTGCCTACAGCAGCAAACTGGGCCTGACCACCGGCAACAACCTCAACAGCAAGGGTTTCGCCTACGAGGCCTTTCAGAGTGCGACCGGGCGCAAGGATGCCCTGGATTGGTACCTGTCCGCCGACCTGACCCAGCGCAACGATCAGTACGACGGCAACGGCAATCGCATCCCTCAGGACACGTCCCAGGGCAGCAACATGGACACCGACACCTATGACCTGCAAGGTCGTTTCGGTTACGAACTGGATGCCGATAAAAAACTCAGCCTGTCGCTGCAGGACTACAAGGACCAGCAGGACACTGGCTACACAAAAGACCCGAAAAACCTGCAAGAGGCCGTGGCGGTCAAAGGGCTGAAACTCGACGACCAGCCCTACACCCATAACCAGGCGGCCAACCTCAACTACACCGACAACGACTTCTACGGCCAGGGCCTGCAACTGGAAAGCTACTGGCGCCGGGCCGACGCGCTGTTCTTCCCGGACCTGTCGCGGGGCAAGGCCGGGATCGCCGACAACAACAGCGTGCAGGATGTCTACGGCCTGCGTGCGGCCATCGACACGCCGTTGCCGGCCATCGGCAGCGCCACAGGCAACCTGGTCTGGGGCGCCGACTATGATCACGAACGCTCCCGTCAGCGCGGTGACCAATACACCCTCAATGGGCTGACCTACACCAAGACCGGCACCACTTACGAGATGGGCCCGGATATCGAAACCACCACCAAGGCGCTGTTCGGGCAGATGTCCTGGGACATCGGAGACTGGACCTTGCGTGGCGGTGTGCGCCGCGAATGGATCGAAAGCGAGGTCTCCGACAGCATCGCTTACGGTCAGATCGTCCAGACCGGCGTACGCGCCATCCTGCCCGGTGACACCCTCAAATACGACGCGACGCTCTATAACCTGGGCGCGGTCTATCATCTGAGCGAACATCAGGACGTCTTCGCCAATTACAGCCAGGGGTTTTCGCTGCCGGACATCCAGCGCTTCTTGCGTGACGTGAATAGCACCTTCGACATCCAGAGCCTCAACGCCCAGGCCATCAAGGTCGACAGCTACGAGCTGGGCTGGCGCGGTGACTGGGACCGGTGGCAGGCCGACGTCACCGTCTATGAAAACACCTCGGACGTGACTCAGTTCTACGATGCCAATGACCGTGTCTTGCGTCTGATCAACCAGAAGGAGCGGGTTCGCGGTATCGAAAACAGCCTGACCTACCTCGCGACCGATCACTGGTCGGTGGGTGGCACCTATGCCTGGGCCAAAGGCGAGACCGAGCAGAACGGGAAATGGATCGATCTGCCGGCGACACGCATTTCACCGGCCAAAACCACGCTGTTCGTCGGCTACGCCGAAGACGACTACACCCTGCGCCTGCAAGGCATGCACCTGTCCAGTTACGACGCTGCCGCCAAGGACAACAACGGGCGCGACATCGATGGCTATACGCTGGTGGACCTGCTCGGCTCCGTGTACTTGCCGGTCGGTCGCCTGGAAGGCGGGGTGTACAACCTGACCAACCGCACGTACGTCAACCTGTTCGCCCAGGCCAACGCCAGAGCGCCATTCCCCAACGCCGAAGGCCGTACCTTGAGCATGACCTATTCGATTGATTGGTAATCCAGCAAGGAGCCGGCTTGCCGGCTCCTTGACGTTCGACGGTGTTACAAACCGCGCAAATCCCGCTCTTCGATCGGCCGGCTCTGGCGCAGACGCTTGCCGCCCAGCACCACCCAGTCGATCAGACGGAACAGGCACTCGATCCCGAACGACAGCAGCAACGCGCCGCTCATGCCCCAGACCATCGCCTCGGGCGTCAACAGGATCTGGTAGCTGTAGCCATTCCAGGTTTCCTTGCG
Organism: Pseudomonas sp. 05L36; assembly: GCF_056398125.1. Taxonomy (NCBI): domain Bacteria; kingdom Pseudomonadati; phylum Pseudomonadota; class Gammaproteobacteria; order Pseudomonadales; family Pseudomonadaceae; genus Pseudomonas; species Pseudomonas sp. 05L36. Next base: position 26,348 of record NZ_JBFTOU010000012.1, on the reverse strand, counting down.
AATGTCTGGATCGGCAGCCAGCACCACTTGCAGGAAGCGGATGTACCACGGGCCCTGCATCGCCTGGAATTGCTTGTCCAGCGCCAGTTGGCGGGTCAACAGGTTACTCAGGCTGTCGGCATCGCTGCGGAAGATCGGGTCTTCGCTGACGCGGTAATGGGCCACCAGTGCCTGCATATCGCCCTTGAAGAACTGATTCGCGGTGTTCTGGAACCCGCTCAACCCGGTCTGCGCCTCGATCAGATGCGCCTCGACCCGCTTGGCGTAATCACTAATGAAGCCCGGAACCTGGACACCGATCAACAGGCCCGCCGCAAACAACACCAGCCGTAGATAACTGAGCAACATGGGGGATTGAATCCTTATTCGGTCTGGCCCTGGCTGACGCATTCGCCGCGCCGCCACAGGCTCCATTGACCCGGTTCGTAGCGGGTCCAGGTTTCGTTTTCGGTCAGGGGTTCGGTGGCGATGACGGTAACCACATCGTTCGGCGTGGTTTCGGCCTGAAAGTCGACGATCACGTCGACATCTTTCAAGCGCGCCGGGCCAAACGGTGCGCGACGGGTGATTTGCGCCAGTTTGGTCGAGCAATAGCAGAACAACCAATCGCCATCGCTGAGCAGGCAGTTGAATACGCCTTTGCTGCGGTATTCGGCGCAAGCGGCCACCAGATCCGGCAGCAACGCTTCGACCTCGACCGGCTCGGGGAACGCCGCACGCACACGGTTGAGCAAATCGCAGAACGCCGCTTCGCTATCGGTATCACCCACGGGGCGGTAGAAACTGGCCACTGGCTGAAAATCCGTCAACTGGCCGTTATGGGCGAAACACCAGTTGCGCCCCCACAGCTCACGGACGAACGGATGCGTGTTGGACAGACAGACCTTGCCGACGTTGGCCTGGCGGATGTGCCCGATCACCACTTCGCTCTTGATCGGATAGCGCTGCACCAGGTTCGCGACTTCCGACTCGCAGCTTGCCGCCGGATCCTGGAACAGTCGCAGCCCACGGCCTTCATAGAAGGCAATGCCCCAGCCATCGCGGTGCGGGCCGGTGCGTCCGCCGCGCTGCATCAGCCCGGTGAAGCTGAACACGATATCGGTCGGGACATTGGCGCTCATGCCCAATAACTCACACATGCTCGGACTCTCGCTCAATCGCAGGGGCAAGGTTACAGACGGGGTTCGACTCGCATCCGCTGAGGATTGCTCGGCACCGGTGGACGACCGTAACGATCATCGCCGGCACCGCCGAACGGTTGATCATCTTCGGGTTCTTCGGCGCGCACGGCGGCTTTGGCCGCGGCAGCCTGTTCCTTGCGGGCGTTGGAGGCGCGCTCGATAGGGAAACGGATCGCCACCAGCACCAGATAGAGGCCGAACGCGATCATGCCGTACATGAACAGATCGGAAATCGCCCGCCAGGCGTTGTTGCCGACCTTGAACAGCAGGTCGAGGGCGGTAATGGCGACGGCCGGTGCGACTTTATCCTTGACCGGGTCGATGATGGTCGGGCTGAACAGCAGCACGGCCATGGCCAGCCGTAGCGGCTCACGCAGCCAGCGCCACATCCAGCGGGTCAAGCGCATCCACACCAACAGGCAGCCCAAAGCGGCGAAGGCGTAGAGGCCCCAAGCGATCAGATAGTCGTTCTCGGTCATGGTGTCCATGGCAAGGCAGGCAAAGAGGCGCTTATGATAACGGCTTTTCGCCCGTCAGGCTGCATCAATGCCTGACTGTTGGGCGCGGCCCGCTCCCACCGGTTGCCAAGCCCCTATTCCGTACACTGTTCGAGAGCCCTTCATGCCCCTATCCGCCAACATTCACGACGCTCCGATTGCCCACATGGCTGATGGCTCCGACCCGTATGCCTGGCTGCAAGAGCGCGACACCGAAGCAGTGCTCGACTACCTCAAGGCCGAAAACAGCTATCAGGAAGCGCAAACCGCCGACCAGGCCGGGCTGCGTGAAACCCTGTTCGAAGAGATCAAGGGGCGGATTCTCGAGACCGATCTGTCCCTGCCCTCGCCGTGGGGACCGTATCTGTATTACACCCGCACCACGGCGGGCGATGAGTACGCCCGGCACTACCGCTGCCCGCGTCCGGCCGATGACAGCCTGACCCTCGACGAAAGCCGCGAACAACTACTGCTGGACCCGAACGAACTGGCCAATGGCGGCTTCTTTTCGCTCGGGGCGTTCAGCATCAGCCCGGATAACCAGCGCCTGGCCTACAGCATCGACTCCAGTGGCGAGGAGATTTACACGCTGTTCGTGAAGGAATTGTCCGACGGCCGTGTCAGTGAACTGGAATTCCAGGACTGCGACGGCAGCATGACCTGGGCCAACGACAGCCTGACGCTGTTCTTTGGCGAACTGGATGACACCCATCGTCCGCACAAGCTGTATCGCTATCGACTGGACGGCACGGCGGCCGAAGAAGTGTTCCATGAGCCGGACGGGCGCTTCTTCATGCATTGCTACCGTTCAAGCTCCGAGCAGCAATTGCTGCTGTCCGTGGGCAGCAAGACCACCAGCGAAGCCTGGGTCCTCGACGCCAACCAGCCGCAGCAAGCCTTTACCTGCATCGCGCCACGGGTCGAGGATCATGAGTACGACGTCGACCACGGCGTACTCGACGGTCAATGGACCTGGTTCATTCGCAGCAACCGTGACGGCATCAATTTCGCCTTGTACACCGCTGTAGATACCGGTGCCGCGCCCACCGAAGCCGACTGGCAGAACCTGATCCCCCACAGTGACACGGTGATGATCGACGGCATCAGCCTGAACACCGGGGCCATGACCCTCAGCCTGCGGGTCGGCGGCTTGCCGGTCATTGAGGTTCACCCGCAAGGCCTGGCGCCCTATCGCGTGCAACTGCCGGATGCGGCCTACAGCCTGCACGTGCAAAACAGCCTGGAGTTCGAAAGCGAGCGGATTCGCCTGCGCTACGAAGCGTTGAACCGTCCGGCGCAAATCCGCCAACTGGACCTGGCCTCTGGCGAGCAGAAAGTGCTCAAGCAAACTCCGGTGCTGGGCCCGTTCGATGCCGATGCCTACGTCAGCCAGCGCCTGTGGGCCACTGCACCGGACGGTACGCAAGTGCCCATCAGCCTGGTGATCAAGCGTGCAGACCTCGGCAAACCCGTGCCGCTGTACCTCTACGGCTATGGCGCCTATGGCGAAAGCCTCGACCCGTGGTTTTCCCACGCGCGCCTGAGCCTGCTGGATCGCGGCATGGCGTTTGCCATTGCCCACGTGCGTGGCGGTGGCGAACTGGGGGAAGCCTGGTATCGCGCCGGCAAGCAGGAGCACAAGCACAACACCTTCAGCGACTTTATCGCCTGCGCCGAACACCTGATCGCCCAGGGCTTCACCACTGCACCGCAGTTGGCGATCAGCGGCGGCAGCGCCGGTGGCTTGCTGATCGGCGCGGTGCTCAATCAACGGCCGGAGCTGTTTGGCGCCGCCATCGCCGAAGTGCCGTTCGTCGACGTACTCAACACCATGCTCGACCCTGACCTGCCATTGACCGTCACGGAATACGACGAGTGGGGCAACCCTGAAGAGCCGGCCGTCCATGATCGGATCAAGGCCTACGCCCCGTACGAAAACGTCACCGCACAAGCTTATCCGGCGACTCTGGTGATCGCCGGTTACAACGACAGCCGTGTGCAGTATTGGGAAGCAGCCAAGTGGGTGGCGAAATTGCGCGCGACCAAGACCGACAGCAATCCCCTGCTGCTCAAGACTGAACTGGGTGCCGGGCATGGCGGGATGAGCGGTCGATATCAGGGATTGCGTGACGTAGCACTCGAATATGCATTTTTGTTCAAGGTTTTGGGCATTGCCTGAGGAACTTGGCTGGGTGTGCGGGTCATAGTTCCGAACACAGGAAGCCGACACAACACTGACCCATGTAGGAGCTGCCGCAGGCTGCGATCTTTTGATCTTGAAATATCAAAGTCAAAAGATCGTCCGAACGCGGCCCGAGCCTGCGGCAGCTCCTACAGGGTGTGCGGTGAATTCATATCCGGAACCGAACCAGACAACAAAAAAGACCGCACGACATGTCAGAACCAACCTTTCTGAACAACGAAATTCGCGACTGGCTGATGGATTGCGGCCTGTTCAATCAACTGCTGCCGGCGGACTTCGTCGCGGCTTCGGGCTACTTCAGTATCAGCACCATTGCCCAGGGCGAGGAGATCTTCCAGGAGGGCGATGCCGGCAGCTTCATGTGCATCATCCACACCGGTCAGGTGGCAGTGCAGAAAACCACCGCCGGCGGGCAACGCGTCACCATCGCCACGTTGCGCAGCGGCCGCTCGTTCGGCGAAATGGCCGTGCTCGACGGCGAACGGCGCTCGGCCAGTTGCGTGGCCGCAAGCAACTGCCAGTTGCTCAACCTGGGCAAGGACTCGCTGGAAAAGATGCTCAACGACGCACCGAAAATCGCCGCCAAGATCATCCGCGCCCTCGCCGTTTCCCTGTCCAAACGCCTGCGCATGGCCGACGGCCAACTGCTTTCACAGCAGGTCTAGCCGCCCGGCGATTTGGCTTTCGGCGGATTGGGCGCAAGACCCGGTATCGGCTGGTCCTTGGTCGGCGGGCTCGGCATTTCAATCGGCACCAACGGCGGACCGCTACTGCCGGGGCCGACTTTAGGCAAAGGCGCCGGGCTGATTTGCGGGTATGGCGTGGGCGTCGCGGTGCCGGGCGAACCGGGCATCGGCGCGGGGCTGACGGGAATCGATTGCAGCTGTTGAGCCGGCACTGCAGTTATCGAGAGCGCGGCCAGGGCAATGACCGTTAGAATGGTGCGCTTCATCAATGGCTCCGTTGACCTTGTCGTCATAAACAGGCTACTCCCAACTGCGTCTGTTTGCCCTCCCGTGTTCTGCCAATTTTCTTCAAGTGAGCCCCATGAAACGTTTCGTTCTGCTGGACACCACCCCCATTCCTGAAAACGGCGGTGCCCTGTGCCTGTTCGAATACGGCGAGGATTTTGTCATCAAGATCCAGGGGGGCGATGGCGGGCAATTGATGAATACGCGCATGCATGGCTCCGAAGATGCTCTGGCCGAAATCCCGTGTCGCAAAGTCGCCGGTCGACCGAATTCACGGGTGCTCATCGGCGGCCTGGGCATGGGCTTCACCCTCGCTTCGGCGCTCAAGCACTTGGGCAAGACTGCCGAAGTGGTGGTCGCCGAACTGGTTCCCGGTGTCGTTGAGTGGAATCGTGGACCACTGGGCGAGAAGGCTGGCAATCCGCTGCTCGACCCGCGGACGGTGATTCGCATGGAAGACGTGGCCAAAGTCCTGCAAGCCGAACCCCAGGGTTTCGATGCGATCATGCTCGACGTCGACAACGGCCCCGAAGGCCTGACCCAGAAAGCCAACAGCTGGCTGTACTCCGCCGGTGGCCTCAGTGCCTGCGCCAAGGCCCTGAGACCAAAAGGTGTGCTGGCCGTCTGGTCGGCCAGCGCTGACCGGCAATTTTCCGACAAACTGAAGAAAGCCGGTTTCAAGGCCGAGGAAGTGCAGGTCTTCGCCCATGGCGACAAGGGCACCCGCCACACCATCTGGATTGCCGAGAAGCTCAAGGGCTGAGCTAAACTTCGCTTAATACCGTCATTAGTCATTTTACAAAGGTGAACCCATGAGTTCGTCCACCCCGACCAACACTTCGAAGCTGGATCGCATCCTCGCCGACAACCAGCGCGACAAGGAAATGGGCTACCGCGACAAGGCCCTGAAGATGTATCCGCACGTCTGCGGCCGCTGCGCCCGTGAGTTCTCCGGCAAGCGCCTGAGCGAACTGACGGTGCACCACCGCGACCACAACCACGACAACAACCCGCAGGACGGCTCGAACTGGGAGTTGTTGTGCCTGTACTGCCACGATAACGAACACTCGCGTTATACCGACCAGCAGTATTTCGACGAAGGCTCCCTCAGCACGCCGAAAATCGCCAAGGCCACGCACAATCCGTTTGCGGCGTTGGCGGGGTTGATGAAAAAGGAAGATTAAAAATCTTCAGTGCCTGAACTGGCCTCATCGCGAGCAAGCTCGCTCCCACATTGTTCTGCGTCCGTCAGGACACCTCGGTCAACTGTGGGAGCGAGCTTGCTCGCGATTGCAATAGTCCTGACACCGCCAATCTCCGAACTGACCGCTGCCGCCCAATCCCCGTATAATCGCGCTTTTTTCCCGAAAGGCACCCCGCTCGTGGCAGACAAACGGTACAGCTGCATTGGTTTGTATAACCCCAAATCACCGGAGAACGTCGGTTCGGTGATGCGCGCCGCTGGCTGTTATGGCGTGGCGTCGGTGTTCTACACCGGCAAGCGCTATGAGCGCGCCGCCGACTTCGTCACCGATACCAAGCGCGTGCACTACGATATCCCACTGATCGGCATCGACGACCTGAAGAAAATCCTGCCGCTCAACTGTGTGCCGGTCGCCGTGGAACTGGTCGAAGGCGCTCGCCCGTTGCCGGAATACACCCACCCGGATCGCGCGCTCTACATCTTCGGCCCGGAAGACGGATCGCTGGATAAAGAGATTCGCGACTGGTGCGAAGACGTGGTCTACATTCCGACCACCGGTTGCATGAACCTGGCCGCCACGGTCAACGTCGTGCTCTACGACCGCATGTCCAAGGGGCTCAATACCCGCTCCGGGCCAAAATTCCGCTAATCGCCGCACATCCGATTGAACGAGCTGCCCGCCCTGGCTGTCAGCTTGACTATCGATCACCCAAGCCTGGAGACAGACCATGAGCGAACTCAAACGCGTCGAGCGTATCGAATCCACCCCGTTCCAGAGCCCCTCCGAGCAAAACGTGCAGGGCTGGGAACGCATCGGCTCCCTGGCCGGCGGCGTGGTGATGGTGGGCAAGGGCCTGCGGCGTGGCGGGATCTTTGGCCTGATCCAGGTGGCCATCGGCGGCGTGGCCCTGGCGCGCGGCATTACCGGCCACAGTTCGGCGAAAAGCCTGCTGGAGAAAAGCCGTCAGGACATGAACAACGTGCGGGCGAAAATCCAGCGGGCGGGTGAAGAACTGAGCCAGTTGAAGGCCAATGCCGAGGCGGCGACCAAAACCGCGACCGTTACCGGCAATGATTCACTGAAATCGCCGAAAGCAGGGGTTTGATCCGGGAGTTTCACTGAGGCAACCGGCCCCTTCGCTGGCAAGCCAGCTCCTACATTTGAACTGTGCCATTCACAAAACCGATGTAGGAGCTGGCTTGCCAGCGAACGCGGAGTTACTGGATCAACTCGGTACTTAGTACTTTTGAAGAGCCACCAATCACGCTCTCGCTGAGCTGAACAAACGCCTGGGTATCGATATTCCCCAGCTGCATCGCCCCGCGCAACACGTCGTCCAGCGACCGCTTGTTGTGGGTTTTCAGGCGAATCTCGCGATCCAGTTCCTGCAGCAACACCACTGCCCTGGTCACCTGCGCCGGGCTGATCTGTTCACCGCGCAGCGTGGTGACTTTCTGGCTGCTCTTGACCAGTCTGCCGTGCACGCTCTCGTAGCGTTCATCGCTCATGCCGCCGGCCCGGCGCATCAGTTCGATGGCGTAATACTCGGCAAAGCCTTCGCTGATCCAGTCACTGCGCTGGGCGCCGTTGATCCGCCCGAACATCTGGGCCAACTCACGGACCAGCGCACTGGAGCCGCTCTCGCTGACCAACGGCAGGTGACTGTTCAGATAGATCGACTCGTGCGCCGACTGGCTGCCACGCCACATCGGATCATTGGCCCCGACGATCAGCAGTTTGCCAGGGTGTCGCGGATACAGCGCCTGCACTTGCGGCCAGACGAAGCTCAGCAAGGTCAGTACATCCATACGGCGCATACCCTGCCCCAGCGGCGAGGTGACGGTGACTTCGGTCTCGCCCAGACGAGTACGGCGGCTGCCAAGCTGGCCGGCGAGCATCCAGCCCGTGGGCCGGTCGAACAGTCGGGAAGGATTATCGATACGGAATTTGTTCTGGCCAATCCGTGGCCACGCGGTTTCAACGCTTTTCCAGTCATCGGGCAGCTCGAATTCAAGGCGTGAAACCAGTTCGATGCCATCCTGTTGATCGAGTCTGGCAGCCGGCACCAGATCGTCGCCGCGCATCAACGCCCAGTTTGGCGTCATGCGCGCATCGAAGCTGCCGCTCTTGCGCCCGTGGCTGATATTCACACGGTAAATCAGGCTGGCCTTGTCGGCAGTCGGACGCCAGATACCGCGCGCCGTTTTGCCAGGGGTCAGTTGCCATTGGCCGTCGGCCTTGAAATCGCTGTAGTGGCTGCCGTCGCCGAGGTCGAAATCCAGGCTGCGCACCGCCGAACCCTGGGCGAGCGTCAGGCGCACTTCGGCCTGATCGCTCTGGGGCAACAGGTGTACGTGATAATCCAGATTGACTTTGTTCGCTGCCCATACGGGTGAGTTCACGACCAGTAGTCCAACGACCCACGCCTGCCGCCATCCCACAGCCATACACACTCCTTCGTGAAACGTTATACGTTCGGCCGTCAGCCCGCGCGGAAAATCAGGTGATCTTCCCAATCATCTTCCGGCACGCTGCCTTCGGCGAGCATGCGCCCGGACTGGGAAATCCGCTCGTGATGCACAGCATCGCGATCACCGCACACCAGGTGATGCCACAATGGAAGGTCCTTGCCTTCGCTGACCAGGCGATAGCCACAGGTCGGCGGCAGCCATTTGAATTCGTCGGCCTTGCCCGGCGTGAGCTGGATACAGTCCGGCACAGAGTCACGACGGTTGGGATAGTCCGTGCACTGGCAGGTTTTCAGGTCCAGCAATTTGCAGGCGATGCGCGTGTAATAAACGCTGTTGTCGTCTTCGTCTTCAAGCTTTTGCAGGCAGCACAATCCACAGCCGTCGCACAGCGACTCCCATTCCTCCCGATCGAGTTGATCAAGGGTTTTGCGTATCCAGAACGGTTCTACTTTGGCGGCCATGGTTCGAGCATCGACATCAGGTGGTGAAAAGGCAGCCAGTCTAGTGCCCGAAAGCCCGCGGGCCAAGCATTGGCGACTGTCGGTAGAACGGGCTTGTCAGATTTTGCGCTGCCAAGTAGGGTTTTGCGTCGCTCCCACTTTCAAACGTAGCAAGGAATCTCTTGATGAGTGCCAACCCACGCGTTGCCGATTACGCCATTCACCCTCAGTTCACCGATCGCTGGTCGCCCCGCGCCTTCACTGGCGAAACGATTCCAGAGGAAACCCTGCTGAGCTTCTTCGAAGCCGCCCGCTGGGCACCCTCGGCCTACAACTCGCAACCCTGGCGCTTCCTATACGCACGTCGCGACACGCCGAACTGGGAGCGCTACCTGGGCCTGCTGAACGAATTCAACCGCAGCTGGGCGCAACATGCTTCGGCCCTGGTGATCGTGATCTCGAAAACCACCTTCGCCGTGCCTGGCGCCACCGAAGAAACCCCGGCCCTGTGGCACACCTTCGACACCGGTTCCGCCTGGGGTCACCTGGCCTTGCAAGCGAGCCTGAGCGGTTGGCACACCCACGGCATGGCCGGTTTCGACCAGGAACTGACCCGCAAGGAGCTGAACATTCCTGAAGGCTACGCCCTGCACGCCGCCGTCGCGGTGGGCAAGCTGGGGGACAAGGCAAGCCTGGCGGATTACCTGCAAGCCCGTGAAGAACCCAGCCCGCGTCGTCCATTGAGCGAGTTGGCGGCTGAAGGTGATTTCACCCTCTAAGCCCAACCGCTAGCCCCCTGTAGGAGCGAGCTTGCTCGCGAAGAGGCCGTCACATCCAGCATCGATGTTGACTGCCCCACCGCTATCGCGAGCAAGCTCGCTCCTACAGGTTCTGTACAATTTTCAAGCAAGCGGTGAATCAATACCCGCGATCGAAATCCACTTCCCCGCGCAACGCCTCTCCCGCCTGATACGCCCGCAGGTTCTCGACAAACAGCTTCACCATCATCGAAGGCGAAGTCGGTGCCGAGCTGTGGCCGGTCAGCAGCAGGCCCCAGGCTGTCCAGAATGGATGACGCTGGGGTAACGGCTCCTGACGGCACACATCGATCACCGCACCCGCCAGATGCCCTTCCTTCAAGGCATCCACCAGATCCGCATCGACCACCGCCACACCGCGCCCGGCGTTGATGAACAACCCGGTCGGCTTGAATTGCTTGAACAGCGCCGCGTCGTAGATATCGTGGGTGTCCGGCGTGTTCGGCAGCAGATTGACCACGTAATCGACTTCACCGACCAGCCGCGGCAAATCCGCCATTGATCCGACTTCGATAAACGGTGCCTGCTCCCGTGCGCTGCTGGCAACGCCATACAACTCGACGCCGAACGGCACGAGGAACTGCGCGACACTTTGACCGATATCACCCGTGCCGACGATCAACACCTTGCGCCCCGCCAGGCTCTGGCCATGGCGGCTGTCCCACTTGCGCTCGACCTGGCTGACCAGTCGCGCCAGCACTTCACGTTCGTGACCGAGCATATACGTGAGCACATACTCGGCCATGACCTGTCCGAAGATGCCGACGGCACGGGTCAGCCGATAGTGCCGCGGCAAGCCATCGGCCAGCAGCGGCGTGATGCCGGCCCAGGTCGATTGCAGCCATTGCGGTTGATGGCCCTGTCGTAACAGGGTCGCCAGCAAATCTGGCTGGCCGAGCCACACCGGACAATCGGCGGCCTGGCTGGCCAGTTCGGCGGAATCACCGCTGGTCAGCACCTCCAGGTCCGGTGCCGCCTCGCGTAACAGTTGGGCGTACACGGGGTGGTCGTGTTCAGCAATCAGGACGCGCATGCTTCAAACCTTTCAAAAACGGTACAGACGGCCGCCGACAGAGCGGTGCTCCGTCGATGCTGCCATCGCAAAAATCAATCAGTGTTTCATAACCACTCTGAACAGAGCCTGTCTGCCGCTCACACCGGATCGTTGCGACGCAACAATTCTTCCGGCAAGTGCTCGATGTACTCGTCTTCGGCAGGCGGCATTTGCAGGTGATAACCCTGTTTGTCGAGGTTTTCCAGCACGACCGTGATGTCCTCGCGCGACAGTTTGCGCTCGGGGCTCAGCACCAGATCGAACGCGTGGATGGCCTTGCCGAAGGCTGCCATCAGGGGATCCGGCACACGTTCCAGAGCATCGCTCTTGAGCACATACAGGTACATTTCGTTTTTCTTCGAGCTGCGGTAGATGGAACAAATACGTTTCAAGGCTGTTCTCCGGCGGTGGCCAGGCTGTCGAGCAGCGCCTGGCCCATCAATTCGCGGCGCCAGCCACGCAGCGAATCAGGCAATTGGTAGGGACCATTGGGAAAGCCGCTCTTGAGCAGCGCTTCCAGGGTTTTCTTGCGCAGCATCAGTTCCGGCGCAATGTTCAGCCGCTCGGCTTCGGCCTGGCCGATGGCTTTCATCTGTTTGAGTAGCACGGCAGCGTCCACCGGCAATGGCTCCGGCACGGCTGGTGGCCATTGATCAGGCGACACACTGCCAGAGCGCTTGATCAGATCAAGCAGAAACTCGCCGTCCTGACGCACGGTACGCGGGTGCATGTCTTCGATTTTCGCCAAGGCACCGAGGTTATCCGGTTGCGTACGCGCCAGCGGCCACAACGAATGCTCGCGGATAATCCGGTTGCGCGGCAGGTCACGCGCGCGGGCTTCCTTTTCGCGCCAGGCGCAGAGCTCACGCAAAACGGCGAGTTGGGCGCGAGACAGCTTCCAGGCCAGCTTGGCATCGCGATAGACCTCGTACGGATCGATCTCGCGGCGCAGGTTGGCCACCAGTTCGGCGCCGTCTTCCAGGACCCAGGCGTACTTCTCGTCAGACAGCTTTGGCCGCAGCTTTACGAAGACTTCAGCCAGGTGCACGGCATCTTCGGCGGCATAGCTGATCTGTGTTTCGGAAAGCGGACGTTGCAACCAGTCGGAACGGGTTTCACCCTTGGGCAAGTCGATGCCGAGCACTTCCTGCACCAGCCGCGAATAACCCATGGAAAAACCGAGGTTCTGGTAAGCGGCAGCCAGCTGCGTATCGAACAGTGGCGCCGGCAGGCTGCCGGTCAGGCGTAGCAAGACTTCGAGGTCTTCGCTGCACGCGTGGACAACTTTGACCACGGCTGGGGTTTCCAGCAGCGCGGCCAGTGGTTGCCAGTTATCGATGGTCAGTGGATCAATCAGGTAGGCGCGTTCGCCATCGCCGACCTGCAGCAGGCCGGCGATCGGGTAGAAGGTGTCGACCCGCATGAATTCGGTGTCGAGGGCAACGAATGGCAACTGCTGCCACTCGGCACACAACCGTCCGAGGCTATCGTTGTCGCGAATCCAGTGAATATCGATGGCCACACGGCTCTCCCTTGAAGAATGGCGCGCAGTATATATCGCCCCCGGCGATTTCCGCGCATCCACTGAACAAGAGCGTTAGCGAAAATTACTGCGTGACATACAGAATAGTCCGACAACGTCGGGCTAGCTGGTCTTACCCAGCACGTAGATCCGCATCCGCGCGCAACCCGGAAAAAAGTCCTGATGGCTGAGCAACCGGAAACCCGCCTGCCTGAATTCGCTTTCCACCTCGGTCTTGCTCGGTAACGGCCCTTCCACACCCGAGCGCGCGGCCTTGAAAAGACCGTCGAGGCGCACTGCGACAATCACCGTATCGCGACTGACCCGGTAAAACTCGCCCAGCATCGCCAGACGATGTTCCGGGTTGGTGAGGTGCTGAAACAGTTGCATGCAAAAAATGCAGTCAACCGCGTTCTCCGACAAGCCAATCGAGAACGCCGAGCTTTGAAAGGTCTTGATCCGCTTCAACAAACTCTGAGGGTGATGGATGCGAGCGTGATCAAGGATGTCTTGAGATGGATCTGTCGCGAGAATTACCCGATTCGCATGCTCGGCCAGCACCGACCAGAAACGCCCCACACCGCAGGCCACATCCAGGATCAGGCCCGGCTCGCCGGCGACCTTGAGCGCATTGCGCACCAGACGCTCCTCACGCCAGAGCGCCAGACGCCCGGCCAGACCCGGCGCTTGCGGCTGAAGGCAGACGCGCGCGTGCTCCTGGTCGTAGCGCCGGGCAATCTCAAGCTCGATGGCGGATGGAGGCTGAGCGGACATGTGCAATGGCTCTTGATGAAAGTTCTACAGGCCGCAAGTCAACGGCCGCCGTGTGAAACAAAACCTGTGCACTCAATCTTTGGCCAACACACCGTTGACCACTGGACCACGACATCCGGCAAACATGTCCAGATCCTGGTTGTAGACCTTGCTGTTGACTTCCAGCAGGCCAAGCATCGAATGGAACAAGTTGTCCTGGCTCAGGGGCTTTTCACGATTCTGTTGCAGGCAACGGGTATCTACCGCAAACGACTTTTTATAGCTGTCGGAGAACCACGCAAACATGGCTACATGCTTTTGCTGCTCGGGTGCCAGCATGTAAGGCGTGCCGTGGAGGAACAAGTTGTATTCACCCAGGGACTCGCCGTGGTCCGACAGATACAGCATCGCGGTATCCACTTTGTCCTGGTTACTGCGCAACAGATCGATCAAGGTCGACAGTACATGGTCGGTATATACCAGGGTGTTGTCGTAGCCGTTGACGATACTTTCGCGACTGCAATTGTTCAGGGCATTACTCTCGCAAACCGGGGTGAAGCGCTCGAACTCTTTCGGATAACGCTTGAAGTACTCCGGACCGTGGCTGCCCATCTGGTGCAATACCAATACTGTGTCCTTGTCCAGGGTATCGATGAAATGTTGCAGCCCCTGCAGCAGGATTTCATCGCGGCATTCACTGTTGGCGCACAGCGCCGGATCTTTCAGATTGCTGACGTCCTGAATGGTGACGCGATCGCACGTACCTTTGCAGCCTGACTGATTGTCACGCCAGATCACGTCGATACCCGCGTGCTTGAGCACGTCAAGCAGGCCTTCTTCGTTCTTTGCCTTGCTGGCGTTGTAGTCCTTGCGCCCCATATTGGAGAACATGCAAGGCACCGATACGGCGGTTTCAGTCCCGCAGGAATGCACATCGGTGAAGGCGATCAGGCCGTCTTCCTTACTCAGTTTCGGCGTGGTGTCACGGTTGTAGCCAAGGATGCCGAAGTTCTCCGCCCGGGCACTTTCACCCACGACAAGAACCGTCAGGGATTTGCGCCCGTGAGTTTGCCAGGCTGGATTGCGCTGGGCATCTTCACCGATTTTGACAAAGGGCTGTTGTGCGCTCGCTACTTTCTCGCGCAAGAAACCAGCCGAGGCACCAATGTAGTTGCTTGGCACCACCATCAGGCGCAACTCGTGGTGATTGCGAAACAGCGAGGACAGGCCTTGATAGTTAACCAGTGCAACACCACCAATGACCGCTGCCGAGGCAAAAGTCACCAAAACTTTACTGAGTAGTTCACGGTGCCAGCGACGATAATTAACCGGTGTCTTCCACAACAGCCAAGACGGTAAAACGCCGAGCAGCACAATAAAAACAAACAACTTTGGCGACAGCAAGTCGCGCACTTCCGTAGCATTGGTCTCAGCGAAGTTACGCAACATGCCGGTGTCGATCAGAACACCATACTGGCTCATGAAATACGCCACGCCCGCACTGATCATGAACAGCAGGGTCAGGACCGGCTTGAGCACCGGCCGGAATGCCAGCAGGGTCAGCACAATGTTGAAGGCCGCGAAGATCATCACCCCAAAGGCCACGCGCATGACGATGCCTTTGCCGTCGGATGCGGTGATTTCGAACAGGTGCTGCCAGAGTACAAAATTGAAGCCAACTAACAAAAATGCGCTGGCAATCAGCGTCACCCATTCGGGGCGCACGGCTTTAATCTTAAGCATGAGATTCGGCGGGTCCTGAAAAAGTGTCTTCGGCAAATGTGAAAATTTCATTTACCGAGACAGCTCTAATTTTAGATAGCCAACCATCAATTTTTCGTGAAAAAGAAGCCAACGATTAGTTGGCTTACAAACCAGCCTGATACTTCCAGACTATTTGAGAATGGTTCAGCTCCGGTACAGCTTCGACTCAAGCCTGATGCAAATACCAGCGCCAGTCCTGCTCACCGACCTCCCCCATGAATTGGCGATATTCGGCGCGTTTCACCGCCAGGTAGACACTGAGGAATTCCCCGCCGAAGGCTTCTTTGGCCCAACTCGAACCTTCCAGCGATCGCAAGGTGGTCAGCCAGTCTGTCGGCAACAGTCTCGCAGCCTGGGCGTAGCCGTTGCCTTCCACCGGCGCACCAGGGTCGAGTTGTTCGCGGATACCGCGATGCATACCGGCCAGAATCGCCGCAGCCGCCAGATAAGGATTGGCATCTGCGCCACAGATCCTATGCTCGATGTGCCGGGAATATGCCGGCCCGCCCGGTACGCGCAAACTCACGGTGCGATTGTCCACGCCCCAGGTGGCCGCCAGTGGCGCATAGCTGTTGGCCTGGAATCGACGGTAGGAGTTGGCGTTGGGGCAGAACAGCAAGAGCGAATCGAGCAAGGTACTGAGCATGCCTGCGACGGCCTGCTTGAGCAGTGGCGTTCCATCCGGGGCTTCGCTGGCGAAAAGGTTGTTGCCATCCTTGTCCGCCAGGCTCACGTGCATGTGCATCCCGGTGCCGGCCAGGTCATCGAAAGGCTTGGCCATGAAACAGGCGGTCATGCCGTGCTTGTGCGCCACCCCCTTGACCAGACGCTTGTAGCGCACCGCTTCATCCATCGCCTGTAGTGCGTCGGTGCGATGTTCGAGGGTGATTTCCACTTGCCCCGGTGCGTATTCGGAAATGGCCGTGCGCGCCGGGATCCCCTGGAGCTTGCAGGCGCTATAGAGATCGGCCAGGAACGGCTCGATCTGTTCAAGCTCGCGCAAACCATAGACCTGGGTGCCGCGCGGACGCCCGCCATCGACATCCCGTGCCGGTTGTGGCCGGCCATTGCTGTCGCGTTGCTGATCCAGCAGGTAGAACTCCAGTTCCGCTGCCATGACCGGGTAATAACCGTCAGCCTGCAAGCCTTCGATGACTTTCGCCAGCAAATGATGAGGATCGGCAATAGTGGCGGGCATTCCCTCCGTCGGATGCATGCTGACCTGCACGGCCGCCGTCGGTATCAGACGCCACGGCATGCGCGTGAGACTGCCGCTGATCGGGTAGGCCCGACAGTCGATATCACCGACATCCCAGACCAGCCCGGAGTTCTCCACGTCATCGCCATTGATGGTCAGGCCGAGGATGGTGCTCGGCAATGGCCGTCCGCTTTCATACACCGCCAGCAACTCGTCACGATGCAGCAGCTTGCCCCGCGGTACTCCGTTATTGTCGAGGATGAACAGTTCGAACATTTCAATGTCCGGGTTCTGCTCCAGAAATGTCTGGGCTTCAAGCCTGGTGGCAAACGAGGTCGTGGCACAACTCATGGGAATTCTCTTTTCCGTGTCAGACGGGTACGCAAAAGCACCCGCACGTTAATCCCGGCATCAACCGGAATAGGTAGGAACAATCAGCGGAAAAAGCAGGAATCCGGCGGGCGCGCATGGCGGCAATGCCACAGCGCCCAGAAGGCCAGTTCAGAAGGAAGTGCAGAGAGGTTTGGCGCGGTGGCGGGCGTGAATCGACGAAGAAGGCTCGACGCTCGAGCGTCGATGGATGCCTTGAAGTGGATTACGACTGGCCAACCGTCCATAGAGAGAACCGCAGAAAACAGATGACCCGCAGCGTCACACGATGGGTTGAGTCGTTAAATCGGGATTTGAAGAACCTTGGATAAGGCCTGACTAAACATTTGGCTGCGACTTGTATTTAATTTCTAAATACTTCGTCGGAATTTCTGATTTGCCGCCTCCAGGCCTCGCGCGCCTAATCGGAACCCTACTGTTCAAGGTCCGATCATGGAAAACACCCGAGCCACTTCCCGCCCTGCCCTCTGGTTCATGTTCAGCATTGTCCTGGTTGCCCTGAACCTGCGCCCTTCCATGGCCGCTGTAGGGCCTCTGCTCTCGGCGATTCGCGACGACATTGCGCTGAGCTTCAGCCAGGCTTCACTGCTGACCATGTTGCCGGTGACGGCCATGGGACTGGCGATGTTTGTCGGCCTGCACGTCAGCCAGCGATTCGGCGACCAGCGCACGGTGGTGTTCTCGTTGCTGATCATCGGCGTGGCCACGCTTTCGCGGTTGCTCCTTGATTCAGCTGCGGAGCTGCTTCTCAGCGCGGTACTGGCAGGTATCGGGATAGCCCTGATCCAGGCGCTGATGCCAGCGCTGATCAAATCCCGCTTCAGCGACAATGTCGCCCTGTGCATGGGACTCTACGTCACGTCGATCATGGGCGGTGCCGCCATGGGTGCTTCCTTTGCGCCACTGGTGATGGAACGTACCGGCAGCTGGCGTATGGGCCTGGCGATCTGGGCGATTCTCGCCGTGCTGGCATTGCTGCTCTGGGGTACCCAACGGGCGGAGATGCCGACACGGGATTCAAAGGCTTCCAGTAATGGTTCGTTCTTCGCCAATTCCCGCGCGTGGTTACTCGCGATCTTCTTTGGCCTGGGCACTGCGTCCTACACCTGTGTCCTGGCCTGGCTGGCACCGTACTACGTGGAAAAGGGCTGGAGCGAGCAGCACGCCGGATTGCTGCTCGGATTTCTGACCGCCATGGAAGTGCTGTCGGGCCTGCTGACGCCCGTCATCGCCAATCGCAGCCGCGACCGCCGTGTCGTGCTGATGGTATTGCTTGTACTGATCATCGCCGGTTTCTGCGGATTGATTCTGAGCCCACAACATTTGAGCCTGATGTGGCCATGCCTGCTGGGGCTGGGCATTGGCGGCCTGTTCCCGATGAGTCTGATCGTATCGCTGGATCACCTGGACAATCCCTTGCGCGCTGGTGGCCTGACCGCCTTCGTTCAAGGCATTGGCTACTTGATCGCCGGCCTGTCGCCGCTGCTGGCGGGGATAATCCGCGACCGGCTCGGCAGCTTTGAATGGGCCTGGTGGTCGCTGACAGCGGTCATGGCACTGATGATGTTGATGGTTTTGCGCTTCAACCCAAGGCACTACACCCGCCACATCCATTGATCCGGAGCCTGCCATGAAAACCATCGGTTTCGCCGCCGCTCACGCCAGCATGCTGCTTTGGGCCTTGTTGATCGCCGTGTCGTTTTCCGCGGCGGCGCAAGTCAGCCAGGCCATCGACCCGATCCTGCTGACCGGTTTGCGCCTGCTGTTTTGTGCCTTGGTGTTCCTGCCGCTGTTGCTGTTCAAAGGCGATGTTGTCATGACCGCTCGCGGGCTGCTCGGTCACGCGGTACTAGGCCTGCTGCTGGCACTGTACTTCGGTTCGCTGTTCGAAGCATTGCGCTACACCTCGGCCGTCAACACCGGGACGATGTTCACGCTGGTGCCGCTGATGACCCTGGGTTTCGAAGCCGTGCTGACACCTGACAGCCGCCTGAAACAACGGATTGTGCCGATGCTGCTCGCCGCTGCCGGGGCGGTTTTGCTGATCATGAAAGGCACCGGCCCCGGCGATTTGCCATCGCCGTATGCATTGACGGTGTACGGCGTCGGTTGCCTGGCGATGGCACTCTACGCCCCTCTCAGCCAGCGCCTGAAAGCCAACAGCCTCAAGGGGCGTGGGCCGGTGCCCATGACGTTCTGGAACATGCTGTTCGGTGCGCTGTTTCTGCTGGTGTTCTGTGGATTCAGTGGCGGTTGGCGCTCGGCATCATTGCTGACGCTCAGCGATTTCTATTGGCTGATGTACCTGGCGGTATTCGCCACCCTGGCGACGTTTTGGCTGCTGCATCGGGCCATCGGCGTGATCGCGCCGTCCTCGGTGATTTCCTACATCTACCTGAGTACGCTGTTCATCACCCTGTTTCACTGGCTGTGGGGGCGCCAGACGCCGCTGCCGCTGGAAATGGCCGGCGCGGTACTGGTGGGCCTCGGCATGTTCGCGCTGTTGATGTCCAGCCGCCGCGCCGTGTCGGCGATGGTCCAGGGCTGACACGGGCCTGGGCGAAACGTCCTGCAAGGCATTCTCCCTGCTCGCTCATTCCGCTAGGATCTTTCGCTCATCCTTGCGCACGGTCAGTGCAAGGGACGCAGCGAGACGCAATGGATGCTGAACAGTAATTCGCTTAGAAAACTCGACATGCAGGACCTCATGGTGTTCGTCGCCGTGTACGAGCAAAACAGCGTCACCGGCGTATCCGAGACGCTTTGCGTCAGCCAGTCCACGGTGAGTTACTGCCTGAAAAAACTGCGCACCTGTTTCGGGGACGAACTGTTCATCAATACCCGCACCGGTGGCATGCAGCCCACCTGCAAGGCCGGCACGATGTACCCTCACGTGCTGAAAGTCCTGGAAAGCATCAACCTGTGTCACGCCGGCCCACCCACGTTCGACCCCGGGCTGAAACCCGTGACCTTCAACATCTGCGCACCGGAATATTTCGAACAGTTGATCCTGCCGCGCCTGCTGAAACGCTTCGACCTCGCCGATCTTCCAGTGATGGTCAATGTGTTCAAACTCGAAGCCGACATCCCTGCCGAAGCGTTACGCGACGGAAGCCTCGACCTGGTGATGTGCTTCGGCCCGCACTTTCATCGCAGTCACGTCGACTTCAAATCCCGGACGCTGCTCGAAGACGATCTGGTGTGTGTTTTCGACAAACGCGCCACGCCGGCGGAACCGCGCTTGAGTCTGCAAACCTATGTCGAACGTCGACACGTGTTCCCGACACCCTGGACGTCCGCCACCAACATGGTCGACGGCTGGCTTGCGCAGCAAGGACAACAGCGCCAGATCGTCGCACGCGCCAACAGCTACAGTGCAGCGCTGAAACTGATTACCGGCACCGACTATGCCCTGACCCTGCCCCGGCGCATCCAGCGACTGCTGGCCGGTGCAGACACTTTCAATCACTGTGAAGCGCCCGAAGGCTTGCCGGGTTTCACCCTCGATATGCAGTGGAGCCAGGACGCGGATCAGGACAGCGCCAACACCTGGCTGCGAGAGCAGGTGATCCAGACCAGCATCGAGCAGGAAACGGCCTGATACTCAGTTGCTGATGGCGGTCTTGCTGTAGGAATCGCGATCGATGTCAAGAATCTCCACGCACAGCTGGACTTCAACGCCAGTCGGCCACTCACACAGCTCCTGCACCACCGCCAGCAGGCTTTCAGACAGTTGTTTCTTGATCTCTGCGGAACGACCACTCAACAGCGCCAGTTTCACATGCACGAACGCCCGCTCGGCCAGTGCCGTACCGACCTTGAACGTGTCGACCTCGACCGCGCGGCTCTTGATGTCGAATTCGGCAAACTGACCGGAACCCACCAGCGTATTGTTCAACCGCATCAATGCCACATCGGCATTCAGATCAGTCAGGTTGGCGGTGTATTCCATGTGCAGGTGAGGCATGAGTCAGATCCTGTAAGTAGTTGGGCAGGTCGTACATATAACACAGCGTCGCCCTGTTCATTCGGGCAGTGGCAAAACGGCACGTTCACTCATGAACGCTTCCAGGCGCGAGCGTAACCAGCGCTCGGCAGGGTCGGTATCGACATGACTGAGCCAGACCATGGACAGGTCCAGAGTCGGCGTCTTGATCGGAAAGGGCTCCTTGAACAGCATTCCCGATGCAGCCATCGCCTCGGCGGTGTAATCCGGCAGACTGGCAATCAGGTCCGTCCCGGCGAGCAAGGCTGGCAACGCACTGTATTGCGGTACCGAGAGCACTACCTGGCGCGTGCGACCGATATCTGCCAGCCACTCGTCGGCATAGCCACTGACGTTGGCGGTATGGGACACCAGCACGTGTGGTCGCGCGCAATATTCATCGAGGGTCAGCGGTGTGTCGGAGGCATCGGCGCGCAATATGCTGGGATGGATGTGCCGCAGCAACTTGCGCTTGGCATTGGCCGGCAAGCCACGGGTCTGGCTGATACCCACCGTGATATCACCAGACGCCAGCAAGTCGGGAATCCGCCAGTAATCGACATGCTGCACCACAAACACCACGTTGGGCGCTTCCTGGCGCAAGACTCGCAGCAATGGCGGCAACAGACCAAACTCGACATCGTCGGACAGACCGATGCGGAACGTCATCGTACTGCTGGCCGGATCGAAATCATGGGTCAGGCTCAAGGCCACGGACAAGGAGTCCAGCGCCGGCGACAGGTGCTTGATGATCTCCTCTGCCCGCGCTGTCGGTTCCATGCGGTGGCCGACGCGTATGAACAGCGGATCATTGAACATTGCACGCAAGCGGTTGAGCGCCGAACTGATGGTCGGCTGACCGAGAAACAGCTTCTCCGCCACCCGAGTGACATTACGCTCGAGCATCAGTGTTTCGAATACCACCATCAGGTTGATATCCGCCTTGCGAAGTTCGTTGCGATTCATCCACTGCCCCCCGATCCCCAGACTGGAAGGCAGTGTAGAAAGGCTCGGGGATAACGTCTACGTGCCTGAACGATAGACAATGCCGGTGCAGACGTTACGTTTGTTCAATTCAAAGTCAGCGCCTGTAATCCGATTGCCAGTTTGCGCGGGTCGTTACTCATGCCAAGCTCTCCCGGACTGATGGCATTGGAGTATTTGAAAAAAATACGCAGTACGCCTTGACGTTCGATGAGCTGTTGCACGGCTGCGGGTAATCCGATGTTGATTCGGTTTGCTTCAGGCTTGACCAACCGGGTGGACAGTACACTCACATCATTGACGACAATCTCCAGCGACTGCTCTGTGTGCGTAGGTGCGAGCAACGCGCTGGTTCCAGCAACAATGAATTCACCCTTGATGTTGGCCGCAAAACGATTTGCGACTCGGCGCCTTCGGACCAGGTTCCCCACGGTTCGTTAAGCGACCATCCCTTGGCCAAATAATCCACCGCCGGACTCTCTTTACTGAACACCACTCTCTCGCCTTGCTTGAGTTCCGGAATCAGCTTCAATGCATCCGGCGCCAATACGGGCGGACAATCGTTACAGCGCTTCCATCCCGGTGCCAACACATTCAAACCGTCAATTCTGGCGAGCACATCGATCTCACTCTTCAATGTCTGGGCAGCCTGGAGCAAGGAGCGGTTATCCAGCACGTACAGGGTATCTTGCGCGTAACTTCCCGAATCCAGCATCCGAACCGACTGAGCCTGCGCCGCCTCGACGGCCAGCGAACTGACTCACCCAAGATAGACGGCATTTGTGGGTAGATGATGGGTATGCGCATAGTCGGCCAATGTCATCCACTGTTCCGATAAGTTCTGCGGGCAAATCCATCGCACGTACTGATAATGCTTTGCTGCTTGTTGCCAGAAAGGATCTGCCAGTGGCGTCTTCCACTCGGACGCCGGTGAAGTCATGAATAAACCGCGCGAGACTGTCCATCCCGATCGCGTATCCGCCACCTGAATCACCAAAGCAATGCTCAACAGCAACACCGCCGTGCGCGGGGTATGCCCGCGAATCACCACATAAAGAGTGACAAAAATAACCATGTACATCACCGGCCAGATCATCCGCCCTGAGCCACGGAAGATCGTTGCGACGGCTACAACGGCGTCCGGCAGGGGAATCCGGAATTCGAATGACCCTACACCTACGTTATTGGATACGGCGAACCTTGGCGCCAAGATCCCCCGTCCCTTGCAGCAATAGCACTAAAGCGCAGATGAGCAGGAAAATGACACCCCCCCCAGGAAGGCAAACCCATCACTGTCGCCCAACACACTTGGCATGTCCCGCAGGTTGTAGGACCAGGTACCCGGATCGAAGAAGGTCAGGACATTCGCCCGAAACAAGCCATATCCCATTAACGAAAGACCACTATCGCCAACACTGAAGTAACCCGCTTGCCAGCAACACAGACTGACCAGCAGGAACAGACCGATCAACTCGGTCAGCGCTTTGCCCGGCTTCAGGCGGCGCTGGAGGGCGCCGGCTGCAAGGTCCGCGTCCAGATCAATGCAACCATCGCCAGCAAATAAGCGTGCACCAGTGCTGTCGCACCAAGCAGCGCCCCCCATGCCAGACAGCGTTTTTGCGTAAATGGGCGCAGGGCCAGATAAAGCGCTGCCAATACGAGAAAATGTCCGGCCAGGGATAAATGCACTCCCATCCGGATAATCATCGTCGGGACGAACAAAAACAACCCGGCACCGAGCAATTGCAACACCACATTGCGACTGACCAACCCCGTCAGCTTCCAGCCAAACCAGCTCTGCAGGATGAAACACGTCAGAAACCAAAACCCGAAATACTGGAATGGTTCAGGAAGCAGAGCCGAAAACGGCTTGAAGATCAAAGCGAACAGAGGATTGGAATCAGAGAAAATTACCGCGTTGCTCAATTCCAACCCATACGACGGATTAAGCCCCAACGGAAATGTCCAGGGTGAATGCCTGAAAAAAGCCCAGCCCAGGTAATGGGTGGCTGGATCGCCCCCCCCTCCAACCAGGCAATATTCATCGGGTTCAATGCCCGCGGGCCGACCACGATGAAAAATGCAAGGATTCCCAAAAGGACGGGCAGCAGCGCAGTCACCCGGCGCGTTGTAGAAAGCTTCATTGGTACGTCCAGAAATTGGGCAAGACAAAAGTGAATGCCGGAACCATTAGCGCCACCGCACCAATCCCCAGCAGATAATGCAACCCCGCCATCTGCGCGGCCCAGGCGACAAACATCGCCAACAAAAAACCGCCCGCCGATGCCAGCAGGAAACGCAGCAGAGTTCTGCCATGCAATCGGGCAGAAAAACTCCAGATAGTATTGATGACGTAGGACACCACCGTCGCCACGGCAAATGCCACACCGTTAGCCAGAGGCGGAAGTGCGACGACGAAATTGATGAACAGCACCGCAACCAGCGCATGCAGGGCAGTAACGAACAATCCGGTTACAGCAAAACGCAAACCGCGCTGGATCAACGCTGTTTTTTCGGCTGATGTCAGGGCTTTCGCGCCAGCACGAATACACTCAAGCCGGCCAGGCGGTTCATGCCCATCAATGGCAATTCAAGCCTACAGAGAGTCTTGAGCACAGTGTTCACCAGCGGATGATGGCGCTTGAGCTGCGAACGAGGCGCTGAACCCTGCCGTCCGAGGGGCAACAAACGTATCGCAGCGGCGATCGGGAACACCGCACCGAAATAGTAGGCACCGCGTTGTACCGTCAAACCCGCGTTCCGGGCCAGAGTTTCAAATTGGGCCAGGGTGTAGCGGCGCTTGTGTTCGAGAAAGTCGTCGTGGCCGCTCCAGAGGAACTGGAAGGCAGGCACTGTCATCAGGAACCGGCTGCCTGACGGCACTGTATCGACGTAAGTCTTGAGCAAACCGAGGTCGTCATCGACATGCTCCAGCACGTCCATCAACAGCACCAGATCGGCGTTGACGGTCTCGACGCTGCGACGGTAGTGCACCGGCTTGCCAGCGGTGGTCGCGCTGGAATCGGCGAGGTAGCTGATATCGACACACCAAGCCTCGCGCGCCTCGGTATGAGTCAACAGATGGTGGGTAAAAAAACCGGAACCAGCGCCCACGTCGAGAATCCGCTTGATTGGCGCGTCACCCAGCAGGCGGCGGGTCGCTGCTGCTTTCGAGCAGTAATACCAATGCTCGTCGATGTTATCGCCGAGGATGTCGATTTCCTTGAGATCCATGCTTTAGGCCTTGGGGTCGTAGACACGGCGCACAAGAAAAACCGGCCGGCGTTTGGATTCGATGTAAGTGCGGCCCAAGTACTCACCGAGTACGCCGATGCCAATCAGTTGCAGGCCACCAAGGAACGTTACGGCGACCATCAGCGAGGCGTAACCGGGCATGTCGACACCATGGATCAACGTGCGCACCACGATAAATATGGCAAAAGCGAAAGAGACGAGCGACACCAGCGCCCCTATGTACGTCCAGACTCGCAAAGGCTCAGTGCTGAAGCTGGTGATACCTTCCAGCGCAAAGTTCCACAGCCGCCAACCATTGAATTTACTCTGCCCCGCCACCCGCTCGGGACGCTTGTAATCAACGTGGGTGGTGCGAAACCCGAACCAGGCAAACAGGCCTTTCATGAAGCGCCGGGATTCGGGCAAGGTCAGCAAGGCGTCGACCACACAGCGATCCATCAGGCGAAAATCCCCAACGTTTTCCGGCAGCGGCTGCTCAGCAATCTTGTTG
This sequence comes from Pseudomonas sp. 05L36, assembly GCF_056398125.1. Lineage (NCBI taxonomy): Bacteria > Pseudomonadati > Pseudomonadota > Gammaproteobacteria > Pseudomonadales > Pseudomonadaceae > Pseudomonas > Pseudomonas sp. 05L36. Next base: position 1,167 of record NZ_JBFTOU010000012.1, on the reverse strand, counting down.
TGCAGGCGATAGAACCAGTGGGCGGAAGTCTGTTTGGTCCACGTATCGCTACGCCGGCTGATCCGGTGACCGAGCACCACTTCATAGCCCTCTCGCCAACGCTCGATCATCTGCAAAATGATTTCTGGCGGATCCTGCAGATCGGCGTCGATCGGCACAACGATCTGTCCGGTGGCGATCTGTAAACCGGCGGACAATGCCGCTTCTTTGCCGAAGTTGCGACTCAGGTCAACGATGCGCAGACGCGAATCATGCTGCTGACGCTCAAGCAGACGTGCAAGCGTGGCGTCAGTGCTGCCGTCATTGATGAATACCAATTCAAGCTTTATCAATTCCTGCTGCCGGAAGACTTCCTCAATGCGCAGGAGAAACGTGTCGAGACTATCGTCCTCGTTAAAAACGGGGACAACCAGCGATAACGTCACCTGGGAGGCCAGTTGCGTTCCGTGCTCAGTCAATGGAGTGCTCTTTTTATAGTGGTTTTCGGTCGCCGAAAGATTTTGGACGTTATGAGCGATTGCGTATTAAGCAGTAGCTCCGAAGGTGTTGCAAGGGTGAAACAGTGTCGTTTTGGACAATTCAGAGGCTGATCCACCCGCTCTAACCCGCCGCCTCAGAACATCCGCCAACGATTGGAAACAAGTGTCCGATAGCCAAAAAACCCGCTCCGCCAGGCTTGCATCGATGCGTCACACAGGTTGTCGCACGATCTATCGCAGGGAGCGAACTGAATGTACTTCGAGATTTACAGGCAATTCAAAGGCACACGCAGCGGCCAGCGAGCGGCGGCGCTGATGAGCTTGATCCAGTTTGCACGGCTGAATGGCCATGATCCGTACGCATATCTGAAGGATGTTCTCACGCGCCTGCCGACGCAGCGGGCGAGTGAAATCGATGAGTTGCTGCCGCATAAGTGGCAACCGGTTTAGTTACGCAAGGCGTGATGGCCGGACGCATACGATGAAAAGATGGGTACGCTGTTTGCTTACCGTAGAAATCCAGCAGCCGTGGCTTTCCCGCGGACAAAAACAAAACCCCTACCTGCATGCGCAGATAGGGGTTTCGGAATTTAATCTTGACGATGACCTACTCTCACATGGGGAAACCCCACACTACCATCGGCGATGCATCGTTTCACTGCTGAGTTCGGGATGGGATCAGGTGGTT
>NZ_JBFTOU010000011.1:0-147525 GCF_056398125.1 Pseudomonas sp. 05L36 | reverse complement strand
GCATTGGAACCACCTGATCCCATCCCGAACTCAGCAGTGAAACGATGCATCGCCGATGGTAGTGTGGGGTTTCCCCATGTGAGAGTAGGTCATCGTCAAGATTAAATTCCGAAACCCCTATCTGCGCATGCAGGTAGGGGTTTTGTTTTAGTAGAAGTCACCAATTTTCACTGGCGCGTTGATGTTCTAACGAGCTGGTCACAGAATTTCTTGACGACCATAGAGCATTGGAACCACCTGATCCCATCCCGAACTCAGCAGTGAAACGATGCATCGCCGATGGTAGTGTGGGGTTTCCCCATGTGAGAGTAGGTCATCGTCAAGATTGAATTCCGAAACCCCTGTCTGCTAACGCAGACAGGGGTTTCGTCGTTTCAGGGGTACTGAAAAGCCCGTTGCGGAGCCTCTCCACAACGGGCTTTTTCACGTCTTACGCAAACAGTTTCAGTACATTGTTCATCGCATCATCGGCAAAACTCTGTACGAAATCCTTGAATGCCGGCAGCACCTCGGTGCCACCCTGTGCCGGGTCGGCGATGATGGTCCAGGTGGCTCGGGACTTGCCCGCATTCAGTGGTTCAACGCTCATCGCTGCCCACAGATTGGCCACACCCAGGGTGTTGTAGAGGGTGGTCCAGGTCATGTGCCGTGCCTGGTCGTCCCGAGAGTTGAGTTGTTCGACCACCAGGTTGCCGTCCTTGAAAAATTTTTTACGTAGCGATGACACCCCATCACCGGTCATTTCGATGTGCGACAGTGCCGGGATGAAGCGATCGAAGCGGGCAAAGTTACCGACTACGGCCCATACCTGCGCAGCGTCGGCGGGAACGTCCACCGAGGACACCACGTGGCAGCCTTGAGGGTTTTTGATCAGGGTATCGGGTTGCAGAGTACTCATGGTTTTGCTCCGTTGGGGTTGAGTCAGATGAAGTTGATTTCTTTGAGGTAGTCGCAGCCGCGACGCAGCAGCGCCGGGGACTTTTGCGGGTAGTGCGCACCCATCAGCCGAACGCCGGCCTGGGCGTTGTCGTGCCCGATCATCGAGATGTCGCCGATGTCCTCCTCAAAGCCGTTGAGGTAGAACCCCAGCACGCCGAACAACGCGTTGTCGCTGTCGACCCGACCCAGTTGCTGTTGCCAGTCGGCGACGCTGACCATCGCGAACTCACGCCCTGCCTCGCGAAAGGACGCCACGTAGTTGTCCCAGCTCAGGGGCTCGGGGTTGTGCAGGTTGAACACAGCCTGTTCCGGTTGATAACGACTGGCGTGGAAGGCGATGAATCGGGCGAGAAAGTCCACCGGCATCAGGTCGAAGTTCAAGGCGAATTCCGGCACCTGGCCAAGCTGGATCGAGCCCTTGAGCATCAGCATCAGGCGGTTCTTGTGCGGCTGGCACACACCCGTGAGGCTGTTGAAGCTGATGTTGCCGGGACGGTAGAGATTGACCCGAACCCCAAGCCCCCGCGCCCGTTCGAGGATTCGCTCGCCGACCCATTTGGACAGGTTGTAGCCGTTCTTGATGTAGATGGGTGGTGTCGGGGCGGCTGGCAACTCAAGCACTCGGCCTTCGGCGGATATCGTGCTGGAGGCTGAGAGCGTCGAGACGAAATTGAAGATTTTTTTGCTGCGCCCTTCGCACAGGCGCAAACATTCGAAAATCGGCTCGACGTTGTCCCGCGCCAGCGACTCGTAATCGAGGACGTGATTGACGTTGGCCGCGTTGTGCACCAGTGCGCCAAATTCTCGATCCAGTCGCTGGTAAGCCTCGGGCGCCAAACCGAGTTGCGGCCGCGTTATGTCCGCCGCGTAAACCCTCACCCGGCTCATCTCCAGATGCTCCAGACGGTTCTCCCGCAGCGCCTGGGCAAAGCGTTCGTCCGCCGATTGCCCATTGCCGTCACGAACCAGGCATGCGACTTCGCTGGCCCCCCAGGCCAGCAACGCCTCGACGATATGTACACCGACAAAACTGTTGGCGCCGGTGACGATCACCTTGTGCACATCGCCCATGCGGCTGATGGGCAACGGCTGAATATCCAGTTCGCGGAAGGCATCGCGCAGGGCCTGTTCGCTCAGTACCTCTTCACTGCCGGAGCCGCGCACCAGAGTCGCCAGTTTGGTGATGGTGGGCAGTTCGATAAAGCGGTTGATCGATATGCTGCGCCCGAATTCTTCGCGCAGTCGCAGGAGCATGCGTGACAGCAGGATCGAGTGCCCGCCCAGATTGAAGAAGCTTTCGTCGGTGGAAATGTCGCTCGCCGGCAGCTCCAGCAACTTGGCCCAGATGTCCAGCAGCAGGGCCTCATCGGCGTTGACGGGCAGGCGCCGTGAAGGGTTATCGGTGACGCTCACGGGCAGATCCAGCAACGCCTTGCGGTCGACCTTGCCATTGCTGGCGTAAGGCATGCTTGTCAGCTCGGTCCATGCAACGGGGTGCATGTAGTCCGGCAGGTGCTGTGTCGCGTGGGCCTTCAACGCTTGGCGAGCGGTGCCGGGGAGGTCTTCCTGAGGTTGGGCAAGGAAGGCCAGAATCCGTCGCTGGCTATCGATGACCACGACAACCTGGCGGTACAGCTGGCTGTCGCGCAGACAGCGCTCAATCTCTTCCGGCTCGACCCTGAAGCCGCGAATCTTCACCTGATTATCACGCCGACCGCAGAGTTCGATCCCATCAGCCGTCCACTTCGCCATGTCCCCGGTGCGATAGACGCGCAGGGTCCGGCCGTCAGGCAAGTTCAGGTCCAGATAGCGCTCGGCGGTTTGCTGCGGGTTGTTCAGGTAACCCAGGCACACACCCGGGCCGGCGATGTACAACTCACCGACGGTCTGTTCGGCCACCGGTTGAAAGTCATCATCGAGAATCAACACCTGGCTGTTGGCGATCGGCGCACCCAGCGAGCGGTTGTTGTCGCCCGCCTGGAGCCGCCGCGCGGTAATCAGCACCGTGGCTTCGGTCGGCCCGTAGAGGTTGTAGAGCTTGCCCTGACGGCTCAGTTGCTCGATGACCCACGGCTCGCAGACATCGCCGCCGGTCATCACATGATCCAGGCACTGCAACTGCTCCAGTGGCAGGATGCTCAATAAGGCGGGCGGTAAAAAGGCGTGGGTCAGTTGTCGATGACGAATCAGTTCCACAAGTTGCAGCGGATCGCGGCGTTGGTCATCACCGGGCACGATCAGCTCGGCGCCTTGTAACAAGGTCGGGAAGATGTCGATCAGCGATGAGTCGAAACTCAACGAAGAAAATTGCAACACCCGGCTCTGTCCGGTCAACTGCATATAGTCGGCGTACCAGTGGGTGAAGTGCGCGAGGTTGGCCTGGCTGAGCAGCACGCCCTTCGGATGGCCGGTGGTGCCCGAGGTGTAGAGCACCATGCAGGGTGCATTGAGGTCGGGGCGTTGGCGCATCAACGGTTGAGTGAGGTCTGCGTCATAGACGTCGATACTGCTGATGTCCAGCCCTGGCATCTCGCTCGCCAAGGGATGCTCGCCGTCATGCAGGAACAACACCGCGCCGGCGTTCGACAGGATGTACTGCTGACGCTGCATCGGATGGCTCGGCTCCAGCGGCAAGTACACCGCGCCACTGCCCAGGATCGCCAGGATTCCCGCATACAGCGCACTGCATTTGGGCAGGCAGATTCCGATGACTACCGGGCCTTGATGCTGATCCAGCAGCGGTCGCAAACGTTGCTCGATGGCGCGGCTATGGGCGTGTAGCTGGCGATACTCGAGGGTATTGCCAGCGATGCTCAAGGCCGGGTGGTCGGCGCTCTGGATGAATTGTTGTTCCAGCCTTTCGATCATCGGCGTTTTCGCCAGTTGCTGCAGCCGTGGGTCGGCGGTGCCATTGAGGCGATGCACGAACGCAAGGCTGTCCAGGAACCGCAGGCTCTCGATGCGCTCGAAGCGGGCGGGTACGGCTGGTACGGCATGTCGAAAATAGTCGGCATCGCGCGAGTAACGGCTGACCAGCAGCGCCACGTGGTCAACCAGTGCTGTCATGGCCTGCATACGCAAAACCTGACCGTTACCCGACGGTTCATCGGCAATGGGTACACGGGTCAGCAGCGTTGAGCCGTGGCAGCACAACACGTCCAGCGATGGCAGACCGGAGGCCTGTGGCAGGCCGAGACCCAATTGCAATGTCAGTCGTTGCGCATCCCCGATGTACTGAAACGGTGTGCCATCGTCGATCAGCAGATCAGCCTGTCCAGGCATATCGTCGAGCGCGCAGATCCGCGTCAGTGAGTGACCGTGTTGTTCGAGTTCCAGCGCCAGGTCGGTCAGGGCCTGGCTTTTTCCGGTGAACAAAATGTCGAGACGTCTCATGATGGGCTCCTCGTCAAACCAGATAGTCGCTGAGGGCGGTTTGTACGCACGGCGAATCGAGCAGCGAACTGCTGTGGAAGAACCGCACAATGTTGGCCACCAGCGGGTGATGGCGATTGATCGGGAAGGCCATTGCCGACACTTCGCTCTTGAGTGCGTGACGCGCCGCGTCGTTGATCTGCAGTGCGTCGATCAATCGGAAGTCGAAGGATTTCTGGATGTCGTTGGTCAGGTAATGGCCAATGAATACCGGCAGGATCTGCGCGATGTACTGGCGGTCATCTGCACTTGCGGTATGCCAGTAGATGCGTACCAGTCGCGCCCAAAAACCGGAGTGACGGCCCTCGTCCAGCAGGTGATCGGCCATCAGGCCCTTGATCGATTGCTTGACCGTGTCGTCCTTGGCGAACGCAGCGACATCACCGGTCACGGTGTTTTCGGCGATGGCCACGCAGATCAGCTCTACAGCGCTGCGCAGGTGCTCCGGTGCTAGCGCCACGGCCGCCGGTATCGCCCGGTTCAGCTCGATCTCATCCGGCAATTCAATGGGGGGGATGCCGGTCAACGCGATGGTCTGTTGCATGAAATCCATCGCCACCAGTGCGTGGTAATCCTCGTCCACCACGACCGTCATGGCGTCGTAGCGGCAGGCGAACGGGAACTCGAACGCGAAGCGATTCTTGGCGATGCTGCGGGCGGTTTTGTCGACGATCTCGGTTTCGAAAATCACCACATCGTTGATGAACTTGTAGAGCGTCTGCACCAGGGCGAAGTCGCGCTGTTCCGGGCATTCGCGCAGAAAGGTTTCGCTCAGCACCAGCGGTTGGCGGCTCAAGGGGTAGATCAGTTTGTCGTCGTTCTCCAGAACGCGGCGCGGGCGAGTGCGGATGGTCGCGCGACTTTCCCAGGCGTCGGCGAAGGATTGGTAGTCGGCGGCGTTCATGCGCTTACCTCCGTGACGGATTCGTTCATGCTCAGGCGCAACCCGTCCCACAGGGCGATACGACTTTCCACGGCAGCGATGGCGCTGGCGTACACGTCTTCCTGCCGTTGCGGGTCGCTATCGACCAATCGCGACAGGAGCTTTTCCGCTGCCGGGCCGTGGTCCTCGGAGTCGACCTCAATGTGCCGTTCAAGGTAGTAACGGAAGGTCGGCGCCTGCTCGATGCCGATGCCCCAATCGTCGAGGATGCGCTGGAACATCCGCGGGATAACGCTCTCGCGACCGTGCAGAAATGCCGCCGCCACACTGTGACCCGGCGCATGCAGGGCTGTGTGTAGCGTATGGCGAACGAAATTTGCGGCCGCCGGATCGACGTTGACGCTCTGCAAGGCCACGTCGTAGCTCACGCCTTCTTGCTGCAGGGTCACGAAGCGTTCGATGGCAACGGTGCAGGCGCCGACTTCGCGCATTGCATCCAGGTACAACTCGAAGTGGCTGTAATGACCTTGGGCCGGGCGGTCATCCGACTCCTCACCCAGCACGATCTCGTTGATCAACCGCGCTGCCTGGGGATCCTGTGGCGGCAACCAGGGCAGTTGCACGCAAGTCAGCTCCTGTTGCAGGCGCTTGGTCAGCGACATGAAGTCCCATACGGCAAACACGTGGGTTTCCATGAAGCGTCGCAGGACCGCAAGCGAATGTATTTCAGAGAAAATCGGATGTTCGCTAAGTTCGGATTTTTTTTGAAGCAGACGTTCTTTAGTTGGTTTCATGGATGAGCCTGTAAGTGATCTGAGGTGAGAAGTAATCAAGCACTGAAGTTCGCTGGAAGTTTTCTCCTGGCGAACGGGTACCTCAAACGAATTGATCTTTTTCAGTGCTATAGATGCCGAGTAACCAAGGCGTTGCTGTCACTTGTGGCTGGCGGCGAAGAAAAACTAATACACATATAAAGTGTTGATCAAGTTGTTTTGCTATTATTTTAATATTCAACTTTTTGAAAGATGATAAGTTCCAATAAAACTTTTTATATTTGTTTTATTTGGGCGTAGTTACTCCTTCCAACCTATATAAGTCAGAATTGAATAAAGAGTGAATGCCTCACTCGAAGTAACTTTTTATCGGGCGTCGTTGGGGGTGTCTGAGGGGGTGGAAGCAGGTCGCGAGTGATGCCGATCCTTCCGTTCCCGTAATGAGGCTCCTTCCTTCGCTTCTTGGGGCGGGGGCTACGCCATTCGCACGGCGAGTCCCCCGTTTTATTTTGTCTTGGTTACCCAGAGTGGGCGCAAATCAAGGCGGCCGCCATTACTGAGGCATCACGCAATCGTTGCGATGGTCAGGTTTGAAGGTGGCAAGGCATTGGGTTGCGGTATGGCGTCGCGAGGGTGGTGTGGTATGAGCACAGGGGGTTTGTAATCAAATTATTCGCATGCACATTCGGAGGAATGTGCGGCAAGCGAGGCGAACCTTTCGGTGTGCCTCCCCGGGCTTGCCGCTGCAGGTTACTTCGACGTGTTTTTGGTCTGTACTTCAGGGCTGTCGAGGTAGCGCGTAATGACCTCGACCCCTCGGTTCAGGTGATGTTCGAGCAGTTTCATCGAGCGTTCGACGTCCCGGTCTTCGGCGGCCCGCAACAGTGCCCGGTGGTCGTCCTGGGACAATTTGCCCAGGCCCATGGCTTCCAGGTTGAAACGCAGGAACCGCTCTTCTTCGATCAGGCCGTCTTCGACCAGTTTCAACAGCCGGCGATTGGGCGCCCGGCTGTAAAGCGCCATGTGGAACAGGCGATTGAGCCGTCCGATTTCGGTGTAGTCGTTTTGCGTTTCGAGTTCGTCGATGTAACGGGCAGCCTGTTCGAGATCTCTGTCCTGGAGCAGTGGCACCGAGAGACGCAGGGCTTCGGATTCCAGCAGGATGCGCAGCGCGTAGGTTTCCACGGCGTCGCCCTGGACCAGCGGCGCGACCACGGCGCCCTTGTGGGCAATCACGTTGAGCAACGATTGAGCTTCGAGCTGGCGCAAGGCTTCGCGTACGGGCATGCGGCTGACGCCGAACAGGTCGGCGAGGTCTTGCTGGCGCAGGGCCGCACCGCAAGGAATGCGCCCGTCGAGTATGGCTGCGCGCAGGGTTTCTTCGATCACCGAGCGTGCCATATGAGCGGGAATCGGCCCGTTGACCTTGATACTGCTGAGAGGGTTGGGCTTTTGTGTCACTAAACGCACCCTGATTGATGGAATTTTTTGGATCCAAGCGACACTAGTAATTGACTGACGGCTTGTCAAACAAGTTCACGAGTGCCTTTCTTGCAGTTTAGCGCGCCGCCAGTGATTGCACTGTGCCATTGTCTTTTTCCGGTCTAACCTGCACCATTCAAATGACTCCCTCCTGCCTATCCAGGATGCCTCGCATTGGCGGCAAGTTTAACGATCCCGCGGATTTTACGCTGGCTGTGCAGCGCATTGCTGCTGGCTGGCGTGATGCTGGGCAGCTTGAGCGCCGATTGGGACTTTTCCCTGATCAGCCGGCGGGCGCAGGCATTGTACGGACCTTTGGGAGAAGGTCAGCAGCGCATTAATGATTGGCAACACTTGTTGGCCAGCCAGAAGCAGATCGGCGAGTTGGAACAACTCAATGTGGTCAATCGCTTCTTCAATAAACAACTGCGATACGTCGAAGACATCGACCTGTGGCACGAAGTCGATTACTGGGAAACCCCGATCGAAGCCCTTTGGAAAGGCGCCGGAGACTGTGAAGACTACGCGATTGCCAAGTACTTTAGCCTGCGTCACCTCGGTGTAGCCAGTGAAAAGCTGCGCATTACCTATGTCAAGGCACTGACCCGGAATCGCGCGCACATGGTGCTGACCTACTACTCAAGTCCGGAAGCAGAGCCCCTGGTGCTCGACAGCCTGATTGATGCAATCAAGCCGGCCAGCCAGCGAAAGGATTTGCTGCCGGTCTACTCTTTCAATGCGGAAGGGGTGTGGCTGCCGGACGCCAAGGGCAATAAAAAGGTCGGCGATACCAAACGCCTTTCGCGTTGGCAGGATCTGCTGAAAAAGATGCAGGCCGAAGGATTCCCGGTCGAGACGACCAACTAGGAGCACACGCTCAGATGTCTTTGTTCAAACAGCTGTTGATTGCTATCTGTCTGTTCCTGGTGGTCGCCTTCACCGGCAGTTTCATGGTCAGTCTGGAGAGCTCGCGCACTCAGTACGTCAACCAGTTGCGCTCCCATGCCCAGGACGCCGCGACGGCGCTGGCACTTTCCCTGACACCGAATATCGACGACCCGGCGATGGTCGAGTTGCTGGTCAGCTCGATTTTCGACAGCGGTTACTACGCGAGCATCCGCGTGGTCGATCTCAAGACCGACCAGACCCTGGTTGAGCGCACGGGTATCCCGGCGGTGAACAACGTTCCGGACTGGTTCGTCAAACTGATCGGCCTGGAACCCGCCGGTGGTGACGCGATCGTCAGCCGCGGCTGGGAGCAGGCTGCCCGGGTCGAGGTGGTCAGCCACCCGATGTTTGCGCTGGCCAAGTTGTGGCAAAGCGCTTTGGGCAGCCTGGGCTGGTTGCTGCTATGTGGCGCGGTCAGTGCGGTACTCGGCGCGCTGTTGCTGCGTCAGCAATTGAGGCCACTGGATTACATGGTCCAACAATCCCACGCCATCGCCCGGCGGGAATTCCTCAGCCTGCCGGAACTGCCGCGCACCCCCGAACTTCGCCGGGTCGTGCAGGCCATGAACCAGATGGTCGAGAAGCTCAAGGCGCTGTTCCAGGAGCAGGCCGAGCGCAGTGAAAAACTACGGGTCGAGTCCTATCAGGACTCATTGACCGGGTTGGCGAACCGGCGTTATTTCGAGATGCAACTGAATGCGCGGGTGAGCAACCCGGAGCAGGCCAGTTCGGGTTACCTGCTGCTGTTGCGGGTCAAGGATCTGGCCGGTCTCAACCAGCGCCTCGGCGGCCAGCGCACCGATGAAGTGCTCAAGGCCGTCGGTGAGCAACTGTCTCGCGAGTGCGCCAAATATCCGGAAACCCAGAACCTGGTGACCCGTATCCGCGGTGGCGAATTTGCCGTGCTTGCGCCGGGGCTGGTACGTGAAGAGGCGCTGCAACTGGCACAGAACCTCGATAGTGCCTTGGCCAGTCTGCACGCTACCGGCGCCACCGATGTGGCTGCCGTGGCGTCTATCGGCCTGGCGCCTTTTGCTCACGGCGACTCGCCGCAAGCCGTGCTCAGCCTCGGCGATCAGGCGCTGGCGCAGGCCGAAGGTCAGGGCGAGCAGAACTGGGCCTGTATCGAACACAGCCTCTCGGCCAGTGTCGGCGACGATCACCACGCCTGGCATCGCATGCTCGACCAGGCGCTGACTCAGCAACGTTTCGAGCTGTATTTCCAACCGGTAGTGGCCGCCCAGGACACGCAACTGGTACTGCATCACAAAGTACTGTCGCGACTGCTCGACGAACACGGCCAGACCATCCCCGCCGGGCATTTTCTGCCATGGCTGGAGCGCTTCGGCTGGACTGCGCGTCTGGATCGGCTGATGCTCGAACGGGTATTGGAGCAAATGAGCGAGCATGAGGAGTCTCTGGCGCTGAATCTGTCGTCGGCGACCCTGGGCGACCCGCAGGCGCAAAACAAAATCTTCGAGATACTGCGTGCGCATTCCAACCTGGGCCCGCGCCTGACCCTGGAGATTGGCGAAGAGCAGCTGCCTGACCAGGCGGTGCTCGAGCAGTTGACCCGGCGCCTGCGCGAACTCGGCTTCTCCCTGAGCCTGCAACGTTTTGGTGGCCGCTTCAGCATGATCGGCAACCTGGCACGGCTGGGGCTGGCGTACCTGAAGATCGATGGCAGCTACATTCGGTCGATTGATCTGGAGAGCGACAAACGCCTATTCATCGAGGCGATCCAGCGAGCGGCGCACAGCATTGATTTGCCGCTGATTGCCGAGCGGGTCGAGACTGAAGGCGAGTTGTCGGTGATTCGCGAGATGGGGCTGTACGGTGTGCAGGGCCAGTTGTTCGGCGAGCCCAGGCCCTGGAAGTAACTCTTTAGAGCTGGGTTGCCCGCGATGAGGTTGGAACAGTCACTGAAGATCAATGATCAGATCAACCCGGTCTCTTCATCATCGATCAATTGGCTCAAGCCACCCAAGGCTTCACGGGCCTGGTTACGGTCCATGAGCTTGGCCTGGGCCGCCGTTGGCAGGTCGGTGACGCGGATCACGCCTTTCTGGGTCAGCACCTGAATCAAGTCATCGAGTACCCGGATCATCTCCAGGTCACTTTGCTTGAGCTGCTTGAGGCTGTTCTCCACCGCCGCGTTGGCAAACCAGGTCTGGATTTCATGATGGTCGGCCGGCAGCGTTTCCGTGGCCTCGGCGTAGGCGGCGGGTTCCACGCGTACCAACAGACCCTGCGCATCGCGTTGCACGTAAAACATTGAGCACCCCTCGGATTTGAGCCAGCGTCATGCTGTCAGCAGCATAGGTCAACTGCACGCCAGTATGTGGCGCGGTGACGAAATCGTCACCGGGCAGTGGATGCAAACGTGACGGCCACCCCATCAGCGTGTCGTTGCCAGTGCCGCCGAGCAGGATGTCATTGCCCGCACCTCCAAGCAGACGCAGTATCGCCAGCAATTGGGCTTCCAGCGTCAGGAAATCAGCAGGTCCGAGCCGTTGGTGGCCCAGGGCGCGGTATCGCCGGTGGAAGTCCTGCGGCTAAGGCGTGCCGAAGCGCAGACCCATGGTCAGCTCGACGCCACCACCCTGGCGATTCCGCGAGCCGAATCGGCAATCAAGGAAATGCAGCGCAAGGTCGATGAAACCCGTGGCAAATTCCGTAGCGAAGCCCTGACCCAACTCAACGAAGCACGCACCGAGCTGAACAAGGCCCAGGCCACCGGCAAGGCCTGGGAAGACCGGGTCAGCCGGACGCTGGTCACTTCGCCGGTCTGCAAACCGTACTACCAGAGCTATCTGACCAGAGGCCTAAAAGGCACTCAAGCCTTGGTTATCCTGGCACGCAAGCTGGCCAGAGTGATGTTCGCGCTGATGAAAAACCAAAGTGAATACAGGCCAGATTCTATGCTTGGGGTTCCCCCCAAACATAGAATCTCCCACATTGGATTTTTGCTGGAGCACAATCTTGTGCCCAACGGAGAACCCCTGTGGTAGCGAGCTTGCTCCGGGCGGCGTTCCGACGATGGCGTCAGTGGAAACACTCAATCCACATCAATAAGTGACATAAAACGTCACTCATCATCCCCGACCATTCCTGATCAATCGCCATATCGTTATTCATTAACGGTATTTAAATTTCAGTTCTTATATCTATAAAGTCAATCTCCTGCGTACCTGCCGATCAATCGGCGCGCCGCACGACACGAACCAACACGGGATCTCCGTGAGTTTCTGATCGACGCGCGCGCCTTTGAGCGTGCCGTGCGTGGGAGTGATTTATGTCTGCAGCTTCAGCTTCGCCAAGCATCGCGCCACAGTTCTTTGAAATCCGCCCGTTCAGCGGTGCGGTGGGGGCCGAAATCATCGGCCTCGACCTGTCCCGTCCGATCAATGATCAGGACTTCGCACGCATTCACCGCGCGCATCTGGACCATCATGTGGTGGTGTTCCGCGACCAGCGCATCACCCCCGAACAGCACATCGACTTCAGCCATCGTTTTGGTGTGTTGCAGATTCACGTGCTCAAGCAGTTCCTGCTGGCAGGGCATCCGGAAATCCTCATCGTTTCCAACATCGTCGAGAACGGCCAGAACATCGGCCTGGGCGACGCCGGCAAGTTCTGGCATTCAGATCTCTCCTACAAAGAACTGCCGAGCCTTGGCTCGATGCTGCATGCCCAAGAGCTGCCAGCGGAGGGCGGCGACACGCTGTTCGCCGATATGCACAAAGCCTGGGACAGCCTGCCCGACGCGCTGCGCAAAGCGGTGGAAGGTCGATCGGCGGCACATTCCTACACGGCGCGTTACAGCGAGACCAAATTCGAAGGCAACTGGCGCCCGACCCTGACCCCGGAGCAACTCGCCCAGGTCGCCGAAGTGGTGCATCCGGTGGTGCGCACCCACCCGGAAAACGGTCGCAAGGCGTTGTTCGTCAGCGAAGGGTTCACCACCCGTATCGTTGGTCTGCCGGAGGACGAGAGCCAGCAACTTCTGACCGAGCTATATGCCCACAGCGTGCTGCCGCAAAACATCTATCGCCATCAATGGCAGGCCCATGACCTGGTGTTCTGGGACAACCGTTCGCTGATCCACCTCGCTGCTGGATGCCCCAGCCATCTGCGCCGCAAGCTGTATCGCACCACCATCCAGGGCGACACGCCTTTCTGATTTGTCGGAGATTTGATCATGTCCAAACGTCTTCCATTCGCGCCGCTGGCCGCAGCCATCGGCCTGGGTTTCAGCCTGATCGCCGGCAGCCTGGTGGCGCCGACCGTGGCCCATGCCGAAGGTGAAATCCGCATCGCCGAACAGTTCGGCATCGTCTACCTGCTGCTCAATGTGGTGCGCGATCAGAACCTGATCGAGAAATACGGCAAGCAGGAAGGTATCGACATCAAGGTCGACTGGACCCAGCTCTCCGGCGGTGCAGCGGTCAACGATGCGTTGCTGTCGGGCTCGATCGACATTGCCGGCGCAGGCGTCGGCCCGCTGCTGACCATCTGGGACCGCACCCATGGCAAGCAGAACGTCAAGGCCGTGGCTTCCCTGGGCAACTTTCCGTACTACCTGGTGAGCAATAACCCCAAGGTTAAAACCATCGCTGACTTCACCGAGAAGGACCGCATCGCGGTGCCGGCGGTGGGCGTGTCGGTGCAGTCGCGCTTCCTGCAATACGCGGCGGCCAAACAGTGGGGTGACAAGGACTTCAATCGCCTCGACAAGTACACCATCGCCGTTCCACATCCTGATGCCACGGCTGCGCTGGTGGCCGGCGGCACCGAGCTGAGCGGGCACTTTTCCAACCCGCCATTCCAGGATCAGGAACTAGCCAATCCCAATGTGCACGTGGTGCTGAACACCTATGACTTGCTCGGTCCGAACTCGCCGACGGTGCTGTTCGCCACCGAGAAATTCCGCGACGAGAACCCGAAAACCTACAAGGCATTCATTGATGCGCTGACCGAAGCGGCCACGTTTGCCCAGAACGACAAAGGCGCGGCGGCCGACACTTACATCCGCGTTACCAAAGCCAAAATCGACCGCGCCGCGTTGCTGAAGATCATCGACAATCCGCAGTTCGAATTCAGCGTCACGCCGAAAAACACTTACCCGCTGGCGGAGTTCCTCTACCGCGTCGGCGCGATCAAAAACAAACCGGATTCATGGAAGGACTACTTCTTCCAGGACGCCAAGCCGCTGCAAGGGAGCTGACCGAAATGAACGCCCCTTTGCAAGGCCACACGGTCAGCAAACCGATCGCGGCAGCCCAGGCGCTGCTGTCGGTCGATAACGTCAGCCTCGAATACCGCACGCCGCAGCGGGTGGTGCGGGCGACCCATCAAGTCAGTTTCGAGATCGATCCGGCGGACCGCTTTGTCCTGCTCGGGCCGTCCGGCTGCGGCAAGTCGACATTGCTCAAAGCCGCCGCCGGATTCATCCAGCCCGTGGAAGGCGAGATCCGTCTGCAAGGCCAGCGCGTCGATGCGCCGGGACCGGACCGGATCGTGGTGTTCCAGGAGTTCGATCAACTGCCGCCGTGGAAAACCGTGAAACAGAACGTGATGTTCCCGCTGCTGGCCTCGAAAACCCTCAAGCGCAGGGAGGCTGAAGAGCGGGCGCTGCACTATCTGGAAAAGGTCGGCCTGGCGGCGTTTGCCGATGCTTATCCGCATACCCTGTCGGGCGGGATGAAGGCGCGGGTTGCTATTGCCCGGGCACTGGCGATGCAGCCGAAAATCCTCCTCATGGACGAACCCTTCGCCGCCCTCGATGCGCTGACCCGACGCAAGATGCAGGAAGAGTTGCTGCTGCTCTGGGAGGAAGTGCGTTTCACGCTGCTGTTCGTCACGCACTCTATCGAAGAGGCGCTGGTGGTGGGTAACCGCATTCTGTTGCTGTCACCCCATCCGGGCCGGGTGAGGGCGGAAGTCCACAGCCACCAATACGATTTGCACAGCCTTGGCGGTGTGGCGTTTCAGGAGTCGGCGCGACGTATTCACCGGCTGTTGTTCGACGAAGGTCCATCACCGCAAGCCGAGCATGAACTGGATTTCGCCGACATCCGCATCGCTTATTGAGCCAGTTGAGAGGAGGGCCCGATGAGCCATTTATCATCCCCGCGTGAAGAGTTCGAAACGGTTTTGCAGCCACTGACCAGCGTGCCGCTGGAGCGGGAGCTACCCCTAGGCCAAAGACTGTGGCAGCAAGGTTGGCTGCGTAAAAGCCTGATCCTGATTTTGCTCGCAGTGCTGTGGGAAGCTGTTGCCCGGTATCAAAACAACGACCTGCTACTGCCGAGTTTTGTGCAAACCGCACACGCCTTGTACGACGGCCTGCTCAGCGGTGAATTGCTGGGCAAGGTGTGGATATCACTGGTGGTGTTGCTCAAGGGGTACCTGATCGGCATCGTCCTGGCGTTTGCCCTGACGACGTTGGCGGTGTCGACACAATTCGGTCGAGATCTGCTCAGTACCCTGACCTCGATGTTCAACCCCTTGCCAGCCATCGCCCTGCTGCCGCTGGCGCTGCTGTGGTTTGGATTGGGCCAGAACAGCCTGATTTTCGTGCTGGTGCATTCGGTGCTCTGGGCACTGGCGCTGAACACTTACGCTGGCTTCCTCGGCGTCTCGGAAACCCTGCGCATGGCCGGGCGCAACTACGGCCTCAAGGGCATTCGCTTTGTGCTGTTCATTCTGATTCCGGCGGCGCTGCCGTCGATTCTCGCCGGGCTGAAAATCGGCTGGGCGTTTGCCTGGCGTACGTTGATTGCTGCTGAGTTGGTGTTTGGGGCTACCAGTGGCAAAGGTGGGTTGGGGTGGTACATCTTTCAGAATCGCAATGAGCTGTATACCGACAAGGTGTTTGCCGGGTTGGCGGTGGTGATTCTGATTGGGTTGCTGGTGGAGAATCTGGTGTTTGATTCGTTGGAGCGGGTGACGGTGAAACGGTGGGGGATGGTTCGGTGATGTTTGCTAGCATTGCGTCTGAGTCAACCCTGATCAGACACGAGTGCTCGCAATGCAATTGCCAGACATGAACCTGTTGGTCGCCCTCGACGCCTTGCTCGACGAGGGCAGTGTGGTGGGCGCCGCGCGGCGGATGAACCTGAGTCCGGCGGCCATGAGCCGGACGTTGACGCGCATCCGCGAAGCCATTGGCGATCCGATCCTGGTGCGCGCCGGTCGTGGCCTGGTGCCGACCCCCAAGGCGCTGGAATTGCGCGAGCAGGTGCGCAGTGTGGTGGAACAGGCCGGGTTGCTGTTTCGTTCGGCCGATGCGGTGGAGCTGAGTTCGCTGCGGCGGCGGTTCAGTATTCGCGCCAACGATTTTTTTGTCGGCGTCTACGGCGGCAAGCTGTTCGACACCCTTGACCGGCAGGCACCGCACTGCGAATTACGTTTCGTCCCGGAAGGCGATGGCGATGATGAGGCGTTGCGCGAAGGGCGGATCGATCTGAGCGTCAGCAACACCCGGCCGCTGACGCCGGAAGTGAAGATTCAGAACCTGTTTTCCACCCACTTCGTTGGCCTGGTGCGTGAGGATCATCCGCTGCTGGACGAAGAGATCACGGCAGAGCGCTATGCCGGTTATTCCCATATCAGCATGTCCCGGCGTGGCATTGCCAGAGGTCCGATCGATACCGCACTCAATGCCCTGGGGCTGGAGCGGCGGGTGGCGGTGATCGCGCCCAGCTTTCATGCGGCAATGTTTGCCTTGCCCGATTCCGACCTGATTCTGCCGGTGCCCAAGGAAGCCTTGCTAAGTGTGCGGCGGCTGGGGTTGAAACTGCGCTCGTTTGACCTGCCCATCCCGTTGCCGACCTTGATGCTGACCCAGGCCTGGCACCCACGCTTCGACAAGGATCCGGCACATCGCTGGTTGCGCGAAACGCTCAAGGCTTGTTGCGACGAAACCTGGCTGGCTGCGCAGCCGGACTGAGGTGAACGCAATTTCCCCCCTGTAGGAGCGAGCTTGCTCGCGAAAAACGTCTGAACGACACGATCAATCAGTCAGCACGCGTTATCGTTGGCGTCCATCGCGAGCAAGCTCGCTCCTACAGGGGGCAGGGGGTTGTATCGTTGCGTCTAGCGCACTTATAACCTGCCAATAAGTTGATTTTCGTCAGGCATTACGCTTCCTAGAATGCTTCGGTCTTTCCACGACGGAGCTTGCAGTACATGACTTCCCTTACGGTCACGGCACCTGTTGCTGCGGCCAGCCCGGCAGCCGCTCCACCCGTCTTCGGCCCGCGGATCATCATCGGCCTGGTGGGCGTGCTGCTGGCGGTGCTGGTGTCGGGCCTGAACGAGATGGTGACCAAAGTCGCCCTGGCTGACATCCGTGGTGCGTTGGCCATCGGCTACGACGAAGGCACCTGGCTGGTCGCCTGTTACACCGCGACTTCGGTGGCGGCCATGGCGTTCGCACCGTGGTGTGCGGTGACGTTCTCGTTGCGGCGTTTCACCCTGTGCGCCATCAGCCTGTTCACCCTGCTGGGTGTGTTGTGTCCCTTCGCCCCGAATTACGAAAGCCTGTTGTTGCTGCGCACCTTGCAAGGCCTGGCGGGCGGCGCATTGCCGCCGATGCTGATGACCGTGGCCCTGCGGTTTTTGCCGGCCAATGTGAAGTTGTATGGCCTGGCCGGTTATGCCCTGACGGCGACGTTCGGCCCGGGCCTGGGCACGCCATTGGCCGGGTTGTGGACCGAGTATGTCGGCTGGCAATGGACCTTCTGGCAAATCATCGCGCCGTGCCTGATTGCCATGGCCGCGGTGGCGTATGGCTTGCCCCGGGACCCGCTGCGTCTGGAACGCTTCAAGTCCTTCAACTGGCGCGGTGTGCTGCTGGGTTTTCCCGCCATTTGCATGCTGGTGATCGGCATTCTGCAGGGCAATCGCCTGGACTGGTTCGAGTCGAACCTGATCTGCGGATTGCTCGGTGGCGGGCTGTTGCTGCTGGTGCTGTTTTTGAGCGGCGAGTGGTCGCAGCCGATGCCGTTTTTCAAGATGCAGATGCTCGGCATCCGTAACCTGTCTTTCGCCCTGCTGACCCTGGCGGGCGTGCTGGTGGTGTTGCAGGCGGTGATCATTATTCCGTCCAGCTACCTGGCGCAGGTCCAGGGTTATCGTCCGGTGCAGACCGCGCCGATCATGCTGCTCGCGGCGCTGCCGCAATTGATTGCGCTGCCGTTGGTGGCGGCGCTGTGCAACTTTCGCTGGGTTGATTGCCGCTGGGTATTGGGCATCGGCCTGAGCATGCTGGTGCTGTCGTGCGTCGGCGGCTCGCAACTGACGTCCGCGTGGATTCGCGACGATTTCTATGTGCTGCAATGGCTGCAGATTTTTGGTCAGCCCATGGCGGTGTTGCCGCTGCTGATGCTGTCCACCGGCAGCATCAACCCGATGGAGGGGCCGTTCGCATCGGCCTGGTTCAACACCGTCAAAGGCCTGTCGGCGGTCATCGCCACCGGGGTGATCGAAGCACTGACCACGGCACGTCTGCATTTTCACTCGACCATGCTGGTCGACCGCCTCGGCAACTCGCCGCTGGCCGAGCACGACAGCGCAAGCCTCGCTCATCGTCTGCATGAGCAAGCGGTGGTGCTCACTTCCTCTGATCTTTACCTGTGCATGGCCGGTATCGCCGTGACCTTGATCCTGCTGATTTTCTGGCTGCCAACGCGGATCTATCCGCCGCGCGCACCGACCTGAATGCTCCACTGATACAGAAGGTTTTTATGAACACTCAAGCAAAGCAGAAAGTCGCGGTTGCCGTGGCCGCCGCAGTGGCCGTCGGCGTATTGCTGTACCTGGCGATGCCCGGCCTGTTCGGCAAGCGCACCCAACAGAACACCAACGATGCTTATGTCTCGGCGGATTTCACCCTGGTCGTGCCGCGGGTCGCCGGGTTTATCAAGCAAGTGCTGGTCGAGGACAACCAGCAGGTCAAGGCCGGGCAGTTGCTGGCACTTATCGATGACCGGGATTTGCGCGCAGCCGCCCAGGCCGCCGATGCCGAAACGCTGGTGGCCAGGGCGCAACTGCAAAACGCCCGGGCGACCCTCGAGCGCCAGGCGTCGGTGATTGCCCAGGCGCAATCCTCGGTGGTCTCGGCCAAGGCGGAAATGGCGTTTGCCGAACATGAGTTGAACCGTTACAGCCACCTCGCCGGAGTGGGCGCCGGCACAGTGCAAAATGCGCAGCAGGCGCAAACGCGCATCGACCAGGCCTCCGCGCGGCTGGCCAACGCCACTGCAGTACTGGCGGCGGAACGCAAGCAGGTGGAGATCCTCACGGCCCAGCGCGATGCCGCCGAAGGCGGTCTGAAACGGGCGCAAGCGAAGCTGGAAATGGCCAGCTATGAGTTGTCCTATACGAGGATTGTCGCGCCACAGGACGGTATGGTCGGCGAACGCGCGGTGCGGGTCGGCGCCTACGTCACTCCGGGCAGCAAAATCCTCGCAGTGGTGCCGCTGGCGCAGGCTTATGTGATGGCCAATTTCCAGGAAACCCAGCTGACGGATGTGCAGCCGGGGCAGGCTGTACAAGTGCGCGTTGACAGTCTGGGCGGTGCGGCACTCAAAGGTCGTGTCGAAAGCATTGCGCCGGCTACCGGGGTGACGTTCGCCGCGGTCAAACCGGACAACGCCACCGGCAACTTCACCAAAGTGGTGCAGCGGATTCCGGTGAAGATCGTGCTTGAGCCGGGGCAGTCGCTGGCCGAGCGCTTGCGGGTGGGGATGTCGGTGGAGGCGAGCATCGATACCGCAAGTGATGTATTGCGTGAGGTGACTCAGCGATGAAAACCAGTGTTGACGGCGCGGACGCCATCGCGAGCAAGCTCGCTCCCACAAGGGTTATGTGCGATGTACAAGATTTTCGCATCACAGAAAGTCCATTGTGGGAGCGAGCTTGCTCGCGAAGGGGCCAACTGTCGCAACTTACCTTGAGTGCCTTGCTCGTCATGAGTTTCAGTGGCTGCACCGTCGGCCCCGATTTCAAAAAGCCCGAAACCACACAAATCACCGATTGGGCAAAACCGGCCAAATCCGCCGCCAGCCAGGCCGTCGCCGAAACAATGGCCGAGCGCTGGTGGGAGGTGTTCCACGACCCGAAACTCTCGGCCCTGAGCCAGCGCGCCCTGACCGACAACCTCGACCTGAAACTGGCCGGCAGCCGCTTGCAGCAAAGTCGTGCCGTGCGTCAGATCATCACCGCCGAGCGCTACCCCAACA
Organism: Pseudomonas sp. 05L36; assembly: GCF_056398125.1. Taxonomy (NCBI): domain Bacteria; kingdom Pseudomonadati; phylum Pseudomonadota; class Gammaproteobacteria; order Pseudomonadales; family Pseudomonadaceae; genus Pseudomonas; species Pseudomonas sp. 05L36. The sequence continues at coordinate 127,819 of NZ_JBFTOU010000011.1, read as the reverse complement.
CGGCTGCCAGCGGCCGTTACGGACGCAACCGTAACAGTAGTGAAGGCCTGAACGACCCGTCAGGACACAACGGTCAGTCCGCCTTCAACCTGTGGGATGCCGGCTTTTCCGCCTCCTGGGAGCTGGATTTCTGGGGTCGTGTGCGTCGGGAAACCGAAGCGGCCGACGCCAACCTGGAAGTCGCCGAGAACGACCGACGCGGTGTGCTGCTGTCGGTGCTGGCCGAAACCGCCCAGGACTACATTCAACTGCGCGGTGTGCAGAACACCCGGCTCGTCACCGAACAGAATCTCGACGTTGCCCGCCATAGCCTGAAGCTCTCGCAGTTGCGCCTGGCCGACGGCGTCGCGACGGACCTGGATGTCGCCGAAGCCGCCGCACAAGTGGCGGCCATCGAATCGCGCCTGCCCGCACTGGAGCAGCGCCAGTGGCAACTGATCAACGCCTTGAGTCTGTTGATGGGCGAACCGCCCCAGGCATTGGCGGCGGAGTTATCCACAGACGCACCGGTGCCACAAACGCCGCGCCAGGTCGCCATCGGCTTGCCCTCGCAACTGGCTGCACGTCGGCCGGACATTCGCCAGGCCGAAGCACGGCTGTATGCCGCCACGGCCAGCATTGGCGTGGCCAAGGGCGATTTCTATCCGCGAATCACCCTGTCGGGGAACATCGGTTCCCAGGCCATGCAACTGAGCGATTTCGGCTCCTGGGGTTCGCGTTCGTTCGGCATCGGCCCGCAATTCACTTTGCCGTTGTTCGACGGCGGCCGCTTGCGTGGCGTGCTCGAGTTGCGTGAAGCACAGCAGCAGGAAGCCGCTATCGCCTATCAGCAAACCGTGTTGCGCGCCTGGCATGAAATCGATGACCAATTGACCGCCTACAACGCCAGCCAGTTGCGCCGCGACAGCCTGGCCGAAGCCGTGCGCCAGAACCGCATTGCGCTGGACACCGCGCAACAGCAGTACGTTGAGGGCGTGGTGGATTTCGTCACCGTACTCACCGTGCAAGGGGCGTTGCTGGCGACGCAGGAGCAGTGGGTCGAGAGTTCGACCGGCGTGTCGCTGGCGGCCGTCGGGTTGTACAAGGCGTTGGGAGGGGGGTGGGAGTCGGTGTATCCGTTGGTTGAGACGGCGCAGCGCTGACGGTGCAGCCGCCGGCTATCGCTTCATTATCGGGTCAGCATCGACGTTGCTCGGCTTGAAGGGCTAAAGTGATGCACAAACAATCTGGCTCTTCACTCAACGTCGCAAGGGGAGGCAATGGAGGCGCGCAGAGAAACGCCGATGGGCGACACTCAGGGACCGCACGCCAATCCTGGTTTCGCCAGGGGCGTGCAACCGTTGATCCGCTGGGCGCGAGAGCATTGGCTGGTGCCGATTCTGGTATTGGCCGCGCTGGTGCGCTTTTACGATCTGACCGCTGCCGCGATTTGGGGCGACGAGGGTTCCAGCCTGCTGCTGGCCCGTTACTCATTACCTGATATCTGGGTGCACGCCGCCTACGACGTGCACCCGCCGCTGTATTTCATACTGCTGCACGGCTGGATCGCGATGTTTGGCGACGGCATATTGTCGATCCGCTGCCTCAGTGTCCTGCCGGGGATTGCCTCGGTCGGGCTCGGTGTGTGGCTGGTCGATCGGCTCGCCACCCGCCGTGCCGCGATCTTCGCCGGCCTCCTGCTGGCCCTGCTGCCCACGGCGGTGCGCTACAGCCAGGAAGTGCGAATGTATTCGCTGCTGGGACTGTGGTTGCTGGGGGCAACCATTGCGCTGGTGTACTGGATCCGCAAGCCACAGCGTCGGCGCTATCTGGTGATCTATGTCGTGCTGATGAGCGCGGCGTTTTACACCCATTACTTCACGGCCCTGTGCGTGCTCTGCCATTGGTTGTACCTGGGGATCATCCGCGTGCAGCCAGGGCATCGTCTGCGGCACATCCAGCGGGGTGACTGGTGGCTGGCCAATGTGGCTATCGTGGCGCTGTATCTGCCGTGGCTGCCGGGGTTTGTCGACCTGCTACGGCACCTGGACCAACTGAAGGCCAATGGCGATGTTGGCTGGGAACTGCCCGTCAGCCTGGATTCCTTACCGTCGATGGTCTGGTCGTTGCTGACCCAGGACGACGGAGAAACCCTGCCTCCCCTGGTGTTTATTGCCTTGCCGGTGACCTTGCCGGTGTTGGCGTGGGTGGCGCTGGCACGTGATCGCAGTGTGTTCCGTGGCAGCGCGTTGCTCGCGATCTACACCTTTGTCCCGATGCTGCTGGTGTTTGCGGTGTCGTTTTTTTCGCCGATATTCATCGAGCGCTACCTCACCGCGTATGCCCTTGGCCTGCCGCTGTTGGCAGCATTGGCAATCGACCGCTTGTACTCCGGTTCCCGGGTGCTGGCCCTGACGGTGCTGGTCCTGTTTGTCGGTGTTGAACTGGTGGGCCTGAAAAACAACGCGACGGTGGACGTCCATGATCAGGTCAGCGTCCTGGTGGAAGACGTCAATCTGCATTTTCAGCCGGGGGACCGGATCGTTACCAGTGACATGCTCTGGTACTTGAGTTACGTCTACTACAACCGCACCAGTACCCAGCCCCTGCTCTACACCCCGCCACGGGCCGATGGCACTTCAAGCCGGCCGAACGACTATGGTTTCGGTACCTTGACGATGCCAGACGTGTATCTGGACCACTTGAGCGACCTGCCAAAGGGCACGGGACGAACCTGGCTGATCAGTACCGCCGACGTACCTGACGAGTTCGCACCGTTGCCGGCGCAATGGCAGATCGCTCGTCAGATGAAGGCTGGTGGTGTTGCCGCGAGGTTGTACCTGTCCGGCAATACCGGACAATGAGTGGCGTCATCGCAACCTTCAAGGTTTCGACGACAAGTCCGCCATGCCCTTGAGCAACTCGATTGGCAGCGGAAAGACGATGGTCGAACTCTTGTCGCCGGCAATCGAACTCAGGGTCTGCATGTAGCGCAGCTGCATGGCCCCCGGTTGGCGGCCAAGCATTTCGGCGGCCTGCATGAGTTTTTCCGAGGCCTGCAATTCGCCTTCGGCGTGGATCACCTTGGCTCGCCGTTCCCGTTCGGCCTCGGCCTGCTTGGCAATGGCGCGGATCATCGATTCGTTGAGGTCCACATGTTTGATCTCGACGTTGGCAACCTTGATGCCCCAGGCGTCGGTCTGGGCGTCGAGCACTTGCTGGATGTCCAGGTTCAACCGTTCGCGTTCGGCCAGCAGTTCGTCCAGTTCGTGTTTACCCAGCACCGCCCGCAACGTGGTTTGCGCCAATTGGCTGGTGGCCATTAGAAAGTCTTCGACCTGGATGATGGCCTTTTGCGGATCGAGCACACGGAAATACAGCACCGCGTTGACCTTGACCGACACGTTGTCGCGGGTGATCACGTCTTGCGGCGGAACGTCCAGCACCACGGTGCGCAAATCGACCCTGACCATTTGCTGGACCACCGGAATCAGCAGGATCAGGCCGGGTCCCTTGACCTGCCAGAAGCGCCCGAGCTGGAACACTACGCCGCGCTCGTACTCGCGCAGGATGCGAAACGTCGCCCCCGCCAGTGCGATGAGCAATAGCAGTAGCGCGACAAGACCCAATTGCAAACCCATGACTATTCTCCGCCCGACGCCGCGTCAGCCGCGGCCACTTGCAGCAGCAAACCCTTGCGCCCCACCACCCGTACCCGTTGTCCGGGTTGCAGTGGCGTCGCGCTGAGCACTTGCCATCGTTCTCCTTGCAGATGAACCCAGCCGCCATAGGCGTTGCCGAGCTGCACTGACGTGACCGGCGTTTCGCTGCCGACCAGCCCGGCATCACCGCTGACGGTGTGGCGCGGTCGGGTCTTCAGGGCGTGAAACACCAGGTAGATCAGCAACAGCGCGCTGATCAGTCCCAGGCCAATCATCAACGGCACGGGCACTTCGGTATTGGACAGGATCACCGCGCCGATCACGAACATCACGATGCCGCCCAGGCCGATCACGCCGTAATTGGGCAAGGCAGCCTCGGCGATCAGGAACGCAAGGCCGAAGGTGATCAGCCAGATCCCGATGGGGTTGGGCACCAGCAACACAACCGTGTCGGTGGCGCAGGCCGATCCGCTCAATGCCAACAGCAACGCAACTGCACAGCAACGCGTGTTCACTTGACCCTCCGGGAGAGTCGTGGAGTGGCTCTGCATACAGTTTAGTTGAGCCTTGGCCGGTATGAATTTTGCTCAACTGCCGTCGACATCCGATGGGCGGATTTCCCGCCGGATCGCGCGGACGGGCCTAGACTTTTACTACGCAAGCAAAACTTTAACCATCGTCCGCCGGCGGTCATGGCGGACACCGAGGTGCATCATGCGTATGGCAAGAACCGTGCAGCGAAGCCTGGAAAAGGCTCAATGCGAATATGACATCGTCAGCCACCCACACTCGGCCAGCAGCCTCGAAACGGCACGGGTCGCAGGTATTCCTGCCGAACGGGTGGCCAAATCAGTGATCCTCGACGATCACCATGGGCATTACCTGATGGCCGTGCTGCCCGCCAGCCGTCATCTGGACCTGAGCAAAGTCCGCAGCAGCGGTGAGTGGCAGGTTTCCCGCGAAAGCAACCTGGCGCACCTGTTCGATGATTGCGAACGCGGTGCCGTACCGGCGCTGGGTGAGTCCTATGGGTTGGAGGTGGTGATCGATCCGCTGCTGACCCGGCAGAAAGACATCTACCTGGAGGCCGGTAATCACGTCAACCTGGTGCGTATGGACATGCCAGAGTTTCTGAAAATGGTGCCGCATGCCGAAGTGCGGGAGTTGAGTCATTAGGTCTGCAGTGTCTTCGCTGCCGTCATCGCGAGCAGGCTCGCTCCCACAGGGAGATCGAATTTTCCTGTGGGAGCGAGCTTGCTCCGGGCGGCGTTCCGACGATGACCGCGCAGCGGTCCCTAAATTAGTCATCAGGAGTTCGTCATGGAAAACCCAACCCACAACCTCCCATCCCTGTTCAAACAACTCGGCCTGCCGGACGACGCCGAAAGCATCGATAAATTCATCGCCACCCATTCACCGCTCAAACCGGAACTGCACCTTGCGGATGCATTTTTCTGGAGCTCGAGTCAGGCGGATCTTCTGCGTGAGGAGATACTCGATGACGCGGATTGGGCCGAAGTAGTTGATCAGCTGGATGTGCTGTTGAGGAAGGGGCGTGGGGCGTAAAAAACTGATAGACGGTGCTCAACCGAGGTTGCTCTGATTACAATAACTGACCAGAATTAAGACCTTATTTGAGGTCTTAATTATGCAAAGCGTTTTGGCTGATATGGCTGTCAGCGTGTCTGAACTAAAGAAAAACCCCTCTGCCGTTTTGAATGGCGCCCATGGAGGGCCCGTCGCAGTGCTCAATCACAATCGCGTCATGGGTTACATGGTTCCTGCCGATGTGTTCGAAGCCATGATGGAACGCCTGGATGATCTGGAGTTGGCGGAAATCGTGCGTTCTCGTCGTCATGAAACGCCGATCCCGGTAACGCTGGATGACTTATAAGCTCGAATTTCTGCCATCTGCACGCAAGGAATGGGACAAGCTGGGGCACACGCTGCGTGAACAATTCAAAAAGAAGTTGGCAGAGCGGCTCGAAATGCCTCGAATCCCTTCCGACTCACTCCATGGCATGCCCGACTGCTACAAAATCAAGTTGAAGTCATCGGGGTATCGACTCGTCTACGAGGTGATAGATGAGCGCGTCGTCGTTTCTGTCGTTGCAGTAGGAAAGCGCGAACGCAGTGAAGTGTATGAGCGTGCCAGGAAACGTTGATGGCTCTCGGCGGGTCGCTGTTACGTATTTGTTTCAAAACTTGACGGATAAACCCCTCCAAGGCAATATTGATAGTTAGCAAACTAACAGTGTGTATTTTCCCTCGTGCCGAATAACCTCGACGTTCTCCAGATGAACATCAGCAGCGCCATGGTGGTGGCCGCCAGGCATTGGCGCAAAATCTGCCAGACCACGCTGGCCAACTATGGAATCTCCGAAGCCTGCGCCGTCCCGCTGTTGATGATCGGGCGTCTGGGCGAGGGTGTGCGCCAGGTGACGGTGGCCCAGGCAGCAGGGATGGAGAGCCCGTCGCTGGTACGCTTGCTCGATCAGTTGTGTCATGGCGGCTACGTTTGCCGCACCGAAGATGCACAGGATCGCCGCGCCAAATGCCTGAGCCTGACCGAAACCGGTCGGGAGCTGGTGCAGGCGGTCGAAGTGGAACTGGTGCGCTTGCGCCACGAAGTACTCGAAGGCATTGCCCCGAGTGATCTGGAAGCTACGCTGCGGGTACTGAGAGCTTTTGAAGCGGCCACGCCGCCATCGGTGGCCAACTCTTGAACGGATTTTTCTCTGGCATGCCCCCGGCGCGGGACTGGTTCTACGGAGTCCGCACTTTCGCCGCATCGATGATCGCGCTGTACATCGCCCTGCTCATGCAAATGCCGCGTCCGTACTGGGCGATGGCCACGGTGTACATCGTTTCCAGTCCGTTTCTCGGCCCTACCAGTTCCAAGGCGTTGTACCGGGCGGTTGGCACCTTTATCGGCGCTGCGGCGGCGGTTCTGTTCGTGCCGATGTTTGTGCAGAGCCCTTACGTGCTGGTGGTGGTGATTGCACTGTGGACCGGGACGCTGTTGTTTCTGTCCCTGCATTTGCGCACGGCCAACAACTACGCGTTGATGCTTGCCGGTTACACCTTGCCGTTGATCGCCCTGCCGGTGGTGAATAACCCGCTGGGGGTGTGGGACGTGGCCGAAGCGCGGACCGAAGAAATCTTTCTCGGCATCGCTGTGGCGGCGGTGGTCGGTGCGATGTTCTGGCCCCGGCGCCTGGCGCCGGTGTTCAATGATTCGGTGAGCAAATGGTTTGCCGATGCCTCGACCTACAGCCTGCGCTTCCTCAGCCGCAACGTGCAGCCTGAAGAAGTCAGCGCGTTGCGGGCATCGATGGTCGCCACGTTCAACTCCCTGGAGTTGATGATCGGTCAGTTGCCCCACGAAGGCTCGCGTCCGCAGACAGTGCGCAATACCAAGGAATTGCGCGGACGGATGATTCACCTGTTGCCAGTGATCGATGCCCTCGACGACGCGCTTTACGCCCTGGAACGGCGCACCCCCGAGCTTGTGGACAAGTTCGCGCCATTGCTGACGGCCACCACCGAATGGCTCGAACACAAGGATGCCGATCTCGTCCGCTGGCAAGCCCTGAAGTATCAACTTGAGGCCCTGCAACCGGCTCCCGAAGCGCTGGATGACCGCAAGCAACTGCTGTTCTCCAACGCCATTTACCGTCTCGGCGAGTGGATCGATTTGTGGCAAGACTGCCGCAGCCTGCAATACGCCATTCAGTGCGAAAGCCAGGACAGCTGGCGCGCGGTGTATCGGCACTGGCGGCTGGGACGGCTATCCCCTTTTCTGGATCGCGGCCTGATGTTCTATTCCGCTGCTTCCACCGTCACCGCGATAATCGTCGCTTCGGTGTTGTGGATTCTGCTCGGCTGGACCGATGGCGGCAGCGCCGTGATCCTGGCGGCGGTGGCGTGCAGCTTCTTTGCCTCGATGGACGACCCGGCGCCGCAGATTTACCGGTTCTTTTTCTGGACGGCGATGTCGGTGGTGTTCGCCAGCCTTTATCTGTTTCTGGTGCTGCCCAACCTGCATGACTTTCCGATGCTGGTGCTGGCGTTTGCCGTGCCTTTCATTTGCGTCGGCACCCTGACGGTCAAGCCGCAGTTTTACCTGGGCATGCTGCTGACCCTGGTCAACACCTCGTCCTTCATCAGCATTCAGGGCGCTTACGACGCGGACTTCCTCAGTTTCGCCAACTCCAATCTGGCCGGCCCCATGGGTTTGCTGTTCGCATTCATCTGGACCCTGATCGCCCGGCCGTTCGGTGCCGAACTGGCGGCCAAGCGCCTGACCCGTTTCAGCTGGCGCGACATCGTCAGCCTCTCCGAGCCGGCGACGTTGTCCGAGCATCGGCTTCTGGGCATACGGATGCTCGATCGGCTGATGCAGCATCTGCCGCGCCTGGCCATGACCGGCCAGGACTCCGGCGTGGCGCTGCGGGAAGTGCGGGTGGCGCTGAATCTGTTGGACCTGCTCGCTTATACGCCGCGGGTCCTCGGTGTGCCGCAGGTGCTGCTGCGCCAGGTGGTGGCCGAGGTTGGCGAGTACTTCAAGGCCTGTCTCAAGGCCGGTGAGCGCTTGCAGGCACCGAGCCCGTTGCTGATGACCCTCGACCGCACGCGTCGTGCCCTCAGCGGTGCCGGCGATGATGAAACCCGTCGGCATTTGCTGCACGCCCTGAGCGGCCTGCGCCTGGCATTGTTGCCCGGCGTCGAATTCGTTGGTGCCGCCGAGCCCGAAGAACCGCTTCCCCATGGCATTGATGGAGCACCTTTATGATCGGTGACCTGGATATGAGCGGGGTGTTCCTGCCCACGCTGCTGGTGCTGATGGGCATTACGTATGCGTTGTACCTGTTGGTGCACGGGGTGCTGACGCGCCTGCACTTTTACCGTCTGGTCTGGCACCGGGCATTGTTCAACGTGGCCCTCTACGCCTTGCTGCTTGGCGCCGTGGACTCACTCAGTCGATACCTGATGACATGAAAAAACCGTTTCTAACCCTGGGTCGCGTGGTGTTGACCCTGCTGATCGTGAGCTTCGCCGTTGTCGTGGTCTGGCGCATGGTGATGTATTACATGTTCGCGCCCTGGACCCGCGACGGGCACATCCGTGCCGACATCGTGCAAATCGCGCCGGACGTGTCCGGGCTGATCCAGCAAGTGGAGGTGCGCGACAACCAGTTGGTCAAGCGCGGCCAGGTGCTGTTCAGCATCGATCCTGACCGCTTCAAGCTGGCCCTGCGCCAGGCGAAAGCGGCAGTCGCCGACCGCGAGGAAACCCTGGCCCAGGCCCAGCGCGAGGCCAAGCGGAACAAGGGTCTTGGCAACCTGGTGCCGGGTGAGCAACTGGAAGAAAGCCAGTCAAAAGTGGCCCGCGCCCAGGTGGCGTTGATGGAAGCCCAGGTGGCGGTGGACAGCGCGCAGCTCAACCTCGACCGCTCGGTGATCCGCAGCCCGGTGGACGGCTACGTCAACGACCGCGCGCCACGGGCCCAGGAGTTCGTCAGCGCCGGGCGTCCGGTGTTGTCGGTGGTCGACAGCAACTCGTTCCACATCGATGGCTATTTCGAAGAAACCAAACTGAACGGCATCCACATCGGCCAAAGCGTCGACATCCGGGTGATCGGCGACAATGCGCGCCTGCGCGGGCATGTGGAGAGCATCGTCGCCGGTATCGAGGATCGCGACCGCACCAGCGGCAACAACCTGCTGCCCAACGTCAACCCGGCCTTCAGCTGGGTGCGGCTGGCCCAGCGGATTCCGGTGCGGATTGCCTTCGATGACGTGCCGGAAGATTTCCGCATGATCGCCGGGCGCACCGCCACGGTATCGATCATCGACGATCAGAAACGGGAGCCGGCGCAATGAGCAAGGCCTCGGGTTTGGCAGTCGCCGGATTAGGCTTGCTGCTGTCGGCGTGTCAGATGGTCGGGCCGGATTATCATTTGCCCGAAGAGGCGGCCGTCCATCGTCCAGACTTCCAGGGCGATCTGGCGGTCGACGGCAAAACGGTGGTGTCCGCGCCGGTGCCGGCCGATTGGTGGCGTTTGTATCAGGACCCGCGACTCGACCAGTTGGTGCAGCAGGCCATGGCCTCCAACACTGATTTGCGCGTGGCGGCGGCCAGCTTGTCGCGGTCTCGCGCTCAGGTCGATGAGGCGCAAGCGGCGGGCGGCTGGAGCGGCGGCGTGCAGATGGGTGCCCAGCGCTTGCAGGAGTCCGGCCAGGCCTTCCTGATACCGGAAAAAGTACCGGTGGCCAACATCGGCGATATCGGCATCAGCGCGTCGTACCAGTTCGACTTGTTCGGCACTTTGCAACGTGGCATCGAAGCGGCCAAGGCCAATGCCGATGCGACGCAGGCCGCCGCCGATACTGCACGCATCACCGTGGTGGCCGATGTAGTTCGCGCCTACACACAAGTGTGTGCGGCCAATGAAGAGCGGGAAATCGCCCAGCATTCCCTCGATCTGCAAGCCCAGAGCACCACGCTGATCCAGCGCCTGCGCGATGCCGGACGTGGCGATGAAACCCAGGTCACCCGCTCGCAAACCCAATTCAAATCCCTGCGCGCCGACATGCCGCGTTATGAGGCCTCACGTCAGGCCGGGCTGTATCGCTTGTCGATGTTGCTGGCCAAACCCGTGGAACAACTGCCGGCCGGCACCGCCACCTGCGACGAACTGCCAAAAATCGCGCAATTGATTCCGGTGGGCGACGGCGCCGCGTTGCTCAAGCGTCGCCCGGATGTGCGGCAGGCTGAGCGGCGGCTGGCGGCCGCGACGGCCGGTATTGGCGTCGCCACGGGTGAGCTGTACCCGAATATCAGCATCGGCGCGACCATCGGTACCGTCGGTATCCTGGACGATCTCGGCGACCCGTCTACCAACCGCTGGGGCTTCGGCCCGTCGCTGACCTGGAAGGTGCCGACCAACGGCGCCCGGGCGCGCATCCGCGAGGCCGAGGCGGTGACCCAGGCGACGCTGGCGCATTTCGATGGGGTGGTGCTCAACGCCATTCGTGAAACCCAGACCGGCCTCGCCCAATACACCGCGTTATTGCAACGTCGCGATGCCTTGGCGGACGCCGAGCAATCGGCGAAACTGGCGGCCGACCAGACCCACCGCTTCTTCCAGGCCGGACGCGCCTCGTTCCTGGCCGACCTGCAAGCCACCCGCACCTACATCGACGTTACGGCGCAATTGGCTGCTGCCAACACCCAGGTTGCCGCCAGCCAGATCGATTTGTTCCTCGCCTTGGGCGGCGGTTGGGAAAGCGGACGAACGCAAGCGTCGAACTCCGGCAAACCCTGAGGCCGTTGCTATGCTTTGAAGTGTTGGACGGGCGCCCGTGCAAAGCGCCCTTTCTTCGCACAAGGCACGCGCAGGTCAGGGGGAAACCAAGAATGAAAAACCCTTATGCTCTCGGCTTCTGGTGCGCCATCGTGGCATTAGTGCTGCTGTCGGCCACCTATTTCTACGGCATCATGCTGGCCCACCAGATCGACAAGGCTCTGGCGTTCCTCGACAGTGCCGTCGCGCTGATTGCCGTGATGTCCATTGCGGTGGTGGCCTGGGCCTCGGTCCAGAATCAACGCATCAAGAAAAGACAACTCGAACAAGGCAAGACCCTGGTCCTGATCTGGGACACCAAGGTGGCATTGCGTCGTGTCGAAACGGTGTTCGACCGTTATTTCTGGGGCAGTTACTGGCAACCGGGGCGCACGTTTCAGGAAGTCATGGGCGAATTGACCGGCACGCCACTGGAAAAAAGCCTCGAGAGCCTTAAAAAACAATGCCTGGCGCTGGACCGGCAGGTGGCTGACGACGGTCGGCACTGGCTCAGCAATGCTCGGGAGCTGGCCGATGTCGCCACGGCCATGGCCCGCGAACGTTATCAACTGGACGTCTGCGACCCGCGTGCGGAAGTGACGGGCGGGGCGGTGATCAACCGCGACTTCGAAGTGCTGGTGTACACCTGGACTGCGCGGCTCAAAAGCTTCGATCATCAGCTTGATGAGATCGAGGTCCAGTATTCCTGATTTAGTGGTGGCAAGACTGACGCCTTCGCTGGCAAGCCAGCTCCTACGGTACAAGGTGATCCCTGTAGGAGCTGGCTTGCCAGCGAACGCAATAGTATGACCGCCGAAAATCTTGAACCGTGCGAACTACCCCAAGACACTCTTTCACCTTTAATCATTGGGCCGTTCGTCGCGCCCGGTGCTAACCTGCATTCCACTTTCAGCACAGTCGAGCTGCAATCCGTCATGGGTTCAKGGAAGACGACCTCACTTTCAACAACGGACATTGAACGGGTCATACATGAATAAATCAGCAGGCGTGCTACTGGGAATCGTTGTCGCAATCGGTGCCATCAGCGCAGGCGGAGCCTGGTTCACCGGCACCAGGCTCGAAGGTGTGTTGAACACCTCGATTGCCAATGCCAACAAGGAATTGCAGGCGGCCATGGTCGGTTCCAACGGCACAGCGTCGCTGGAACTGGTATCGCTGGAACGTCATGTATTCAGCAGCACCGCGCACTACCGCCTCAAGGGCGAAGGCGAAATGTTCGGCGAAGCGCCGGTCGAGTTGCTGTTTGTCGATCATATCGAACACGGCCCGTTGCCGTTCTCGCGGCTGATGTCGCTGAAGTGGTTGCCTGTCTTGGCGACCAGTCACTACGAACTGGAAAAGACCCCGTCCACCGAGAAGTGGTTTGCCGCCGCCAAGGACAAATCCCCGCTGACCGGCGTGGTCAACATCGGCTATGACAACGCTACCAATGGCACCTTCGAGTTGCAGCCGCTGGAAATGGCCCTGGATGACAAGTCGAGCATGAAGTTCTCCGGCTTGAGCATGGACGTCGATGCCAGCGCCCAGGCGCAGAAGGTCAAGGCCAACGGTTACATGGACAGCCTGAAAGTGACCACCGTGTCCGAAGACCAGGCACCGGTGCAGGTTGAATTGAACGGCCTGACCCTGGCCAGCAACCTGACAAAAAGTACCTACGGTTTCTACACCGGCGAAAACGTCCTTGAACTGGCCAGCGGCAAATCGACCTTTGGCGCCAAGCAGTCGGTGCTGGACTTCAAGAAATTCGAGATGAAAAACCTGACCGGAGAATCGGGCAGCAACGCCTCCGGGCGTGCCGATTACAAGGTCGGCGAAGTGTCCCTGAACGGCAAGACCATCGGTTCCGGTGCGCTGGCCATGAGCCTGAAGAACCTCGACATTCCGGCCACCCTGTCGTTAATGCAGGTTTACCAGAGCAAACTGCAGCCGTATGAAAGGGCGGCAGCGGAAGCGACGGCGGCCGGGCTGCCGGCACCGGAGCTGAAACTGACCGAAGCCGAAGAAGCACTGCTCAAGTCCAGCCTGGAAAAACTGCTGGCGGCCGGTCCGCAAGTGGCCCTGGAAAACCTGTCGTTCAACACCGCCAACGGTGAGAGCCGCGCCAATATGGTGCTCGACCTGACCAAGCCGCAAGCCATCGATCTGCCGACCGATCAGTTGGTCAGGCAGCTGATTGCGCTGCTGGACTTCAAACTGCAAGTGTCCAAGCCCATGCTGGTCGATGTGCTTACCGTGCAATCGCAAATCGACGGTCAGACCGATGCCAAGCTGATTGCCGACCAGGCCACGGCCACCGCAGACATGTTCAGCAGCATGGCGGTCGGCAGCCAACTGGCAAAACTGGACGGCAACAACATCGTCACCAACTTGCATTACGCCAACGATCAGGTGGACTTCAACGGCCAGAAAATGACCGTCGAGGAGTTTGCCGGTTTTGTGATGAGCAAGTTCGCGGGGGCTAATGCCACCGAATAACGGCGGTCGTGTACCCGGCAACGCCCGGCCTTTGCATCGTGCAGACGCCGGGCGTTTTGCTGTCCGGCATCTAGGGGGCGTTCTCAATTAGTTTCCCCACCGCGTTGTCGCCTTAAAGCTGGCCAGGCAAGGCGTAGGCCGCTGGGAATGGTTGTTCCCTTTCCAAGGCCTGCAACGCAGCATGGCCAGCTTTAAGGCACAACCCGAAGGGCCGGGCCTGCTGTTGTGCAGGGCTGTGTTGCTCGAAGCTGATTTGGAATGACCAAACTGCGCTTCTCGCGCCTTGCCCTGCACAACAGCAGACCCGGCGCGGTAGGGAAACTAATTGAGAACGCCCCCTAGGGAACATCACGGATCAGTCGCCATGCCTCTTCCCATGGCAACGGCTGTTTCATCCGCTCGGCGAGCATCGCCATGGCCCGGTCCATCTCGCAGGCGACCGCCGCCGACACCACGCCGTTTTTTCCAAACAGGCCAATGAAGGGCGGATCGCAAGGGTCGCCCTTGAACTCGACTTCGTCCCAGTTCTCGGCGTGACCGAGGTAGTCGTAGGTTTTACCGAAATGCCAGGTCCAGAAAAATGGCACGTCGAGGTAATGCTCGTCACCACCCAGCATATTCGCCGCGGCGATCCGCGCTTGCTGCTGGGCCAGTCGCCAGTGTTCGATGCGCAGGTATTGGTTGTTCAGCGGGAACGTGGCGATATCGCCAGCCGCCCAGAGGCCGTCGGCCACGCGCATTGCGCCGTCGACACGCAGCGAGTGATCCTGCTCTTTCGCCAGCCCGGTGAAGGCGGCAGTGGCTGGCGTGACGCCAATGCCGACCAGCACCAGATCGGCCGGCAAACGTTGGCCGTTGTCCAGGCGCACGGCTTCGACCTTGTCCGTTCCTTCGATCTGTACCGCATTGCCCTGGGTGTGAAACACGACGCCATTGGCTTCATGCCGCGCGCGAATGGCCTTGCCGACCGTGTCACCGAACTGCTTGGCAAACGGCACTTCGTGGCGGGCCAGCACTGTCACATTCAGGCCAAGCTGGCGCAGGGACGAGGCGGACTCCATGGCAATGAAACTGTCGCCGATGATCACGACTCGCTGGCCGGCGCTGGCGCTGTCCAGAATCTGTTGCGCATGGGCTTTGGAGCGTAAGACGAACACTTGCGGCAGGTCGGCGCCCGGCAGCGTCAGCGGGTTGGGCACGCCGCCGGTGGCCAACAGCGCGGCGTCGTATGTCAGTGTTTGGCCGTCAGTCAGCCGCAGCGTCCTGTTTGGCGCATCCAGGCTTGCCACTTCGCCTCGCAGGCGCTCGATCCGCTGCTCGCGGTAAAAATCCTCGTCGCGCAGCGGCGGGACTTCGTCCAGCGGCATCTCCCCGGCGATCACGTATTTGCTCAGCGCGGTACGGTCGTATCCAGCTTCGGCTTCGCGGTCGATCAACAGTAACCGGCCGCCGAAACCTTTCTCGCGCAAACACGCTGCCGCCGCCGTGCCTGCCGCGCCAGCGCCGACAATGATGAAGGTTCGTGGATCGTCGGCCGGTGGCGTGTGGGCGTCCGGCAACGGCTGGTCGCCGACCCAGATGTCGCCGTCACGGACTTCGAGGGGATAGCGCTTGAGACTATCCAGGGCTGGTGGTTCACACAGCCCGCCATCCTCGATCCGAAACTGCGCCTTGTGCCACGGGCAGGTCAGGCGCCCATTGCATACCGCACCGTCGGCCAGCGGGGCGCCGGCATGCGGGCATTCGGCCTGATAAGCGCGCAGTTGTTCACCGGCCCGCAACAGCAGAATCTTGCTGTCCTGGACCTGCACTTCCAGACCCCGGTCTTCGGGCACATTGGCGACACGCGCAACGCGATGCAGAGTCATGATTGCTCTCCAGACAGACGTTTCACTTATGAGTCTGGCGCTTATCGCGAGGTTCAGCCAATTCCCCCCTGCCACGGCGTGAACGGTCCGGCTATAGTTTGCACGCCGACGACGGCCCAACACGCACAAGGTGCTCCGGTATGACCCGATTGACCTCAATCAACACTTGGCTCGCGGCCTTGGCAGTCGCCCTTTGCGTGCAGTTCCCGGCGCAGGCCCAGGAACGTTTCACCCTGAACATTCCGGGTGTCTCCGATGACCGTCTGTTCACGTCCGCCGCCGCCGGCGATTCCGCGGGCTGTGGCGGACATAACATTTCCCCGGCATTGAACTGGAACGCCGGCCCGGCAGCCACCCAAAGCTACGCCATCGTCATGCACGACCCTGACGGCCAGAAAGGCCAGGGCGTCGATAACTGGGTGCATTACGGCATCAAGGCCGCTACCCACCAGATCCCGGCCGGTGCCGGGACCAAACCAGGCCTCGAGGGCGTCAGCGGTACCAATAGCAAGGCAACCACCGGCTACATTGGCCCTTGCCCGCCCGTTGGCGACAGCGCGCACCACTACATCATCCAGATCTACGCCCTGGACCTGGCCCCGGAAGCCTTGCCCGCCGGCCTGACCCGTGCGCAGCTGCTGGAAAAAATCAAAGGCCACGTCCTGAGAAACAGCAGCGTGGTGCGGCGCTATCACCGCTAAGGCTGATCGCCTCAGCAGATTTGCAGAAAACTGAAGTGCGCGGCATTCCTGGGATTTGGCATCCACCCCCGAAAGCGCGCACTATCAGGCTATAGCCGATGCGTTGGAGGATGCCGTGGCAAAAAAAATCGACCGCATCGCCCAAATGCTCAACTGCCCGCAAAAGGGTGAGGAACTGCGGCGAGCGATTACCGAGAGTCGCAAGGATTTTCTGCTGAACCAGCCGGAAGAGGACATTGTTGAAGACGACGACCTTGAAGAGGAGTTTTTCGAGGACGACGAGGACGATGATGAGTACGACGAGTTCGACTGGACGACAGAATGAAAAAAACCGCTTCGGCGGTTTTTTTGTGGGCCAGGGCAGCACCGGTCGGAGATTCGTTGACCCTCATGCAGGGAATGGAACACTATAAGGTACTTTTTTTCGTACCTTTGGAGCCGTCATGGAGCAACTACTTGCCAGCCGTTCGGTCAGTATCACCGAGCTCAAGCGCAGCCCGAGCACTGTAATCGAACAAGCTGGCTCCGAGCCTGTTGCCGTGCTCAACCACAATCGCCCTGCCGCCTATCTTTTACCGCACGCGGCCTATCAACAACTGCTGGATCGGCTACAGGCTGCCGAACTTCGTGAAGCCATTGCGGCCAGCCGCAACGATCCGCGTCCGGCCATTGCTGCCGATACCCTGTTTGCCGAGCTTGATGCGCTGATTGATGAGGTAGCTGCCGAGCAAAACCGTCCATGAGGCAATTGCTTTTCTCTGCATTGGCACGGGACGATCTGCTGCAAGTCGCTCGTTTTATCGCCCGAGATAACCCTGAACGGGCCCGGACGTTTGTGCGCGAGCTACGCATGCAGTGCACACGATTGATCGATCAACCGAACCTGGGTGTTTCAAGAGACGATTGCGCCAAGGGATTGCGAATGCTTGCCCATGGCCGATATCTGATTTTCTACTGTTTGATGGACGACGAGATCAAGGTCGAACGTGTGCTGCATAGTGCGAGAGACATTGGCCGGCTGTTTGAAAAAAACAGCATTGATCCTTAGGCGCCAAGCTTTCAATCACCCACAAAAAAGCCCCAGACCCATAAGGCCTGAGGCTTTCTCGCTACAACGTATGGTGCACCAGGCGGGATTCGAACCCACGACCCCTGCCTTCGGAGGGCAGTACTCTATCCAGCTGAGCTACTGGTGCAGCGGGCGCCATGATACTCATATGCGCTGCGGGCGTCCATGCTGCTGAATCGCCTGCGTTTTTTTAAAGCTGTAACGCGCGTTTGCTACGTTGATCAGAAAAAATAGGCAAAAGCGTCGTTTTCGTTCTTTTTTTCGAACAGGCTATTGTCCTTTACCCCCTTTGATCCTAGGATTCGTTTGAGATTTCAAACGCTCATCTCTGGGTGCTGAACCGCGCGATTTGAATCAGTGCGCTATTTATGTGCTTCAGCCCGGTGAATGATTTCCCTGACGGCAGCCTATCGAGGCGCCTTTCAACAATCATAATTTGCTCCGCGCGTGCGCGGTGCTGTTAAGGAAAGCCGACATGCAGCTTAAAGACACCCAGTTGTTCCGCCAGCAAGCCTTCATCGATGGCGCGTGGGTTGATGCGGACAATGGTCAGACGATCAAGGTCAACAACCCGGCAACGGGCGAAATTCTGGGCACCGTGCCGAAAATGGGTGCTGCCGAAACCCGCCGTGCGATCGAAGCTGCTGACAAAGCGCTGCCGGCCTGGCGTGCGCTGACCGCCAAAGAACGTGCAAACAAGCTGCGTCGCTGGTTCGAGCTGATCATCGAGAACCAGGACGACCTGGCTCGCCTGATGACCCTGGAGCAAGGCAAGCCATTGGCCGAAGCCAAGGGTGAAATCGTTTACGCCGCTTCCTTCATCGAGTGGTTCGCCGAAGAGGCCAAGCGCATCTACGGTGACGTGATTCCGGGCCACCAGCCAGACAAGCGCCTGATCGTGATCAAGCAGCCAATCGGCGTGACCGCTGCCATCACCCCGTGGAACTTCCCGGCTGCAATGATCACCCGTAAAGCCGGCCCGGCCCTGGCCGCCGGTTGCACCATGGTGCTCAAGCCTGCTTCGCAAACTCCGTTCTCCGCCTTCGCCCTGGCCGAACTGGCCCAGCGTGCCGGCATCCCGGCTGGCGTGTTCAGCGTTGTTTCCGGTAGCGCTGGCGACATCGGCAGCGAGCTGACCAGCAACCCGATCGTGCGCAAGCTGTCCTTCACCGGTTCGACCGAAATCGGTCGTCAACTGATGTCGGAATGCGCCAAGGACATCAAGAAAGTGTCCCTGGAACTGGGCGGCAACGCTCCGTTCATCGTGTTCGACGACGCGGACCTGGATAAGGCCGTCGAAGGCGCGATCATTTCCAAGTATCGCAACAACGGTCAGACCTGCGTCTGCGCCAACCGCCTGTACATTCAGGATTCGGTCTACGACGCGTTCGCCGAGAAGCTGAAAGTGGCTGTGGCCAAGCTCAAGATCGGTAACGGTCTGGAAGCAGGCACCACCACTGGCCCGCTGATCGACGAAAAAGCCGTGGCCAAGGTGCAAGAGCACATTGCCGACGCCGTTGCCAAAGGCGCCACCGTGCTGTCCGGCGGCAAGTCGATGGAAGGTAACTTCTTCGAGCCGACCATTCTGACCAACGTTCCGAATAACGCTGCCGTGGCCAAGGAAGAAACCTTCGGTCCATTGGCTCCACTGTTCCGCTTCAAAGACGAAGCCGATGTGATCGCGATGTCCAACGACACCGAGTTCGGTCTGGCCTCGTACTTCTATGCTCGCGACCTGGGTCGTGTGTTCCGTGTGGCTGAAGCCCTGGAATACGGCATGGTCGGCGTCAACACCGGGTTGATCTCCAACGAAGTCGCGCCGTTCGGCGGCATCAAGGCCTCGGGCCTTGGCCGTGAAGGCTCCAAGTACGGCATCGAAGATTACCTGGAAATCAAATACCTCTGCCTGGGCATCTAAGCTCGAAGGTATAAGCCGGGAAGGCATTGCTTGAAACGCAAAGGGCACGAGAGCGCTGTCCCTTTGCGTGCGTAAAACCGAAATTTTCTCGGTGACCGGGAACGCCGTGGCAGTCGATCATCGCATGCTGCCGCCGTTGCTCCCCGTCGCTTTATCCTTGAACCACGCCGCCCGATGAGCGGTGAATGAGGAATGTATGAGCAAGACTAACGCTTCTTTGATGGCCCGCCGTACCGCTGCTGTTCCACGTGGTGTTGGCCAGATTCACCCGATCTTCGCCGATTCCGCGAAGAACGCGACCGTAACCGACGTTGAAGGTCGTGAATTCATCGATTTCGCCGGCGGTATCGCTGTGCTGAACACCGGCCACCTGCACCCGAAAGTCATCGCCGCCGTGACCGAGCAGCTGAACAAGCTGACCCACACTTGTTTCCAGGTTCTGGCCTACGAGCCGTACGTGGAAGTGTGCGAAAAAATCAACGCCAAGGTCCCAGGTGATTTCGACAAGAAAACCCTGCTGGTGACCACCGGCTCCGAAGCCGTGGAAAACTCGATCAAGATCGCCCGTGCCGCTACTGGCCGTGCCGGCGTGATCGCGTTCACCGGCGCTTACCACGGTCGCACCATGATGACCCTGGGCCTGACCGGTAAAGTCGTGCCTTACTCGGCCGGCATGGGCCTGATGCCAGGCGGCATCTTCCGCGCGCTGTACCCGAATGAGCTGCACGGTGTGAGCATCGACGATTCGATCGCTTCCATCGAACGCATCTTCAAGAACGACGCCGAGCCGAAAGACATCGCCGCGATCATCATCGAGCCGGTTCAGGGCGAAGGCGGTTTCTACGTCGCGCCTAAAGAGTTCATGAAGCGTTTGCGTGCCCTGTGCGACCAGCACGGCATCCTGCTGATCGCTGACGAAGTACAGACTGGCGCTGGCCGTACCGGTACTTTCTTCGCCATGGAACAGATGGGCGTTGCTGCCGACCTGACCACCTTCGCCAAATCCATCGCTGGCGGCTTCCCGCTGGCCGGTGTGTGCGGCAAGGCCGAATACATGGACGCCATCGCTCCAGGCGGCCTGGGCGGCACCTACGCCGGTAGCCCGATCGCTTGCGCCGCGGCCCTGGCCGTAATGGAAGTGTTCGAAGAAGAGCACCTGCTGGATCGTTGCAAGGCTGTTGGCGAGCGTCTGGTAACCGGCCTGAAGGCCATCCAGGCCAAGTACCCGGTGATCGGCGAAGTCCGTGCCCTGGGAGCGATGATCGCTGTCGAGCTGTTCGAAAACGGCGACAGCCACAAGCCGAACGCTGCAGCCGTGGCATCCGTTGTGGCCAAGGCTCGCGACAAGGGTCTGATCCTGCTGTCCTGCGGCACCTACGGCAACGTTCTTCGCGTCCTGGTACCGCTGACTTCGCCGGACGAGCAACTGGACAAAGGCCTGGCGATCATCGAAGAGTGCTTCTCCGAGCTCTGATCACCCAGTGTGACCTGATCCACAAAAAACCCGCTTCGGCGGGTTTTTTCATGTCCCTGGAAACCCATTAGCGCTGTATCGAATGGCCAGCATTGGCTAAGGTTCCTGCATCGCCACGGAGAGCTGTATGACAACCGTCATTTTACCCGCCGTTCCAAGAGTCCTGATCGCCGAGGCCGACCCCTGGTCCCGGGATTTGCTCAAGGAAGTGTTGTTGAACGTACGCTGCGATGCGCGGCTGGATTTGTGCGCCGATGGCCAGCAAGCGCTGGAGCTATTGGCTGCCAACCCCTATGACCTGGTGATCGCCGACTGGGAGTTGCCCGGTGTCGATGGCCTGAATGTCCTGCGCAATATACGACAGCGCAAACGCAATCCGCTGCTGCCGTTCATTCTGATGAGCAGCCGCAACGACAGTGCCAGCGTGCGCGAGGTCTTGCCGCTGGCACCGGCCGCTTACTTGACCAAGCCCCTGAATATGGAAAGCCTGACCCATCGGTTGCAGGGGTTGCTGCTGAATGCTGGCGAAGAAGTCTCGTGCGAAGTGCCGTCGCTGGCACCGGGCATGACGCTGTCGGTGTTTCTGGAGCGTCGCCGGGAATTGGCCGACGGCGCGCCGCTGATGACCGACGTGCAAGTGGCGGTCAAACGCAGCCTCAACCCCAATGGTCTCGACCTGACGGTGCTGGAAGACGAAGTCCGCACCGATCCGCAGGTCACGGCCGTGTTGATCGCCGCTGCCAGCAGCGCGGCCCAGCACCACGGCGCCGCTGTGCAAACCCTGTCCCAGGCACTGCATCGCCTGGGCACCGGGCAGAGCATGAACCTGATTCTCGGGCTGGCGCTCAAGCGCAGTGCCCGGCTCAGCGATCCGCAACTGGCCGACTATGCCGAGCGATACTGGGATCTGTCCCTGCATACCGCCGAATACGCGCGAACCCTGGCGCGCTTGCTCGATCTGGATCAGGAGCGCTGCTATTGTGCCGGCATGTTGCACCGTCTCGGCGATCTGGCGTTGCTGCGCTGTTTGCAGGAATGGAAGCAGGCCGGTGGTGAACTGGACGAGCTGGAGGAAGTGGGCGAAGCGCTGGTTGAATTTGGCGCGGCCTATGGTTCGGCCCTGCGCACGCGCTGGCGCCTGCCACTGGAGTTGCGGGAGCTGATTGCGGCGGCCTACCAGCTCGGTGGCGGGGTTTATTCCCGCGAAGCGCTGGTGATGAACATGGCGGCGCAGATGGCGCGCCTGACTGAGCATGAGGGCATCGAGGAACTGGCGAAGAGCCGGACGGCGCGGTTGCTCAAGATTGGCTTGCCGGAGTTGATGCGTTTGCGCAGGAAGTAAGTACACCACCCCCTGTGGGAGCGAGCTTGCTCGCGATGAGGGGCTGACATTCAACATCAATGTCGACTGAAAGTCCGCCATCGCGAGCAAGCTCGCTCCCACAGGGTTCCTGGGTGATCCTGTCAGGCAGTGACAATCCGGTTCTTGCCCTCGCGCTTGGCCTGGTACATCGCGGCATCCGCGCGGGAAAACAGGTTTTCCACGTTTTCGTCCGCGGCGGTCAGGCTGGTCAGGCCCTGGCTGACGGTGATGCCGAACGTCTGGCCTTCATGGGTGAAACGCAATCGCTGAATCTGCTGTTGCAAGCGTTCAGCCACTTGCAGGGCCATCTGCGGCGTACAGCCGGGAAATACCGCTGCGAATTCCTCACCGCCAATGCGCCCGAACAGGTCGCCACGGCGCAACGCTGCGCGGCCGCTATCGGCGATGCGTTGCAACACGTTGTCGCCTTCCTGGTGACCGTAGGTGTCGTTGATGATTTTGAAGTCATCGATGTCCAGCATCAGGAACGACAGCGGCTCGCCCCGTTGCCGGGCGTGTGCGAACTCGCGGTGGGCGCATTCGAAGAAATGCCGGCGATTGCTGCTCTGGGTCAGGGCGTCGGTGGTGGCCAGGCGGTGCAGCTCGCTTTCCATCCGCTTCTTGTCGGTGATGTCTTCGGCAATGCCGACGATGATCACCGGTTGCCCCGGCTCGGCCTGGCGGTTGATGTAGCATTTGTCGCTGAGCCAGCGCACCTGTCCGTCGGCGGCGATGATTCGATACTCGCGGTCTTCGACGGCGCCTTTGTCCAGCACTTCGGCCAGGCTGCGTTCGGCATAGTCCAGGTCGTCGGGATAGATGCTGTCGCGCCATTGATCGCAGTCGGCCAGCAGTAGATCGGCTGAACGGCCAAAGATCCGCTCATAGGCCGGGCTGACGTAAAGCACCCGGCGGGTTTCCCAATCGAATGCCCACAGCACCGCGTTGACGCTCATCAGCAGGGTGTTGAACAGCTGTTCGCGTTCGCTCAGGCGTGCGACTTCGCCTTGGGCGTGCATGAGCGCCATCAGGGTCTGCGCGGCCTCGGGCCAATGGGACGGAGATGAGTCTTGCAGGTTTTTTTCGTCCATCGACACAAATCTCAAAGGGCATGCCGCGTGCGATCGCGGCCAACATCAAGCCCGCCGGGGATGGCGAAGTGTCTTTGAGATAGGGCTTTTCAGATGAAGTTCCCGCCTTTTGTGGCGAGTGAGCTGGCTCCCGCCGGGCGGTACTGGCGACGCGATTTTTTCAGTCAGGCGATAAACCAATGTGGGAGCGAGCAGGCTCGCTCCCACAGGTTTTGCGGCTGCGCGCTGCAATCAGACAGCGGCAGGACGCAGGGAGTAGGTTTTCAACTGGTCGGCGAAGTCACGCAGGGACTGAATCCCGCTGGCTTCAGCTTCGTGTACCCAGTCCTTGATGGCCGCCAGCATGTCGTGACCATTTGAGCTGGTCTTGACCCAGATCTGCTGCAGGGCCAGGCGTTTCTCGTAAATTACCTTCAGCGCCTGGCTGTGCTCGAGCATGTTCTGGATGCGTACATGGTGTTTGTCATCCAGCAGGCTGGTCTCCCGCGAAAGCAGGCGTTTGGCTCGGTGGAACTGGTGACGTACCGAGTGATCGACCTTTTCCAGCTCTTGCTTGACCAGCGGGCCGATCACCAACTTGCGGTATTGGGCCATGATCTGGAAGCGGTTGTTGAGGATCGCCATGGCGGTGTCCATGTCCAGGTTGCCCTTGCCTTCGACGCGATGGGCAATCGGCGCAACCCGCTGGACCTTGGCCAGGCGCAGGAAGCTGAAGACTTGAATCCACGCCCAGCCCAGGTCGAATTCCCACTTCTTCACCGACAGTTTTGCCGAGTTAGGGTAGGTGTGATGGTTGTTATGCAGTTCTTCGCCGCCAATCAGGATGCCCCAAGGCACCAGGTTGGTCGCCGCATCGCGGCATTCGAAGTTGCGGTAGCCGATGGCATGGCCCAGGCCATTGACCACGCCGGCGGCCCACACCGGGATCCACATCATCTGGATGGCCCAGATGGTGATGCCGATGGTGCCGAACAGCAGCAGGTCGATAACGCCCATGATCGCGATGCCCAGCAGTGGGTAGCGGCTGTAGAGGTTGCGCTCGATCCAGTCTTCGGGGCAGTTCTTGCCGTAGATGCGCAGCGTCTCGGGGTTTTCCGCTTCGGCGCGGTACAACTCGGCGCCTTTGCGCAGCACCGTGGACAAACCCTTGATGACCGGGCTGTGCGGGTCATCGACGGTTTCGCATTTGGCGTGATGCTTGCGGTGGATGGCGGTCCACTCGCGGGTGTTCTGAGCCGTGGTCAGCCACAGCCAGAAACGGAAGAAATGCTTGAGGCCCCCATTCAGCTCCAGGGAGCGATGGGCCGAGTAACGATGCAGATAGACCGTGACGGCGATGATTGTGACATGGGTCATCAGCAGGGTGACTGCCACCAGCGACCAGGGCGACAAGCCAAGAAAACCTTCGTACCACATAGGCTGTAGGGCCCTCGATAAAGAAAAAACAGCCGTTGCATTATCACTAAGCCCACACAGAAAACCAGTCGCCCTTTCAGATAAGAGTGGCTGGATGTGTCTTTAAACCATCATTCCAACCTTTTTGTAGGGACATGGGCCGCCGGATGTCTGCCACCTATCGCAATGCCTTGCGCGCAGCGCTGCTCTATCTGTTGCTTTCTGTGGTTTGGCTGCAGGTCAGTGGCTATTTATTAAACAGTTTCTTCGATAGCTCTGCCGAGCGACTGCGATGGCAACTGATCAACGGTTATGTCTGGGTGCTGTTCAGCGCGGGGTTGATCTTCATTGCCCGGGCGCGGCTGCTGCGGTGCTTGGGGGGCGGCGACAAATTGCGTGAGCGCGATGCCGACCGCATGCACCTGGCGCACCACGATCCGCTGACCGGCCTGCCGAACCGCCTGTTGTTCACCGACCGCGCCAACACCAGCATCGGCATCGGCCTGTTCCCCAGCGATGCCTTGAGCGTCGAGCAACTGCTGCGCAATGCCGACTCTGCACTGTTCAAGGCCAAGAGTGCGGGGCGCAATGATTATGCCCTGTACACCGAAGAGCTGACGGCCCACGCCCAGCAACGGTTCGAGATTGCCTTCGAATTGCGCCGCGCCCTGGATCGGCAAGAGCTGCGGGTTTATTACCAGCCGGTTCACGACCTCAAGACCCGTCGCCTGATTGGCGTCGAGGCGCTGGTGCGTTGGCAGCACCCGCAGCGGGGCCTGGTGTCGCCGGCGGAATTCATTCCGGTCGCCGAACGAACCGGTCTGATTGCTGAAATCGATGCCTGGGTCATGGCGCAGGCGTGCCGGCAGATGTGCCAGTGGCAGCAGAGTGGAGTGGTGCTGTCGTTCGTTGCGGTCAACGTTTCTTCGCGCCTGTTCGCCCGTCGTGAGCTGTATCAGCAGGTGGCGCAGGTCTTGCGCGAAACCGGGCTGGAGCCGGCGTTTCTGGAGCTGGAAGTAACCGAAAGTGCGGTGATGGAGGACCCGGAAGTCGCGCTGGAGCAAATGCATCGTCTGCGCGAGTTGGGGGTGCGTCTGGCCATCGACGACTTCGGCACGGGCTATTCATCGCTGCTGCGCCTCAAGCGTCTGCCGGTGCAGAAGCTGAAAATCGACCAGGGCTTCGTCGCCGGATTACCGTGGGATGAGGATGATGCGGCGATTTCACGGGTGATCGTTGCGCTGGCGCAAAGCATGGGCATGCAGGTGCATGCCGAGGGGATCGAGCAGGTTGAACAGGCGGCTTTCCTATTCGAGCAGGGATGTGATCTGGGGCAGGGCTATTGGTTCGGGCGACCGGTGCCGGCGGTGCAGCTCGATTGGGCTCATGCCCCGGTCATCGCCTGATTTACAAAATCCCTGTGGGAGCAAGCTCTCTCCCACAGGTTTTTGGTGTGCCTGAAAGAGGGTGATTCACCTCAAACCCTTGTCCCTTCAGTTAATCTCTTCTGGTTATATAAACATTCTTAAATAGTCTTTTTAAGAATATCTGTGTCTCTCTAGTATTGCTCTCACGCCGCAAGCAGTGCCGACACTGCGAGGCAACCTCTCAGTTGAAGGAGCAGCAATATGAGCGCATCCCTGCGTAGCGTCGACGGTCAAGACGAAGCCACCATCCTGCGTGAAATCCAGAGTGCCCTGCGCGACCTGCGCTTTGGTGCCGTGGAAATCACCGTGCACAACGCCCAGGTGGTGCAGATCGAGCGCAAAGAAAAATTCCGTTTGCAGCAGCCGGGCAACAAGCCGGGCTGAAGAAGATCGCAGCCTGCGGCAACTCCTACAGAAGCACGCGATCACCTGTAGGAGCTGCCGCAGGCTGCGATCTTTGAACTGGCAACGCGATTCCAGAAATCCATAAAAAAGCCAACACACCAAGAATTCCAGGAGCTTTCACCATGTCGTCGATTCGCCACTTCGCTTTGGCCGCCCTGGCCAGCGCCCTTTTTGCCGGTTCCGCGGTAGCCAAGGATTACGAGTTGCTCAACGTGTCGTACGACCCGACCCGCGAGCTGTACCAGGACTACAACGCTGAGTTCATCAAGTTCTGGCAGAAAGATCACGCCGGCGACACCGTGAAGGTCCAGCAATCCCACGGCGGTTCGGGCAAGCAAGGCCGGGCGGTGATCGATGGCCTGCGTGCCGACGTCGTGACCCTGGCCCTGGCCGGTGACATCGACGAAATCGCCAAACTCGGCAAAACCCTGCCAGCCGACTGGCAAAAACGCCTGCCGGACGCCAGCACGCCGTACACCTCGACCATCGTGTTCCTGGTGCGCAAGGGCAACCCCAAAGGCATCAAGGACTGGGGCGACCTGGTCAAGAATGACGTCTCGGTGATCACGCCGAACCCGAAAACCTCCGGCGGTGCACGCTGGAACTTCCTCGCGGCCTGGGCCTATGGCCTCAAAGCCAATGGCGGCGACGAAGCCAAGGCCAAGGAATACGTACAGACCCTGTTCAAGCACGTGCCAGTGCTGGACACCGGCGCTCGCGGCTCGACCATTACCTTCGTCAACAACGGTCAGGGCGACGTATTGCTGGCCTGGGAAAACGAAGCCTTTCTGGCCCTGAAAGAAGAGGGCGGCGCCGACAAGTTCGACATCGTCGTGCCTTCGCTGTCGATTCTCGCCGAGCCACCGGTGGCGGTGGTCGACAAGAACGCCGAGAAAAAGGGCAACGAGCAGATCGCCGAAGCCTACCTCAAGCACCTGTACAGCCCGGCCGGCCAGGAAATCGCGGCGAAGAACTTCTATCGTCCACGTGACAAGGACGTGGCGGCCAAGTACGCCCAGCAGTTCCCGAAACTGGAACTGGTGAGCATCGACAAGGACTTCGGCGGCTGGAAAGCCGCACAGCCGAAATTCTTCAATGACGGGGGCGTGTTCGACCAGATCTACCAGGCGCAGTAATCTTAAATAGCCATCAACGAGCCCCGGATTTATCTCCGGGGCTTATTGCGTTCTCAACCAAGGACTTTTATGTCGCGTCGTATCTCCCCCGTCATACCCGGCTTCGGGCTGACGCTGGGCTACACCTTGGTGTACCTCAGCCTGATTGTGCTCATACCACTGGCGGCGATGTTCGTGCATGCCGCTCAACTCACCTGGGATCAGTTCTGGGCAATCATCTCGGCACCACGGGTGCTGGCGGCGCTGAAGCTCAGCTTCGGCACCGCCCTGTGTGCCGCGATCATCAACGGCATCATCGGCACGCTGCTGGCCTGGGTATTAGTGCGCTATACCTTCCCTGGACGAAAAGTGATCGATGCAATGATCGACTTGCCGTTCGCGTTGCCCACGGCGGTCGCCGGTATTGCGCTGACGGCGTTGTACACGCCTACCGGCCTGGTGGGTCAGTTTGCAGCGGATCTGGGTTTCAAGATCGCCTACACCCCCCTGGGCATCACCCTTGCCCTCACTTTCGTGACACTTCCATTCGTGGTACGTACCGTACAGCCAGTATTGGCGGATATTCCTCGTGAAGTGGAAGAAGCGGCGGCGTGCCTGGGTGCAAAACCCTTGCAGGTTTTCCGCCATATCCTGCTGCCGGCACTGCTTCCGGCATGGCTTACCGGTTTCGCTTTGGCCTTTGCCCGCGGGGTCGGCGAGTATGGTTCGGTGATATTCATCGCCGGCAACATGCCGATGAAAACCGAGATTCTGCCGCTGCTGATCATGGTCAAGCTCGACCAATACGATTACACCGGCGCTACCTCCATTGGTGTACTGATGCTGGTGGTTTCCTTCGTCCTGTTGCTGCTGATCAACTTGTTGCAGCGGCGCATCGAAACCCCATAAGGAGGCGCACCCATGTCCCAATCGTCTATTGCTGCCGCTTCCTCGAACGCTGCCCGCCGTGGCAGTGCGACTTCGCGGCGAATCCTGATTGGCCTTGGCTGGCTGATTTTTGCGCTGTTCCTGCTGCTGCCGCTGTTCATCGTGGTGTCCCAAGGGCTGAAGCTCGGCCTCGGGGCGTTTTTCACAGCGATCTTTGAACCGGACGCGCTGTCGGCACTGAAACTCACGGTCATCGCCGTGCTGATTTCGGTGCCGCTGAACCTGGTGTTCGGCGTCAGCGCCGCCTGGTGCGTGAGCAAGTACTCGTTCCGCGGCAAGAGCATGCTGGTGACCCTGATCGACCTGCCGTTCTCGGTGTCGCCGGTGATTGCCGGTCTGGTCTACGTGCTGATGTTCGGCGCCCAAGGCTTGTTCGGGCCTTGGTTGCAGGATCACGACATCCAGATCGTTTTCGCCCTGCCGGGCATCGTGCTGGCGACGATTTTCGTCACCGTGCCGTTCGTGGCCCGTGAGCTGATCCCGCTGATGCAGGAGCAAGGCACTCAGGAAGAGGAGGCTGCGCGCCTGCTCGGTGCCAACGGCTGGCAGATGTTCTGGCATGTCACCGTGCCCAACATCAAATGGGGCCTGATCTACGGCGTGGTGTTGTGTACCGCGCGGGCCATGGGGGAGTTCGGTGCGGTGTCGGTGGTTTCCGGGCACATTCGCGGGGTGACCAACACCCTGCCGCTGCACGTCGAGATCCTCTACAACGAATACAACCACGTGGCCGCGTTCGCCGTGGCGAGCCTGTTGCTGATCCTGGCGCTCTTCATCCTGCTGCTCAAGCAGTGGAGCGAAAACCGTATCAACCGCCTGCGCGCCAGCGCCGCGGAGGAATAATTCATGTCGATCGAAGTGCGTAACGTCAGCAAGAACTTCCATGCCTTCAAGGCGCTGGACAACATCAGCCTGGACATCCAGAGCGGCGAACTCGTCGCACTGCTCGGTCCGTCGGGCTGCGGCAAGACCACGCTGCTGCGGATCATCGCCGGCCTGGAAACCCCGGACCAGGGCAACATCGTGTTCCACGGTGAAGACGTCTCCGGCCACGACGTACGGGATCGCAACGTCGGTTTCGTGTTCCAGCACTACGCCCTGTTCCGTCACATGACGGTGTTCGACAACGTCGCGTTCGGCCTGCGCATGAAGCCGAAAAACCAGCGCCCGAGCGAAAGCCAGATCGCCACCAAAGTTCACGAACTGTTGAACATGGTGCAGCTGGACTGGCTGTCGGATCGCTACCCGGAACAACTCTCCGGCGGTCAGCGCCAGCGCATTGCGTTGGCCCGAGCGCTGGCGGTGGAGCCGAAAGTGCTGCTGCTCGACGAACCCTTCGGCGCCCTCGATGCCAAGGTCCGTAAAGAACTGCGCCGCTGGTTGGCGCGTCTGCACGAAGATATCAACCTGACCTCGGTGTTCGTGACCCATGACCAGGAAGAAGCGATGGAAGTCGCCGACCGCATCGTGGTGATGAACAAGGGAGTGATCGAGCAGATCGGCTCACCGGGCGACGTCTACGAAAACCCGGCCAGCGATTTCGTTTATCACTTCCTCGGTGATTCGAACCGTCTGCATCTGGGCGAGGATAAACACGTGCTGTTCCGTCCGCACGAGGTGTCGCTGTCGCGCCATGAACTGGAAGACCATCACGCGGCTGAAGTGCGGGACATTCGGCCACTGGGGGCGACGACCCGGGTGACCCTGAAGGTCGAAGGGCAGAGCGATCTGATCGAAGCCGAAGTGGTGAAGGATCACGACAGCCTGATCGGTCTGGCGAAGGGCGAGACGCTGTTCTTCAAGCCGAAGGTCTGGCAGAAGGTTGCCAACATTTAAAGCAAAAGCATCGCGAGCAAGCTCGCTCCCACAGGGTTTTGGGTTGGCACAAAAATATTGTATTCAACCCTGATCCACTGTGGGAGCGAGCTTGCTCGCGATGGCGTCTTACGCCGCAGCGTTTTTCTGACGCAGACGCACCCCACCCGCCCGCGCCTCGATCTGCTCTTTGAGCTCATGCCGCATCCCCAGCATGAACGCCAGCTCCGCCACCACAAACAACGGCCCGACAATCAGCCCCATCACATCATCGACAAAGGCCGGTTTGCGTCCTTCGTAGTGATGCCCGACAAACTGAATCGCCCAGCCCACCACAAACATGCCGATGCCGCTGGCGAGCCAGACGAATGTGCTTTGCTGCGCCAGCGCATGACCGGCCCAGACACTCAGCCCGAGCAACACGGTCATCAACACGCCCAGGCGCAACTCCAGGCGCAGGTAAAACCACGCCGATGCCAGCGAGACAAGCACCGCCGGTGACAGCCACACGCCGCCCAGCGACCACTGCGGCCGCGACAGCAACACCGCAACGGCCACCACGATCAGCGGGATACCGATAAAGTGCGATGCGATGTTGCGCGGGTCACGATGGTAGGCAGCGTATTGACTGAGGTGGTCGACGAGGCTTTTCATTGTTGTTCTCCTGTGGGGTGATTGATCATGCCCCGGGTTCATTTCCCGCTCTGTCAGCCAGGCGACAATCTCTAGGAGTTTTCATGGATATGCAGGTCTGGCGTCCACGCCTGATGAGCGGTCAGTGGTTCAGCCATTTGCCTGATTCCCTACAGGATAGTCTGCTGTCGGCGGCCAGGTTGCGGCGCCTGTCGCCGGGCCAGCGGCTGTTCAAGCGCGGTGATCCGCCCTGTGGCCTGTACGCGGTACTTGAAGGCGCAGTGCGCGTCGGTGCCGTGAGCGAGCAGGGCAAGGAAGCCTTGTTGAGCCTGGTGGAGCCGCCGCACTGGTTCGGCGAAATCTGCCTGTTCGATGGCCAGCCACGCACCCACGATGCCTACGGCGTCGGCCAGTGCACACTGCTGAATATTCCCCAAAATACGTTGCTGGCACTGCTCGACGAGCATCCGCAGCACTGGCGGCAACTGGCGTTGCTGATGAGCCAGAAATTGCGCATGACCTTCATCAACCTCGAACAGTTGAGCCTGTTGCCGGCCCCGGCACGGCTGGCGCACCGCTTGTTGATGATCGCCGAAGGTTATGGCGAGACCGCCCCCCCGCGTCGCGTCCTGCAACTGCCCCAGGAGCAGTTGGCATCGATGCTGTCGCTGTCGCGCCAGACCACCAACCAGATCCTCAAGGATTTGCAGGGGCAGGGAATCATCGGGCTGAGTTACGGCGAAATCGAAATTATCGATGCCGCGCGGTTGCGGGTGTTGGCGATGGTTTGATGCCTGATAAGGGCGTCAGCAAATGTAGCTGGACTTCGATCAAAATCTGCACTAAATACAATGCATAGTGGTTAATATGACAATATATGCACTGTATGTAATGCATGGTGATGATATGGAAAACCTTGGCGAACTGATCCGAACCTTGCGCAAGGAGAGAAAACTCTCTCAGCAAGACGTGGCACAGAAGTACGGAATGAGCCGTGCAACAATCTCCGGCATCGAAAACAACACCATTTCCGAAATTGGTCTGCGCAAGGTCGAGGCGATACTCAACGGCTTCGGTTATGAGCTGACCGCCGTGCCGCGACAATCGAAGCGGCCGACGCTGGACACCCTGAAAAAGGTGGATTTCCATGGATGAGCCGCAGGAAAAGGATCGACTGGCTATCAGCGTTTCCAACAGTGCGGTCGGAATCCTCGGTCGTGGCCAGCCTCCCATCGACACCGTGTTTGCCTACACCGAAAACGCGCCCGAACAAAACGCCGTCTCGTTGACCATGCCGGTGCGTCTGGAGAGTTACGCGTGGGAACCAGGTGTTCCACCGGTTTTTGAAATGAATCTGCCTGAGGGAGCCCTGCGCGATGAATTGACACGACGCTTCAGCAAGGCCGTTCGAGGGTTTGACGATTTTTCGATGCTGGCCATCGTCGGCCCGCACCAGCTCGGAAGAGTCGGCATTTCAAAGGCGCAGGATCCGGGCGACCAGCCACCTGAAACCAGCCTGGCGGACCTTCTTGTACATGATGGTGCGCAAGGTTTGTTCGAGGACCTCTTGCAGACCTATGGCCAGTATTCGGGCGTTTCCGGTGTACAGCCGAAGGTACTGGTGCGTGACAGCGCGTCATCCATCGATCGGCTGTCCCATCGGGGGGCGACGCATCTGGTCAAAGCCTTTCGTCCAGAGCAATACCCGGAACTCGCTGCCAATGAATACTTCTGCATGCGGGCGGCGTTACATTCGGGACTTGAGGTACCGAAGTTTCAGCTCAGTGAACACGGTAAATTTCTGATCGTTGAACGCTTCGACCTGAATGAAAAAGGTTACTTGGGGTTCGAGGACTTCTGCGTGCTCAATGCGTGGCCTTCAAAAGCCAAATACGATGGTTCATACGAAGGTGCGGCCAAGCAGATCAAGGCCTTTGTTTCTCCTCCTTTGCTCAATCAGGCACTTGAGTCGTTTTTCAAAATCGTCGCGCTTTCATCGGGTCTGAAAAATGGCGACGCGCACCTCAAGAATTTTGGCGTTCTCTACGAAGATTGTGGTGTCGATGCGCCAATCAGCCTGGCACCTGCCTACGACATCATCACCACTTCGATCTACATCAAGACCGATAGCATGGCGTTGTTATTGGGCGGATCGAAGGCGTGGCCCAAGTACAAAATGCTGATGCGATTTGGTCGCTCCGCCTGCAATTTGACCGAGGGGCGCTGCAACGAATTGCTGCAACAAGTCATCCATGGGATGGAAATGGCGATGGGCGAGATGGGCCAACACATAAAGGCAAACAGTGCCTTTGCCGAGATTGGAGAGGCAATGCTGGAGCAGTGGAACGAGGGTATGGTACGCAGTCTGGTCAAAGGCTAGATCAGCGCAACCCATCCCGAAACTGCCCCGGCGTCATCCCCGTCCAGCGCTTGAACGCACGACTGAAGCTGCTGGTGTCGGCAAACCCGAGCAGATAACTGATTTCGCTCAACGAGCATTGCGGATCGCGCAGGTGCAGCAACGCCAGGTTCTCACGGCTTTCGTTGAGCAGCGTATCGAACCGGCAGCCTTCATCGGCCAGGTGCCGTTGCAGGCTGCGCAGGCTCAGGTGCAGGGCCTTGGCGATGTGTTCGGCGCTGGGTTCGCCTTCGGGCAGTTGTTCTTCAATTGCATCGCGGACCTTGCGTTCCCACGTCAGCGGCTGGAGTTGTGCCAGGGTGCGCTTGAGCACCGTTTCATTGTGTTCGGCCAGTTCCGGGTTGGCGTCATCCAGGTGGCTGTCGAAGTCGACGAGGGCGAATTCCAGTCGATCCTCGTCGGCGCCGAAGTGCACGGGCGAGCGAAAGACTTTATGCCATTGATGCGCGTCTGCCGGCTCCGGACGGCGCAGGTAGGTCGCCAGCGGTGCATAGTCGCGGCCCAGGCGATTGCGGCAGGTGCGCACGTAAATCGCCATGAACGCATCGATGGCCTCGAAGGCCGGGGCCGGGTTGCCGGCAGGGATTTTCAGGCGGAAACAGTAGTGATCTTCGGTGCGGGTCAGTTCCAGTTCCAGGGCATCGCTGACCACCTGGTGATAGCGCACGATGCGCTCGAACACTTCCCGCAGGCTGCCGCTGGCGACCAGCGCATAACCCAGCGCATGGAAGGTGGTCGGGCTGACGAAACGCGAAACCCGCAAACCAATCGCCGGGTCACCGCTGGCCTGCACCGCCAGACTCCACAGGTGCGTGGTGCCCGACAGCGGGTAGCGCGCGTTCGGGTCGTCCATCAGTTGCGGGTCGAGCCCCGCTTGCTGGCACAGGGCGGTGCTGTCGATGCTCAGGGCATCGAGTTGCTTGCGCAGGGCGCGGGTCCAGCTGGCGAGGGAGGTCGGTTCAGTCATGCTGATTGGCGCTTCCGGTCAACAGGTTGGCGTTCTTGGCTACCGCATTGCGAATGTCCGCAAGGCAGGATGCAACCATCAATAACCAGAGGATGGAAGCATGAGCGGTACTTCTGCAAGCCCCCAGCGACTGAATGCATCACAGCGATCAGCGCATATCCGTGAAGTGGTACTGGCCAAAGGCGTCGAGTTGCGCGAGCGCTATCCGATTCTCAGGCATCAGGACGCCATGGGCGCGGGCATTCTGGCCTTCGCCCTGGCCGGTATGGTCGGTTCGGCCGCGCTCTACATGACCGGGCACATGGCCTGGTGGGCGTGCCTGTTGCTCAATGCGTTTTTCGCCTCGTTGACCCATGAGCTGGAACACGACCTGATCCATAGCATGTACTTCCGCAAGCAGAAAGTGCCGCACAACCTGATGATGGGCCTGGTGTGGCTGGCGCGGCCGAGCACCATCAATCCGTGGATTCGCCGACACCTGCACCTCAATCACCACAAGGTCTCCGGCTCCGAAGCCGACATGGAAGAACGCGCCATCACCAATGGCGAGCCATGGGGATTCGCACGGTTTCTGATGATTGGCGACAACATCATGTCGTCGTTAATCCGCATGCTGCGGGCCAAGACCTTGGCCATGAAGTTCAGCATCATTTACCGCACGCTGAAGGTCTACGCACCGCTGGCGCTGATGCATTGGGGTGCGTGGTACGTGTTTCTCGGCTTCCACGCAGCGAACGGCGTTGCGCATCTGATGGGCGTACCGATCGAGTGGTCCGCGACCACGTTGTCGGTGATGCAGGTGATCGACATCGCGGCAGTCGTGATCATCGGCCCGAACGTGTTGCGCACGTTCTGCCTGCACTTCATCAGCTCGAACATGCATTACTACGGAGACGTGGAGCCGGGCAACGTGATGCAGCAAACGCAAGTACTGAACGCGTGGTGGCTGTGGCCGTTGCAGGCGTTCTGCTTCAACTTCGGCAGCAGCCACGGGATCCATCACTTTGTGGTGAAGGAGCCGTTTTACATCCGCCAGTTGACCGTGCCGGTGGGGCACAAGGTGATGCGCGAGATGGGTGTGCGGTTCAATGATTTCGGAACGTTTGCGCGGGCTAACCGGTTTGAGCGCCGGGAAGAAGTTCAGGGGTAGGCTGTGGAGGGTGCGCGCGCCTGATGGCCTCTTCGCTGGCAAGCCAGCTCCTACAAAGGCCGCGCATAACCTGTAGGAGCTGGCTTGCCAGCGATGGCGGTAGTTCAGGCAACATCAATCCGGCTGAAACGGCGACTCACTCAGGATCACCCCGGTCTCATCCACATACCGCTGCCAGTGCTCGATCAAGGCACCAAGCTTATGCGGTTGGCTCGACGCCAGGTCATGAATCTCCCCCGGATCATTGCCCAGGTCATACAGTTGCCAGGTCGCCGGCCCCACCGGTCCCGGAATGTACACCGCCTTCCATTGCCCCTGTCGAATCGCTCGCCGACCGAACAGTTCCCACCCGGTGACAGTCTGCTCGTCATGCACTTGCGCCGTCTCGCCCGACAGAAACCCCAGCCACGACTTGCCGCGAACTTCCGCAACGGGTTTGCCATGCCACTGCTTGCCCGGATGGCGCACACCGGCGAGGTCGAGAATGGTCGGCGTGATGTCCATCACCGTGCCGAAACCGTGGCTGATCTGTCCCTTGAGCGGCAGTTGCGGGTAATGCACCAGCGCCGGCACGCGAATCCCGCCTTCGGTGGTGAAGGCCTTGAACAGCCGCGATGGCGCGGTCGCCACTTGCGCCCAGTTCGGCCCGTACCAGACGTAGGAGTTGGCGCGGCCGATGTTGTCCAGGCTGTTGTCGTAATGCTGGTTGAGATAGGTCAGCAACTGCGGGCCGAATTTCGGGAAGGCCTCCAGCAATGCCCCTTCGGCGCCGTTATCGGACATGAACAGGATGAACGTATTGTCCAGTTGCCCTTGCTGGCGCAGATAGTCAATGACACGCCCGATGTTCCAGTCCATGCGCTCGACCATCGCCGCATAAACCTCCATGGCCCGCGCGGAGATCTGTCGTTGCTCGTCGCTCAGGGCATCCCATTGTGCAGTCAGCTGGATCAACGGATGCGGCTCGACATCGGCCTCGATCAGCCCCAGTTTTTTGAGTTTTTCCAGGCGCTCGAGGCGCAGTACTTCAGGGCCGGCGTCATAGCGCCCATGGTATTTCTCCACCACCTCGGCCGGCGCCTGCAATGGCCAGTGTGGTGCGGAAAACGGCAGATAGGCGAAGAACGGCCGGGTCTGGTCGCGCTCCTTGAGGTATTGCAGCAGCTTGTCGCCAAAGGCGTCGGAGGAGTAGAAATCCTTGGGCAGTTCATCAATGAAGGTGTCGTCTTCGATGTACAGCGCCGGCGTGGATTTCAGCAGCCGTGGCGTCGTTTCATCGTAGGTCGGCTCGAACCCGTAGTGGTTGGCCGCGCCGGGCAACAGCGAAAACGAACGCTCGAAACCCCGGGCATGGGGCGCCAGTTCTGCGGTCAGGCCCAAGTGCCATTTGCCGCTCATCAAGGTCTGGTAGCCGGCCTCGCGCAGCAGTTCGGGCAGGGCGACCACGCGGTCGTTCAAGTGCCCTTCGTAACCGGGTTTACCGATCAGATCCGGGGTCAACGCTTCGGCCATGGTGCCGATGCCGGCGATGTGGTGATCGGTGCCGGTGAGCAGCATCGAACGGGTCGGCGAGCAGGTTGGTGCGGTGTGAAAATCGGTCAGGCGCAGGCCATTGTTGGCCAATGCATCGAGGTTCGGCGTGTTGATTTCGCCACCGAAGGCGCCGAGGTCGGAAAAGCCCAGGTCATCGGCCAGGATCACTAGAAAGTTGGGACGTTGCGGCATCAAGCATTTCCTTTTTCAGTAGGCTATGAAGGACAGCGGCAGATCGCGGACCTGCACCGGCACGGGGGGCTGGTAGTGATCGTCGCTGGTGAGTTCGTGCAGCAGTTCTTCGCGCAGCTGGTGGAAGTCGAAACTGCTACGCTGGCGCGGATGGGGCAGGGCAACGTCGACCACTTGCTTGATCCGCCCCGGACGCGGCTCCATCACCACCACGCGGTCGGCGAGGAAGATCGCTTCCTCGACGTCGTGGGTGACCAGCACCGTGGTGATTTTTGCCCGCGCGCGGATCGCCAGCAGTTCGTCCTGCATCTGTTGGCGGGTCAGCGCATCGAGGGCGCCGAAGGGCTCATCCAGCAGCAGAATCCGTGGGCTGGCCACCAGGCCGCGAGCAATGGCCACGCGCTGCGCCATGCCGCCGGAGAGCTGGTGCGGATAGGCGCGAGCGAAGTCGCTCAAGCCCACCAATTCGATGAAATCGCTGATGCGCTTTTGCTTTTGCACAGCGCTCAATGGCTCGTTGACCAGGCCCAGGCCGATGTTGTCGGCCACGCTCAGCCACGGGAACAAGCGGTGTTCCTGAAAGACGATGCCGCGCTCGCCGCCGATGCCGGTGACGGCTTTGCCGTCCACACGGATCTGCCCGCGAAATTGTGTGTCGAGGCCCACCAGCAGCCGTAGCAAAGTGGATTTGCCGCAACCGCTGGAACCGACGATGGCGACGAACTCGCCCTCGGCAATCTCCAGGTTGAATTCTCGAATGGCCTCCAGTTCGAAGCCGTCGACATCGAAGGTTTTGCCCACGTGATTGAAGCTGACAATTGATGCGTTCATGCGTGTCTCCAGCGAGTGGCGCGGATTTCCAGGCGTTGGCCAATTAGGTTGAGCAGGGCACCGGTCAGGCCCACCAGCAGCATGCCGGCCATGATCAGGTCCATGCGCAGCAGTTGTTGGGCGCCGATCATCTGGCTGCCGATGCCGCCGTTGGACGGCATGAAATATTCGGCGCCGATGGTGCCGAGCCAGGCGTAGATCAGGCTCAGCCTGAGCCCGGCGAAGATTCCCGGTGCCGCGCCCGGCAGCACCAGTCGCCCGAGGCGCTGACGCAGATTCAGGCGCAATACCTGCGCGGCCTCGTTCAGTTGCGGCGACAGGTGGGCGACGCTGCGTTGGGTGGCGATGAACAGCGGGAAAAAGGCGGCGAGGGCAACGAATACCCACTTGGCCAGTTCCCCCAGACCGAACCACGCGGTGAGCAGCGGCACCCAAGCGAAAATGGCGATCTGGCGGATGGCGGCGAGGGTTGGGCCGAGCACGCGTTCACTGGTGCGCGACAACCCCAGCAGCAACCCCAAGGCAAACCCGAGCCCACCGCCGAGCAGCAATCCGCCAAGGGTCCGGCCCAGGCTCAGGGCCATGCCGCCAAGCAGTGTGCCGTCGAGCAAGCCATCCCGAGTGGTCTGCAGGACGGCCAGAGGACTGACCAGAATGTTCGGGTCAATCCACTGCTGATCCGAAGTCAGTTGCCACAACGCCAGAAGCGCCAATGGCAGCAGCCACGGTTGCAGGCGTTGCCAACCTTGATAACGCGGCCCGCGACGGATTTCGGCGGTGGCCGGGTGCGGCCAGTGCACCAGTTTCCTGTCCAGCAGACCGATGCCGCGATCCATCGCCACGCCGATCAGGCCGATCACCACGATGCACACGAAGACGATGTCGAGCATGAACAGCTGTCGCGCCCAGACCATCAGGTAACCGATGCCTTCGCTGGATGCGAGCAGTTCGACAGCCAGCAGCGAGGTCCAACCGGCAGCCAGCGCGAGGCGTACACCGGCCATGAATGCCGGCAGTGCGGCAGGCAGCACCAGGCGTCGGATCAACAGATGCCTGGGCAAGCGCAACACGGCGGCGGCCTCGCGCAGCTTTGGTTGTGCATCGCGCACACCGACCAGTGTATGCAAGGTCACTGGCACCACGATGGCCTTGATCAGCACCACCAGTTTCAGCACTTCGCCAATGCCGAAAAACACCATGAACAATGGAATCCAGGCCAAGGTCGGAACTTGCGCCAACCCGGCGAAGGTCGGAAACACCAGGCGCTCCAGTCGACGACTGAAACCCAGTGCCGCACCCAAAACAGCACCAGCGCTGATACCGGCCAGCAGCCCCCAGAACAAGCGTTGCAGGCTGATCCACAAATGACTCCACAACTCGCCTTGGGACAATTCCAGCGCGCTGTTCCAGACCAGGCTCGGTGCCGGCAGGATCTGCTCGCTCATCCAGTGCTGGCGGCTGGCGAGCCACCACAATGCAAACAGGCTGAGGGGCAAAAGCCAGGGCAAGAGCCGCTGGCTCAGCGTCGGCCAGAGTCGTCGACCTTCAAGCTGAGGTGCGGCCAGTGGCAGATCGAGAAGTGAAACACGGGTCATGAGGTGACCTCCGTTGTCGGAATGGACGCGTCATCAAAAACACACGGTCTCTTGTAGGAGCTGGCTTGCCAGCGAAGGCGGTGTATCTGATAGACCGGATTGTCTGAATTCGCTGGCAAGCCAGCTCCTACAGTTATTCGTTATTGATCTATTAATGTATAAAAATAAATTATTAAGAGATAAGAAGGGTCATTTAAGGCATCACCGCCGACCCGCATCCAATGCATTCGAAGAATATTTTCGATGCCGTTCCTGCATACCCTGACAAGAGGCCCGCAAGTGTTGGTATATGTCTTAATGATCTAAAAATGTGAATTTATAGTATTTAAGTGTTGGTTCCACTTCAGCCCACTTTCGGCTCCTCAACGCCCGTTGCCCCAAGGAGCCGCACCCATGAACCTTCCCTTCAAACGTGTCATCAGCCTGTTCGCCGCACCGGCCCTGGCGGGTCTGCTGGCCTTCACGGCCAACGCTAGCGAACTCAAGGAAATCCGCATCGCCGTGCCGGACCTGAGTGCCGGTACCCAGCACAGTGGTGGCGGTGTCGTGGATGTGCTGCGTGATCAGCAGATCTTCGAAAAGGCTTTCGCCGATCAGGGCATCAAGATTCAGTGGAGCTTCTTCAAGGGCGCAGGCCCGGTGATCAACGAGGCATTCGCCAACGGTCAAGTGGACCTGGCCTACCTCGGCGATCTGGCGGCCATCATCGGCAAGTCCAATGGTCTGGATACGCGACTGCTCAGTGCCTCTGCGCGCGGGGTGAAGCATTACCTCGGCGTGGTACCGGGTTCGGGGATCAAGACCCTGCAGGACCTCAAGGGCAAACGCGTGGCCATCTTCCGTGGCACCGCCAGCCAGTTGTCCTTCGATGCGGCGCTGGCCAGCCAGGGGTTGAGCGAGAAGGACGTGAAAGTCATCAACCTCGACTTCAACGCGGCGGTCGCGGCGCTGGCGGCGAAGCAGATCGATGCCTCGTGGGGCGGTTCCGGGCTCACGGCGTTACAGGCCAAGGGGCTGGCCGAGTTGCCGCTCAATACCAAGGATCTGGGCGGTGCCGGCAGCGTGCAGGCGGTGCTGATAGGGACAGGGAAGTTTGTCGATGCGCATCCGGAGGCGGTGGCGAAACTGCTCAAGGCCCAACAACAAGCCGTGGAGTGGCTGACCCAGGACAGCAACAAGGACGCCTACATTCAGTTGGTGTCGGGGCTGGCGAGTTATCCACCGGTGATTCTTTCTCAGGATTTGAAGGATCAGAAACTGAGTGAGGTTTTCCCGTCGACGCTTGACCCGGTGTTCCTTGGCAAGTTGCAGGATGCGGTGGATCTGGCTTCGCAGCAGAAGCTGATTCGCAAGTCGTTCAAGGTGAGCGATTGGGTGGCGCCGGAGTTGGCTGCGGCCAGGCTTTAAATCTCAAAAGATCGCAGCCTTCGGCAGCTCCTACATCGATCAGTGTAGGAGCTGCCGAAGGCTGCGATCTCTTGATCTTCAAACAGCAACGGCCATCTGCTGCCTGTCCACCGCCACCAACGTCTCGATCATCGCCCGCGCCGCCGGTGACAACCGAAACCCCGTGCGACTGACGATCCCGCACCGCGCATTCATGCTTTCGATGTTCTGCGGCAAGTTGCGCCAATGCAGTAGCACCAGCGAACCCTGGGCAATGTCCTCGATAAACGCCTCCTCGGTGCCTACACCAATCGCATTCGATTGCAGCACCACTTTCACCAGCGCAGGGAAATGTTCGGTCTCGATGCTTGGCGAAAAATCCACCCGGCCGCTGAGGTTCGCCAGCAGTTTGCGAATGCCTGGCGGGATCATCGTGGTCGCCAGCGGGTAATCGAACATGTCGTTGGTCGACAGGCTCTCCTTGGCCAGCAGTGGATGCCCGGGGCGGCAGAAAAACACGCCGCGCTTGGGCGTCAACGCCTGGGTCTGGAAGTTCGGATCGGACTCGAAATGGCGGATGTCGGCGATGAAGAATTCGATCTCTTCACGGCTCAGGGCGCGGCTGAGTTTTTCCCAGTTATCCACCTCGAAACAGGTGCGCACTTTCGGGTGCGCGTTGATGAATTGCGCCACTGCATCCGGCACCAGTTTCACCGCAGGTGCCGGGCCGCAGCCGAAACGCAACTCACCGGCATCGAGCTTGGTCATCTGCGTCACTTCGCAGCTGAGCAACGCCGCACCCTGCACCAGGCTGCGGGCATGTTGCAGCACCACCAGGCCTTCGGGGGTGGGGCGCAAATCCTTGTTGCCGCGGTCCACCAGGACACAGCCGAACTCGTGCTCCAGCCCTTGAATGCTGCGGCTGAAGGCGGGCTGGGTGATGCCCATGGCCTCGGCTGCGCGCACGAAACTGCGGTGTTCGTCGAGGGCGATGAAGTAACGCAACTGGCGAAGATCCATATGCTTTTCCGGCATCCTAAAAATAGCTCGAAGGCATTTGCGACGAGGGTTGACTGAGGTTTTAAATGCAACCTCTTATTCCGTCAACGAAGCATGTTGATATCTATTAGATCTAAATTGAATATAGATAGAGCAGTGTTTCGCGGCCGGTTCAACCGCAAGCAGTCTGATGAGGGTCTACCCATGAGCAATGCCGCTTTCGCAGTACAACCCGCTGTTCACGCGCTTGAAATCCACCCGGTGGCTGGTCGCATCGGTGCCGAAATTCGTGGCGTACAGCTTTCGGGCGAGCTGGATGCCGCCACCGTCGAAGCCATTCAACAGGCGCTGCTGCAATACAAAGTGATCTTCTTCCGCGAGCAGACCCAGCTCGACGATCAGCGCCAGGAGGCGTTCGCCCACCTGCTCGGCGAACCGGTGGCGCACCCGACCGTACCGGTGCGCGAGGGCACGCGTTTTCTACTGGAACTGGACGGTGCCGAGGGCCAGCGAGCCAGCTCCTGGCACACTGACGTGACCTTCGTCGAGGCCTACCCCAAAGCTTCGATCCTGCGCTCGGTGGTGGCTCCGGCTTTCGGCGGCGACACCCTGTGGGCCAACACTGCCACCGCCTACGACGGGTTGTCGGTGGAGCTGCGTGAGCTGGCCGACAAACTGGTCGCCGTGCACAGCAACGAATACGACTACGCCGGCACCAGGCCTGACGTCTCGGCCGAGAAGCTGGAGCGCTATCGCAAGATCTTCACCTCGACCGTCTACGAGACCGAACACCCGGTGGTCCGCGTGCACCCGGTCAGCGGTGAGAAGAGCCTGTTGCTGGGGCATTTCGTCAAACGCATCAAGGGCTATTCCCAGGCCGATTCGGCGCACCTGTTCGGGTTGCTGCAAAGCCATGTGATCCGCCAGGAAAACATCGTGCGCTGGCGCTGGAAGGCTGGCGATGTGGCGATCTGGGACAACCGCTCCACTCAGCATTACGCGGTGGATGACTACGGGACTCAAGACCGGATCGTGCGGCGGGTGACGCTTAAGGGAGAAGTGCCGGTGGGTGTGAACGGGCAGGTCAGCCAGACGGTGAAAGGGCCGGATATCGACGGCGTCTGAGCTGACGCCATCGCCAGCAGGCTGGCTCCCACATTGGTTTTGTGTACGCCACAAATTCCCTGTGGGAGCCAGCCTGCTGGCGATGGCGGCCTGGCAAGCAACAAAGCATTTCTTTTGATCGGGAACCCCGCCTTATGAGTCCGTTGTACCTCGCCCCAACGTCGTCACCCCAACGGCTCAAACGCCTGCCTCTGGCCCTGCTGCTGGCAGGAAGCGCCGGTTGGACCCAAGGCTATGCGGCCGACAGCACCACCCCTGAAACCAC
This sequence comes from Pseudomonas sp. 05L36, assembly GCF_056398125.1. Lineage (NCBI taxonomy): Bacteria > Pseudomonadati > Pseudomonadota > Gammaproteobacteria > Pseudomonadales > Pseudomonadaceae > Pseudomonas > Pseudomonas sp. 05L36. The sequence goes on along the minus strand of NZ_JBFTOU010000011.1, from coordinate 84,650 downwards.
TCCCGCAAAAACCGCCACGGCCGACAATGCACAACTGGAAACCGTGACCGTAACCACCCGCCGCCGCGAAGAAAGCGCGCAGGATGTGCCGACACCCATGAGCGTGGTCAGCGGCCAGACCCTGGAAATCCAGCGGGTCTATCGCATCCAGGATTTGCAGCAACTGGTGCCCAGCGTCAACGTCGCCTACATGCATGCGCGCCAGTCCAGCGTGTCGATCCGTGGACTGGGCAACAACCCGGCCAGCGATGGCCTGGAGGGCAGTGTCGGGCTGTACATCGACAATGTTTATCTCGGCCGGCCGGGCATGGCCGTGTTCGACCTGATGGACATCGAGCAGCTCGAAGTGCTGCGCGGTCCGCAAGGCACTTTGTTCGGCAAGAACACCACGGCGGGCGTGATCAACATCAGCACCCGTGCGCCGACTTTTACCCCGGAACGCAGCATCGAATCTTCGGTCGGCGAGGACGGATACTTCCAGACCAAGGGCACGATTTCCGGCCCGCTCAATGACGAACTCGCCGGACGCTTTTCTGCGTATCGCACCCGCAGCGACGGTGATATCAAGAACGAATTCGACGGCCACGATTTGAACGGCGGCTCCCGCGATGGCTTCCGTGGCCAGTTGCTGTTCAAGCCCAACGAATCATTCAGCCTGCGCTGGATCGGCGACTACAACGAAGAGGATTCCAGCGCCGGCACCCGTGTGTTGTTCAACACCGGGCCGACCATCAATGGCACCAACCTTTACCAGCGTCGGGCCAATGCGGCGGGTGCGACACTGGTTGACGGCACGCACCGCAAGGTCAACCTGAACAGCGACCAGCACGTCACCGTGCACCAGGGCGGTACGTCGGTCGAGGCCAACTGGACACTGCCGAGCGACTTCACCCTGACCTCCATCAGCGCCTATCGCTGGTGGAATTTCACCCCGCGCAATGATGACGGCCTGAACGYATCCGTCTTCCACAACGCCGGCGTTTCGGTGGAGGATAAGCAGTATTCCCAAGAGTTTCGCCTGGCCTCGCCTACCGGTGGATTCTTCGATTACGTGCTCGGCGCCTATTACTTCGGTTCTGACCTGGACAACAAATCCTTCACCTTTTACGGCCCGCAAGCGGACATCTGGAACGGTACGCCCAACGGTGCGCTGAACAACATCGACAGTGTCGGCAACGGTCATATCGAAACCAACAGCTTCGCGCTGTTCGCCCAAGGCACCTGGCACCTGACCGAGCGCCTGGATTTCACCGCCGGCCTGCGCGGCACCTATGAAGAGAAAAACGCCAGGGTGACCCGTGATGCGCCGGCCGGTGGTGCCGCGGTCACCGGTGCGGCGGCCGCGGCACGACGCGCTCGTGCGGGGGTCTTCGATTCCGGTGATCTCAACCAGTACAGCTCCAGTCCCTCGGGCCTGTTGAACCTCAGCTACCGCCTCACCGACGACCTGCTCACCTACGCCACGTTGTCCCACGGCGAAAAATCCGGCGGGGTCAATCTGGCTGTCGGCACCGCGCCGGTGGCCGGCGCCGATTCGCTGCTGATCGGCACCGAGCGCGCCAACAACGCCGAACTCGGTTTCAAGAGCACCCTGTGGGACCGTCGCCTGCAACTGAATGCCAACGTGTTCTGGACCCAGGTCAACGGCTATCAGACCAACGCCTTCGACGACGTCAACCGCGTGCAGTTCCTGACCAACGCCGGCTCGGTGCGCTCCCGTGGCGTGGAATTCGAAAGCACCCTGCTTGCGTTGCGCGGCCTGACGCTGAACATCAATGGCTCGTACAACGACGTGAGCTACCTCTCGTACAAAGATGCACCCTGCCCACCGGAAGTCAGCCTGGCGCCGGGCGCTCCGGCATCCTGCGACCTCAGCGGGCATCAAGTGGTGGGCGCTTCGAAATGGATCGGCAACGCCAACGGCGAATACAAGTGGAACCTGAGCAACGGCTTCGAAGAGTACGTCACTGCCAGCTATGCGTTCCGCTCCAAAGCGGTGGGCACGGTGGAAGATTCCGACTTCGGGCAGATCCCGAGTTATGCAGTGGTCAACCTGTCCACCGGCCTTCGCGGCGACTTCAACCAGGGGCAGTGGGACGTTTCGTTATGGCTGAAAAACGCCTTCGACAAAACCTACTACACGACGCTGTGGACGGCTGCGAATGGCGGTTATGAAGGCCTGCTCGGCACGCCACGAACGCTGGGCGTGACCGGTCGATACGACTTCTAAGAAGGGGGGGTCAGCAATGGGCAATGTCCAGACCGCTGCCAGTGCGCATGAAGTGTTGTGGCGCCAGGCACCTGGTGGCGAGTTGGTCGACCTCGGCCGACCGCACCGCGTGCCCTTGGGCCAGTTGCGTTTGCAGCGTTCGCCCAAGGGCATTTTGAGCCGAAGGGAAACGATCCTGCTCGGCGTGCTGGCGCTGCTGGTGCATGGCGCGGTGATTTATTGGGTCAATCAGCAACCGACCCCAGTGCTGCCGATCGTGCCGCCGGAAATTCCGCCGATGACCATCGAGTTCTCGCGGCCGGCGCCACCGGTGGTCGAACCACTGCCACCACAACCCGTGCCGCCAGTGGTTGAGCCGCCTCCGCCCGTGGAAGACGAACTGGCCGTGAAACCACCGCCACCGAAGCCGGTTCCCAAGCCTAAACCGGAGGCCAAACCGATACCGATACCGAAACCGGCGCCCAAGGCGGTTGAGCAACCACCCGCGCCTGTGATACCGGCAACGCCCGTCGCCGTCCCGGCATCACCTGCACTGCCGGCGCCCGCGCCTGTGACACCGGCCTCCGCAACGGCCGGCTACTTGAAAAACCCGGTGCCGGAATACCCGTCGCTGGCCCAGCGTCGCGGCTGGGAAGGCACGGTGTTGTTGCGCGTGCACGTGCTGGCCAGCGGCAAGCCCGGCGAGATCCAGATCCAGAAAAGCAGCGGTCGTGAGGCACTCGACGAGGCCGCGCTGAACGCGGTGAAACGCTGGAGTTTCGTGCCGGCCAAGCAAGGTGATGTCGCCCGGGACGGCTGGGTCAGCGTGCCCATCGATTTCAAGATTCATTAAACCGAAACCAAATTCGCGCGAAACGTTTATACGAGGAATACACCATGACTTTACTGGCATCTCCACTTGAATCCATCGAAAGCGCGGTGATCTGGCTGCTGGTGGTTTTTTCCGTCGCGACCTGGGGTTTGGCATTGCTCAAGGGCGTGCAGTTCGGTCGCCTCAAGGCACAGGATCGAAAGTTTCATCAACAGTTCTGGGCCGCTTCGAGCCTCGACTCGGCGGCCGAACTGAGCGAAACCCGGCCCGGTGCCGCGGCCCGTGTCGCGCAGGCCGGTTACGCGGCCATCCAGGTGGGCGAGCCGCCACAGGCTGCGGATTTGAGTCAGGCGATCAATCATCAGGATCGTCTGGAACGGGCCTTGCGTCAGCAGATCGTGCGCGAGCGCCGGTCGCTGGAAACCGGGTTGGCGGTGCTCGCGAGCATTGGCAGCACCTCGCCATTCATTGGTTTGTTCGGCACGGTGTGGGGAATCATGGAAGCGTTGAAAGGCATCAGCGCGGCGGGCTCGGCAAGCCTGGAAACGGTTGCCGGACCGATTGGCGCGGCACTGGTCGCCACCGGTGTGGGGATCGCCGTCGCGGTGCCGGCGGTGCTGGTGTACAACTATTTTTTGCGCCGTTTGAAACTGACGGCGGCGGACCTGGATGACTTCGCCCATGACTTCTACAGCCTGGCGCAGAAGAGTTCGTTCCGTGTGCTGATCCACCCGAAGGCGCACAAGGTGGCAGCCCAGGACAATGCGCAGAAAGTGAAGGAGGCGTCCTGATATGGCTTTCTCCACGCAAGACTCTGATGAGGTGCTGAGCGAGATCAACGTGACGCCACTGGTGGATGTGATGCTGGTGTTGCTGGTGGTGTTCATCGTCACCGCGCCGCTGCTGACCAACGCAATTCCGATCAACCTGCCCAAGACCGAAGCGGTGGCGCCGGTGGAGCAGAAAGATCCGTTGGTGGTGAGCATCGACGGTGCCGGCAAACTGTTTATCAACAAGGACGAGATACAACCGGACTTGCTGGAGTTCAACCTCAAGTCGGTGAAGGCCAAGGACCCCGAGGTGCGCGTGCAGTTGCAGGCCGACAATGGTGTGAATTACGGCGAGGTGGCGCGGGCCATGGCGTCGATTGAGCGGGCAGGGATTACCAAACTGTCGGTGATTACTGCGCGTTAACGGATTTTCGTTTTCCGGGGCCGTCTCCTTGGCAGGGTGCGGCCCTTTTTTTATTCCCGAAACAGAATTGACCCCTGTAGGAGCTGCCGAAGGCTGCGATCTTTTGATCTTGTTTTTAAAAATMAAAAGATCGCAGCCTTCGGCAGCTCCTACAGGGGGTTGTTTAATATTCGATATGGATCTTAATAAATAGCTTCTTATTCCTTAACGAATATAAATCCTCTCCCTATACTCGACCGAGAACAGACACGCAGCAGGAGAGCTCCCCCATGCGCAACGAATCAATTCGCTACCTGATTGTGCCGGGCTGGCAAGGATCGCCGGAAGATCATTGGCAAAGCCACTGGCAGAACAGCCTGCCGAACAGTGCGCGGGTGGAGCAGGCCGACTGGCTGACGCCACGTCGCGAAGACTGGGTCGCGGCGCTGGCCGAGGCGATTGCCGCCGACAGCACGCCGGTCATCCTGATCGCCCACAGCCTGGGTTGCATCACCGTCGCCCATTGGGCAGCGAGCGCCCCCGTGCAGTTTTTGCGTCAAGTACGCGGTGCCTTGCTCGTCGCGCCGGCAGATGTCGAACGCCCGGCCTGCGTGCCGGCTTTGCGTAACTTCGCGCCGATTCCGACGGACCTGCTGCCATTCCCGAGCCAGGTTGTCAGCTCCGACAACGACAGCGCCGTCAGTGCACCGCGTGCCCTGGAACTGGCGCGTCATTGGGGGGCCGAGGCGGGGATTCTGGCGGGGGCGGGGCATATCAACGTCAAGTCCGGTCACCAGCGCTGGGAGCAGGGTTTTGCCTATCTCTATCGCTTGCAGAACCGCATGGAACACCACGCCCTGCGTCGCGCTTGAACACTTTCTTTATTTAACGCCCCCGTCTCCCGGCGGTTTTGGGCGGGAGTCTGCCATGAGCTTTGAAACCTTCGGTCAGCCGCTGCTGACCTTTCCCGATGCCGAAAAAAGTCCCCTGAGCATCCGCGCCAAGGCGCTGGTGTTTGTCGATCCGCGTTCGCGGCAATTGCGTGAAGACCTGGAGCAACTGGCCACGCGTTCAGTGTCAGTGCTGATCCGTGGCGAAACCGGCACCGGCAAGGAATTGCTGGCGCGGCATATCCATCGCGCCAGTGATCGCGGCGGGTTATTCGTCTCGGTCAACTGCGGCGCCATCAGCCCGACTTACGCCGACGCCGAGTTGTTCGGCTATGCGGCGGGCAGTTACAGCGGCTCGGCGAGCAGTCGTGCCGGGTGGTTCGGTTCGGCCAACGGCGGCACGCTGTACCTGGACGAAATCGGCGACCTGCCGCTGCCGATCCAGATCAAGCTGCTTGCCGCACTGGAAAACCACGAAGTCACCCGCGTCGGTGCCCAGCAGCCGAGCCCGGTGGATGTGCGGCTGGTGGCGGCCACCAGCATCGATCTGGCCCAGGCGGTTGCCGCCGGAAAATTCCATGAACGGCTCTATCACTACCTCAGCGAAGGCCCGCTCGAATTGCCGGCGTTGCGTGAGAGGGTGGGGGATATCCTCTCGCTGGCGGAGTACTTCCTCGGCATCTACAGCCAACGCCTGGACCTGCCGGTACCGCTGATCAGCGAGGAGGCGCAACAAGTGTTGGAGCGGCACAGTTGGCCGGGCAATACCAGGGAGCTGGAGAACGTCATTCACTTTGCATTGCTGGTCAGTACGGGTGACGAAATATTGCCGGAACATTTGAATCTGTCGGTTGCCCGGCCATCTGCGGTTCTTATACAAGGATGGATAGATCAACTTGTTCAACAAGGAGATGTCGCTGAAGTCCGGGCGCTGAAAAAACATTTCACAAGCATCAATATATAAACTCATTGATTATATTTATAACGAAACCAGGCAATTGATTGTTGCTTGGTTTTTTGTGGGGGCTGATCCTTGTTTTATATTTTGTAATATTTGCAGTGTGGTTGTGACAATTTTGCGTTTTGCAGGCCGATGGGGTTTGATATATCTTTTAACTTCTCTTGGATACATTGATATCCGTCATTGTTAAATATCATATGAAAAAGGATTTTTCTGTGAGGCTTGTTGAAAATAATGCTGCGATAGCCCCGGGTGCCGACGATGAGTTGGAAGATATCAATCCTCTTGTCGAGGGTCATATGCCCGCTGATCCGGGGATGGCACCCTTGTCTTTTCAAGAGGCTGATTCTCCTGAGTGGATAGACCTCAAACGATTTCAAGTCTTCTCGACTTCGGGCGGAAATACAATTTACGCCAATGGGTATCAGCAGTTGAAATTGATGGTGGTTGTGCAAGCTGTAGACGATGGGCAAAAGGTAGTAGGCATTTCCCAAAGCGAGTTCGACAGCATTCAACTGCTGGATGCCTATTCCGGCAAAGCCCTGCCGATAGACAACATCCGAGACGGCGAGGAACTGGCATGGAAATGCGCGCTGGAACGACGCTTGCCCTACGAGCCGTTTCCTCACACGGGTGAACTGCGTGGCCCGGTTGTGCGGGGGAAAGCCATCTTTCTCAAGGAGTTCTACGTCAGCAGCAACTCTCCCGAGCCCATCAAGCTGATTGCAGCCATTACCCGTTCGGACGGGGAGGCGTTCTATTCGGAAGAAACCTCGGAATTCGGTGAAATAAGCCTGAGGACCGTTCCACCGCCGATCTATCGAAAAGAACAGTTCAGGGTCAAACACCTATCCGGCAACTTGCAACCGACAGAGAACCTTGCCAAGGTTGATCGATATGTTCTGGATCTGTTAGTGGATCAGCACCATATAAAATTCATCGATTGCTCGATTAGCGGCGTGTTGCATGCACGCAGCGAGTATCCCGACTATCTCGGGTATTACGCCGTTGGCTATTTTAAAGGGCTCAAGGCTAATCATGGCACGGAGGTGTTGTGGGAAACAGCCGATAAACTTGCGACCTGCCATGAAGAACAAGGCAAAGTCACTTTTTTGATGCACTTTGCCAGAAAGGGCGGAACGTCCCATGTTCGATATGATCATTTGTTGGTGAGGGTGTTTGTCCGGGATATGTATGGGAACAGGCATGAAGTCGACGTCGCAATGAATACCCGAAATTCTTCGATGATCGAAATTGTTTAACTTTACTGTGTCTGCAAAGTCAAGGAATGATGATGAGTACAGCAGTGCCAGAAGTGGAATCCAACGCATTCAATTTTTCTGAATTTATCCAGTCTGGAGTTGATGTCCGTACCGGCTCTTATAGTACCAGCATTAATCTCGCTGGGTGGGTGGCCAACAATATCAACGGTCCGCAGATATCCTTCAGTATTTCATTCGATAGTTTCCGCACAACAGATTTCGGTTGGGGACGCGGTTGGTCATTGGGTTTGAGCTCCTACAATCGGAAGACCCGTAAGCTGACCCTTGCAAGCGGAACTTCTTATCGTGTCTACATCAACAGAGGGAAGGTCATCGTCAGGGATAAAAAGCTTCAAGACACCCTGGTCACGCTCGACGGCGACAATCTGGTTGTCAGCCATAAAAACGGTCTGATCGAGAGGTTGGTCAGGCCGGATGAAACGTATGACGAATGGTTGCCCGAACAGGTTCACTCCAACGAAGGGCGCTCGATCAGTCTGAAATACATGTTGGTACGGGGCCGCCGTGTCCTGCACGAAATTCACGATCAGCAACACCGCCTCGTGGCCCTGAGTTATGAAACGAAAGATCAACCCGCCAGCATTACCGTATGGCCTGATCATCCGCAAAGACGCTTGAAGTTTGCTTTGCGGGTTCGCGATGGATGGCTCCGGCAGATATCCCTTGATCACGGTACCGCCGAGCACCTTGCATGGTCATTCGATTACCAATTACTCAATGGTTTTCTGGTCATGACGGATGTCCGCGCGCCGGGTGGCAGTGTCGAGAGTATTGAGTACGCTCCTCAGAAGCACCGGTTACCGCCCGGGGCACCAATCAATGCTTTGCCGGCGGTGCGGCGCAGTGTTCTGGTGCCGGGTACAGGGTTGCCGACGATCACCCGTGCCTATGAATACTCCGACAAAAACTTCCTCGGCTATCAATCGGGACTTCGTTGGGCGCAGGATGGGGACCATCTGCATGGGCACAAAGGGCCTTATACCTACTCCTGTACCGAATGCCTGGTTACGGGTGTGGGCGACAAGACAGTTGAACTGAGTCGCATCGAAAGAACCTACAACCGCTTCCACCTGATGATCTCGGAAAAGTCCGCTTCCGACGGGAAGGTGCAGCAAAGAACGATTATCTATCACGATATTGACGGTCTGGACTTCTCCGATCAGCCCGCCCATTTTCAACTGCAGAAAACATCTGTCGTCAGTTATGTCGATACTTCTACGAACGCCGCGCCCAGAACCGAAACCACCCATACGACCTATGATGAATCCGGCAATCTGCTAACGCAGATAAATCCGAGCGGAGCCCGGGAGGAATACGTCTATTATCCGGCAGAAGGTGCCGAGGGTTGCCCCCCCAACCCACTGGGTTTCGTCACGGCATTGAAGGAGCGATCGGTCACGCCTTCACCTGATTTTGCCCCGGCGCCGACGGTCATTGTCCGTTTTTCCTACATTGACTTACCCTCCATGCGCGAAGACGGTCATCGGTTTTTGTTGCCTCAAAGCGAAAGGCTGTTTGAAGGAGGGAATAAAGAGCCATGCGTGGATACTCGATTCGAGTACATCGATGATGCCAGCGATACGTTTTACGGACGCCTCAAGAGTCGCTCGCAAGCCGAGCACAACGGCAACCGCCGTCTCGAATTCAAATATTCAATTGATGGGGATTGGGTAGAAACCCTTCAACAATTGTACGTGGGTAGCGAAAGGCATGATCGCAAAGTCTGGCATGACCGATTTATCGGACAGGAAGTCAAGCTTCGGGATGGGGGCGGCAGTGAGTTGTTGAAGAAGTACGACAATCTGAACCGTGTCGTTCGCGAGACAGCGGCATTCGATGGAACGGATATCGCGTCACGCATCACTGAATTCTACGGCGAAAGCCAGTCAGAGGACGGCGCAACCATCGGCATCACTAACATACGGGGTGTGCTGAGCAAGATTTGGCTCGACGGGGTCGGGCGCACGACCAAAGTCAAAGTTCAGGATGTCGATTCACCCGAAAAGCCAATGCGTTTGAGCTATGAGGCCCACTACGACAATTTTGGTCGACTGGTGAGCGAAGTCAGCCAGGATTGGTGCGATGACAAGGCCACTGCGTCAACCACGACCTACAGCCACGACGGCTGGGGGCGCGTATGCAGAACGGTAGGTCCTGATGGTGTCGCGGTGAACGATGTGTTTGACCCGGTTTCATTGACTCGAACATGCTGGTGCGACGGCGCTGGAAAAACCCGTTCTGTATTGAACGTGTTCGGTAAGCCAGATCGGGAAGAACGCATCGATTCCGAAGATGTGGTCACTATTACCGCGACTTTTTCCTATGACGGACTTGGGCGTTGCCTGACGCAAACCAACGAGGCAGGATTCGAAACGCGCTTGCGTTATGACCTTTTCGGTCGTCTGACCGAGACGGTTCTGCCGGATGGTACTTCGATAAAAAAAAAGTATGACCCTCTGAGCACGGGTGATCATCCGATCGAAATCAGTGCCGATGACTACGTGTTGGGCACCCGGACTTATGACGGTTTATTACGTGTCACCCGTACGATCGTCGGCGGCAGAACCGCAACAAGGACCTATGAAGGTGGGGGCGCTCAAGCTGTGCAGCAAGTGACGGCGGCGGGCGATATTTTCAGGTTCACTCTTGATCCCATGCTCAACGGGGCCGTGACCGCGCGGATGGGCAGCCACGCTCAATCAGCCAGATATCGATTTGATCCATTGACCGGGCAACTCGTCGAAACCTCCAGCCCTGCCATCCAGCGCCGGGTTGAGTACGCCAGGTCGGGCAAAGAGAAGTCCCAGGAGTGGATCTCCAGAGAAGGCCGCTTCGGCACCGCCACTACCCGTTCATTGAATGGGCTGCCCATCAGCTTTACCGATGTTAACGATGTAGAAACTACTTATGTCTATGACGCTGCGGCGCGGCCCGTAGAAATTCAGCAGGGACCGGTTCTGGCGAAGTACACCTACGGTGCCCGGGGCCAGTTGCTGACATTGAGTGTCGAGGACACCGCCTCGAAACGTTCGTTGACGACCGCCTTGAATCACGATGAATTCGGTCGTGAGATCCAGCGTATTTCGCAGTTCGGCGACGGATCTCGCCTGGAAATCCTTCAAGTGTTTGGGGCCGATGACAAACTTCAACAGCGATCGTTGGTGTCCGGTACGCAATCACGTACAGAAACCTTCGCCTACGACAGGCGCGGGCGCCTGAAGCGCTATGACTGTGAGGGCACGCAGGCACCGATCGATGCCTGGGGAAAACGCATTGATTTTCAGGAATTCACCTACGACTACCTCGATAACCTGTTGACGGTGCGTACGGGGTTCGATGGGGAGGTGAACCTGTGCAGGTTTTCCTACGATCGCCCTGATAAAACCCAGTTGAGTTCACTGACTCACAGTCACGCGCACTATCAACCCGGGCAAGTGAGCTTCGAATACGATGCCAACGGTAATCTGCTCAACGATAACCAAGGGCGCACGTTCAGATATGACACGCTGAGTCGGCTCGAAAGTGTGGCCAGCGCTGGCGGTCGTGCGCATTATCAATTCGACGGCGAAGATCAATTGCATGCGGTGGCTGCCGAATCCGGAGAGCTGATCAGGCTTTTCTATAGCGAGCATGCACTGTGCTGCGAAGTGGCCGGTAACCACCGACGCAGTCTGTTGTCAGGCGACGGCAAGTCCTTGGCCGAGCAGCAAGGTGACGACGTTGTCTTGTTTGTCACGGATGGTCAGGGCACGGCCCTTGCGCGCCTTGGATCTCAAGACGAATCTGTTTTGTCTTGTCTTCCTTATGGTGATCGCCCCGCATCGAGCGGACTTGGCGCCCTGCTGGGGTTTCAGGGTGAGCGACTGGACCCGTCAACCGGGTGCTATCTGCTCGGCAGGGGTTATCGGGCCTACAACCCCCGATTGATGCGATTTCACAGCCCCGACAGTTGGAGCCCCTTTGAGGATGGCGGCATCAATGCCTATGCCTATTGTCTGGGAGATCCGGTCAATCTCAAGGATCCCACCGGGCATATCTCGACCTTGGGGTGGGTGAAAATCGGTGTGAGCGCCGCCCTGGCTGCCGCCGCGATTGCCCTGACAGTCGTTACCATGGGCGCAACCGCACCACTCGTACCGATCTCGGCTAACGCCTTCGCCTTGTTAACGCTGGAGGTCATTTCCGCGACGGTTTCAATTGCCTCGGCGGTTGTCGATGAGCTGGCCCCGGATACCGTTGGCGCCCAGCTATTGACCTACTCGTCGATAGCGCTGGGAGTGGTGTCGCTCGGGGCCACCGCGGTTGCAAAAATTGGCAGCAAAGGCATTGGCTTTGCGTTGACGAAAAGTGTGGGCTCCTTGGCGGACGTGGTGACTGCACAGCGAGGGGGCGCGCGCGTGGCGGTGGGGCAGCGTCTATACGGTGCTGTTTCCACGGCAAATGAGGCATTGAGAAGTACAGTCAAATTGCAGAGCCGGCTCAACAACGTGTTGACGGCAAAAACGGTAACCAGTGGGGTGAGTATCGCTTCTACATCAGCATTCATGGTCGCGAATTCGCAAAAGTACGCCGCCAAAGTCGACGAATTTCTTCAAGATCACTGGCCATCACTGGCTGAGGATTTCAGTGCTCAGAAGTTTCGAAGCGATGCAGCGGACGCTCTGGAGTCATTCACCCATGAGATTGGCGAGCGGATCGCAACGTTGCGTGGCACTTGAGCAATGATGACCAGAGATTTGAATGCTTTCAAAATGGAATATCAAAGCGAATAAAAGTTATTGTCCGGGAATAAAAAATCTCGGTATTGTCCGCTTCACACCAGCGATAGCACTTCACTGGCACTCTCGTTTTCAAGCCGTCGCCACAAGCGACTGTGATTTTCGATAAGGACACTGCATGAAAAAGGTTCTGTTGTTCACCGCACTGGCGGCTGCCCTGACCGCGGGCCTGGCCCAGGCTGGCGAGAAACTGGTGGTTGCCGCGACCCCGGTCCCACACGCCGAGATTCTCGAGCTGATCAAGCCAACCCTCGCCAAAGAAGGCGTGGACCTGGAAATCAAAGTCTTCACCGACTACGTTCAGCCGAACGTGCAGGTCGACCAGAAGCGTCTGGACGCCAACTACTTCCAGACCCTGCCGTACCTGAAGAGCTTCAACGAAGGCAAAGGCACTCACCTTGAAACCGTGATTGGCGTGCACGTTGAACCTTTCGGCGGCTACTCGAAGAAAGTCAAAACCCTGGCTGAGCTCAAAGATGGCGCGACCATTGCCATCCCGAACGAAGGCAGCAACAGCGGCCGTGCCCTGATCCTGCTGCAGAAGGCTGGCCTGATCGAGTTGAAAGACCCGAAAAACGCCGTGTCGACCCCGAAAGACATCGCCAAGAACCCGCACAACTTCAAGTTCAAGGAGCTTGAGTCCGCGATGTTGCCGCGTGTGCTGGATCAGGTCGACCTGGACATGATCAACACCAACTACGCACTGGAAGCGGGTCTGAACCCGGCTAAAGACGCCCTGGTAATCGAAGGTGCCGATTCGCCTTACGTGAACTTCCTGGTGGCCCGTCCGGACAACAAGGACAGCGTTGCCATCCAGAAACTGGCCAAGGCCCTGACCAGCCCGCAAGTGAAAGCATTCATCGAGAAGAAGTACAGCGGCGCGGTACTGCCGGCGTTCTGATTCGCGAAGCAAACCCCTTTAAGGTTTCAAACGCCGACGGCTGATTTAGCGTCGGCGTTTTTTTTGGGGCGATGGATTGCTCAGACTGGCGTCCCGGCAAATCACGCGTCGTTCAATCCGGCCAATACCATGCCGGTTCATCCAGCATGCGCTGGCCGACAATTGCGGTCTGGCCAAGATCTTTCTCCAGCACGATGCAGTTGCAGTCGGGGTCTTGCTGCAATGCCGAAATCAATCGCCGGGCATGGGACACCACCCACACCTGGCACTGCCCGGAGGCGCGGATGATCAAGCGCGCCAGCGCCGGCAGCAGATCCGGATGCAGGCTGGTTTCCGGCTCGTTCAACACCATGAGTGTCGGTGGCCGTGGTGTCAGCAGTGCGGCGACCAGCAGCAAATAGCGCAACGTCCCGTCCGACAACTCCGCCGCCGACAACGGCCGTAACAACCCCTCCTGATGAAACTCGATGGCGAAGCGCCCGCCCGGCAGCGGTTCGATAGCCAGCCTGGCGCCGGGAAACGCGTCGCTGATCGCGGCTCGCAATGCCTCGGGATCGCCGATTTCGATGATCGTTTGCAAGGCCGCCGCCAGGTCGCGTCCGTCGTGGTGCAGCACCGGCGTGCGGGTGCCCAGTTGCGGCTGGCGCACCGGGGCGTCGGTGTCGCTGCGAAAGTGATCGTAAAAGCGCCAGCGGCGGATGAACTCGCGCATCTCCAGCACTTCCGGCGAACTGCGCAAGCTGCCGACCTGATCGAACAGACTGTCGAACATCGGCGTGTGCTGCGCCAGCACATCCCACTTGCGATCGGCGCGGGCGCGGATCATTGGGCCGTCACGATCGACCAGCAGACTGGCCGGACGATAGAACGCTCCAGCCCAGAGGCATTCGCGCTTGATCTGCGGGTCGAGGCCGAAGCGTGACGGTATGGGCGAACTGTGCCCGGGGAGCATGAAATGGCCATTGGAATCGGGCAGGCCCAGGCTGATCGAGTAGCCAAAATCTTCCCCGGCAAACCCCAGCCGCAGGCGTTTGACGCCCTGGCGCACCGTGGCCTCGACGGGCACTTCGCCATTGCGCATACGCCGGGTGATGGTTTCCGGGCCCGCCCAGAAGGTCGAATTCAGCCCACCTTCGCGGGCCAGCGCATTGACCACGCCGCCCTGAGCGGTTTCCGCCAGCAGGCGCAGTGCACGGTAAAGGTTGGATTTACCGCTGCCATTAGGGCCGGTGATCAGATTCAGCCGGCCCAAGGGGATCACCAATTTGTTGATCGAGCGGTAATTGGCCACCGCGAGGGTCTTGAGCATATGGGTTCCTGAGGCGAGATCGAGCGGGCTCATTTTCAGGTACGTGCAGGCGTCTATGACACGTGTTTTTGGGGGAAAACGTTATGAATTGTTTCTTCATAAAGGGAGCGTGCGCCGTTGAAATCCTGTTCTAAGCTCTCTGTCGAGTTGTCCATAAAAAGGCCAAGGAGTTTGCATGGCGGTTCCCGGATTGAAAGTAGTCATGGCCTTGAGTGTCGTCACCCTGCTAACGGCTTGCGAGGAGAAAAAGCCCGTACAGGAATACCTGCCACGGGTGTTCGTGCAGGTCGTCAAGCCAGCGGATTACGCGGCCTCGGTCACCCTCACCGGTGATATCCAGGCGCGGGTACAGACGGAGCTGTCTTTCCGCGTCGGTGGCAAGATCATCCAGCGCTCGGTTGACGTCGGTGATCGTGTGACCGCCAAGCAAGTGCTCGCCCGGCTCGATCCCAAGGATCTGCAGACCAATGTCGACTCGGCCCAGGCACAAGTGGTCGCCGAACAGGCGCGGGTGAAGCAGAGCGAGCTGGCGTTCGTACGTCAGCAAAAACTCTTGCCCAAGGGCTACACCAGCCAGAGCGAATATGACTCGGCCCAGGCCGCCTTGCACAGCAGCCAGAGCGCCCTGAGCGCGGCCCAGGCGCAGTTGGCCAATGCCAGGGATCAGTTGAGCTATACGGCGCTGATTGCCGATGCGCCGGGGATCATTACCGCGCGCCAGGCGGAAGTCGGCCAGGTGGTGCAGGCGACGATGCCGATCTTCAGCCTGGCCCGGGACGGCGACCGGGATGCGGTGTTCAATGTCTATGAATCGCTGCTGGCCGAGAAGCCGAGAGATCACACCATTGTCCTCAGCTTGCTCGACAACCCTGCGATCAAAACCACCGGCACCGTACGCGAAATCACCCCGTCGGTGTCGGCGCAATCCGGAACCGTGCAGGTCAAGGTCGGCCTCGACAAACTGCCCGACGGCATGCAGTTGGGTTCGGTGGTGAGTGCCACAGCCAGGGGATCGGGCAAGCCGGTCATCGAGTTGCCGTGGTCGGCGCTGACCAAAAACATCAGCAATCCTGCTGTCTGGATTGTCGACGACAAGGGCAAGGCGCAATTGCATTCGGTGACGGTCAGCCGCTACCTGACGGGCAAGGTCATCATCAGTGGCGGGTTGAAGGACGGGGACAAAGTCATCATCGCGGGCGGGCAACTGTTGCACCCGGACATGGAAGTCGAGATTGCCGAAAACACTTACAAGGACCTGACGTGGGGAGCAAAGCCATGAAGCCTTTATGGGCGTTGTCCATCGGGCTGGTGCTGAGCGCCTGTTCCAAGAGCGAACCGCCGCCGGCGCCGGTACGGCCGGTGTTATCGATCAAGGTCCAGGCCTTGAGCGAAGAGGACCTGGGCCGCTTCGCCGGCAGTATCCAGGCACGTTATGAAAGCAATACCGGGTTCCGCGTGGGCGGGCGAATCGCCAGTCGTAACGTCGATGTCGGCACCGAAGTCGAGAAGGGCACATTGCTCGCCACCCTCGATCCTTCAGATCAGCAGAACCAATTGCGCTCGGCCCAGGGCGATCTGGCGAAAATCCAGGCGCAACTGATCAACGCCAAGGCCACTGCCCAGCGTCAGCAAGCCTTGTTTGACCGCGGGGTCGGCGCGCAAGCACAACTCGACGAGGCCAACACGGACCTGAAAACCACCCAGGCCTCCCTCGATCAGGCCCGGGCAGCCGTCAACCAGAGCAAGGACCAACTGGGCTACACCGAGTTGCGTGTCGACCATAAAGCCGTGGTCACCGCGTGGAGCGCCGAGGCCGGGCAAGTGGTGACGGCCGGTCAGCAAGTGGTGACCCTGGCGCAGCCGGACATCAAGGAAGCGGTGATCGACCTGCCCGATACCCTGGTCGATCAACTGCGCAGCGATGTGGTGTTCCTGGTTGCTGCGCAACTTGATCCAAGCATCAACACCACCGCCATCATCCGCGAAATCGAACCCAAGGCTCAAAGCGCCACACGCACCCGTCGCGCCCGCCTGACCCTGGCCGAAACGCCACAGGGCTTCCGCTTGGGTACGGCCATCAGCGTCACCCTGAGCTCGGCGATCAAGCCGCGCATCGAGTTGCCGCTCACCGCGCTGCAGGAGGTCGATGGCAAGCCACGCATCTGGGTGATCGATGCACAGAGTAAAACCGTCTCTCCCCGTGACGTCACCGTGATCAGCCGCACCGAAAGCACTGTGGTGCTGGCCGACGGCGTGAAGAACGGCGAGCGAGTGGTCAGTGCCGGTGTCAACAGCCTCAAACCGGGGCAACAAGTGAAAATCGACGAGGACAGTCAATGAAAGGGCCTTTCAACCTCTCGGAATGGGCCCTCAAGCATCAGTCGTTCATCTGGTATCTGATGTTCGTTGCGTTGCTGATGGGTGTGTTCTCGTACTTCAACCTGGGGCGCGAAGAAGACCCTTCGTTCACCATCAAAACCATGGTGATCCAGAGCAAATGGCCGGGGGCGACCCAGGAGGAAACCCTCAAGCAGATCACTGACCGGATCGAGAAAAAGCTCGAAGAGCTCGACTCCCTCGACTACGTGAAAAGCTACACGCGCCCCGGCGAATCGACGGTGTACGTGTACCTGCGCGACACCACCAGTGCCAAGGACATCCCGGAAATCTGGTACCAGGTGCGCAAGAAGATCAACGACATCAAATACCAGTTCCCGCAAGGCATACAGGGGCCGTCGTTCAACGACGAGTTCGGTGACGTCTTCGGCTCGATCTACGCCTTCACCGCCGACGGCCTGACCCTGCGTCAGTTGCGCGACTACGTGGAACAGGCGCGCATGGAAATTCGCGGCGTGCCGGGGCTGGGCAAGATCGAGATGGTCGGCCAGCAGGACGAAGTGCTGTACCTGAACTTCTCCACGCGCAAACTCGCCGCGCTGGGCATCGATCAGCGTCAGGTGGTGCAGAGCCTGCAAACCCAGAACGCCGTGACCCCGGCAGGTGTCATCGAGGCCGGGCCGGAGCGAATCTCGGTGCGCACTTCCGGGAAGTTCGCTTCGGAGAAAGACCTGGCCGAGGTCAACCTCAAGCTCAACGACCGCTACTATCGTCTGGCCGACATTGCCGAAATCAGTCGCGGCTATGTCGATCCGGCCTCGCCGGAATTCCGCTACAACGGTAAACAGGCCATCGGCCTGGCGATTGCCATGCAAAAGGGTGGCAATGTCCAGGCGTTCGGCAAGGCCTTGCACGAGCGTATCGAACAACTGACCGCCGACCTGCCGGTGGGTGTTGGCATCTACAACGTCTCGGATCAGGCCGTGGTGGTGGAAGAGGCCGTCGGCGGCTTTACCCGTGCGCTGTTCGAAGCGGTGATCATCGTGCTGGTGGTTAGCTTCATCAGCCTCGGTGTGCGTGCCGGGCTGGTGGTGGCGTGCTCGATCCCGTTGGTGCTGGCGTTGGTCTTCGTGTTCATGGAGTACAGCGGTATTACCATGCAGCGGATCTCCCTTGGCGCACTGATCATTTCCCTCGGCCTGATGGTGGACGACGCGATGATCACCGTGGAGATGATGGTCACGCGTCTGGAATTGGGCGAGACCAAGGAGCAGGCGGCGACCTTCGCCTACACCTCCACGGCGTTCCCGATGCTCACCGGTACGCTGGTGACGGTGGCGGGCTTCGTGCCGATCGGCTTGAACGCCAGCTCCGCCGGTGAATACACCTACACCCTGTTTGCGGTGATTGCCTGTGCGATGCTGGTGTCGTGGGTGGTGGCGGTGCTGTTTGCGCCGGTGATCGGCGTGCACATCCTCAGCACCAACGTGAAGCCCCACGAAGGCGAACCCGGGCGCATCGGCAAGGCCTTCAACGGCGGGCTGCTGTGGTGCATGCGCAATCGCTGGTGGGCCATTGGCATCACGGTGCTGTGCTTTGTACTGGCGCTGTTCAGCATGCGCTACGTGCAGAACCAGTTCTTCCCGTCTTCGGATCGTCCGGAAATCCTGGTGGACCTGAACCTGCCGCAAAACGCCTCGCTCGACGAAACCCGCCGGGCTGTCGATCGACTCGAGGCCACGCTCAAGGACGATCCGGACATCGTGCGCTGGAGCACCTATGTCGGTCAGGGCGCGATCCGTTTCTATCTGCCACTGGACCAACAACTGCAAAACCCGTTCTACGCGCAGTTGGTGATCGTCAGCAAAGGCCATACCCGCGAGGCCATGATGCAGAAGCTTCGCGAGCGCTTGCGCAACGACTTCGTCGGCATCGGCAGTTATGTCCAGGCACTGGAAATGGGCCCGCCGGTAGGGCGTCCGATCCAGTACCGGGTCAGCGGCAAAGACGTCGATCAGGTGCGCCGCCATGCCATCGACCTGGCCACCGAGCTGGACAAGAACCCGCACGTTGGCGAGATCATCTACGACTGGAACGAACCGGGCAAAGTCCTGCGCATCGACATCGCCCAGGACAAGGCGCGGCAGTTGGGGTTGTCTTCCGAGGATGTGGCCAACCTGATGAACGGCATCGTCAGTGGCCAGGCGGTGACCCAGGTCGACGACGACATCTACCTGATCAACGTGGTCGGTCGTGCAGTGGACTCCGAACGTGGTACGCCGGAAACCCTTCAAAACCTGCAAATCGTCACGCCGAGCGGCACCTCGATTCCGCTGCTGGCGTTCGCCACCGTGCGCTACGAACTGGAGCAGCCGCTGGTGTGGCGTCGCGATCGCCTGCCGACCATCACCATCAAGGCGGCGATACGCGACGAGATCCAGCCGACGGACCTGGTGAAAATCCTCAAGCCGTCCATCGATGCCTTTGCCGCCAAGCTGCCGCCCGGGTACAAGGTCGCCACCGGCGGTACAGTGGAGGAGAGCGGCAAGGCCCAAGGGCCGATTGCCAAGGTTGTGCCGTTGATGCTGTTCTTGATGGCCACGTTCCTGATGATCCAGTTGCACAGCGTGCAGAAGATGTTCCTGGTCGCCAGCGTCGCGCCACTGGGCTTGATCGGCGTGGTGCTGGCGTTGGTGCCAACCGGAACGCCAATGGGCTTCGTGGCGATCCTGGGGATTCTGGCGCTGATCGGTATCATCATCCGTAACTCGGTGATTCTGGTGACCCAGATCGATGAGTACGAGAATAAAGGCTATGAGCCGTGGGACGCGGTGGTCGAGGCCACTGAACACCGACGCCGGCCGATCCTGCTGACGGCAGCCGCCGCGAGCCTGGGGATGATCCCGATTGCCCGGGAAGTGTTCTGGGGGCCGATGGCCTACGCAATGATCGGCGGGATCGTCATCGCCACCTTGCTGACGCTGCTGTTTTTGCCGGCGCTGTATGTGGCCTGGTACAAGATTCGCGAGCCGAAGAAAGAGGCTGTTTAAAAAGCGAGCGCATCGCGCTCATCGCGAGCAAGCTCGCTCCCACAGGGATTGCGCTGAACCCTTTGAGAGCGGGCTTGCCCGCGGCAACAAAAACAAAAGATCGCAGCCTTCGGCAGCTCCTACAGTAGGTGGGTGTAGGAGCTGCCGAAGGCTGCGATCTTTTGATTTGCGCTTTAGTCAGCGCGCCGCCAGACACTCGCCAACCAGGGCTGCTGCTCCCGCGGCAGCCCTGCCGGCCGGTAGTAATGCTCCAGCTCCACAAACCCCGCCTCGATCAACAATTGCTGCCAGGCCGCCAGGTCGTGATACGACCCATAACGCGGCCCGTTCCAGCCTTCCTGATTCTCGCCACGGGGATTGGAACTGAACAACACCCCACCCGGTTTCAGCGCTCCCCACAACTGTTTCAACACCCGCGGTAATTCCTGACGCGGAACATGAAACAGCACCGCGTTGGCAAAAATCCCGTCGAAACGCTCGGCTGGCAGATCAAGCTTCAAGAAGTCTTGCTGCCACACCTCGCAACCGCTGTCCTCACGGGCCATCTGCGCGAATTTTTCCGAACCGTCGAGGCCGACCGCCTTGTGGCCCATACGGGTGAATGTCTGCAGATCACGTCCCGGCCCGCAGCCGAAGTCGAGAATGTCGAAAGGCGCTTCGCGCTGAATGTGCCGCAGCAGGGCATCGATGTTCTGGCTGACGTCGTGATCGCGGGTGCCTTCTCGGAAACTTTCGGCCGTCGAGTTGTAGTGGCCCAGGGTCGTGGAGGTGATCTGTTCGAGGTCGTCGGGTGTTTGCTTCATGGTCGGCTGCGCAGGAAAAAGGAGATGGGTTGACTATAAGCGCTTTCGCGCTTTGAAAGATCGCAGCCTGCGGCAGCTCCTACAGAGCCTGAGCCGGACGTAAATTCTGTAGGAGCTGCCGCAGGCTGCGATCTTTTGATCTTGGCTCAGTCCTTCTTCATCCCCAAACACTCAATGGAGTGATCCACCATCGCCTTGGCAATCTCCAGCAAATGCCAGATCGAGTACACCATCGCCCGGTCGGCGCCTTTGAGTTGATCGCCACACTGATACGCCGTGACCGAAGCACAGCGCAGCAGGTCGGCGACATAGAGTTGGGTGTCTTCAAAACTCACGTCTTTGCTGACGTTGTAGAAGCGCATTTCATCGGGTGGTGTGGGTTGTTTGCCGGTGAGGTGGAAATCAATGGCGCGGTAGAGTGCTGAGCGGTCTCTGAGCAGGTCTTCAGTGACGGTTTCGTTGGTGGGGGTTTCGGGTGGTGGGTCGGGAACGGGTTTCTTCATTGGTAAAACTCCTGAGCATAAGTTGGAGCCAACCGATATCGCGACTAAACGAACAGGGGGTGGCGGCTGCACACAGGTTAGTCGACCGGCCGCCAGGCAAAACCGGCGCACCACGAGGGTGCCCTGCGCACAGCCACCATAAAATTCAGGCAATAAAAAACACCTGACAAAAGGTGACGCTGTGCGCCCGACGCGGATCCGGGCGACTAAACCCGATCACTGATGAGCAGTGACGGACCGAGACTAGCCACCGGATTCGGCAGGCGCAAGCGAGCGAAATGATCTAGGAAATGTCCTGCAAAAGAAAGGGAACAGGCCTGCAAAACCGCTGATTTTCCTGTAAGAAATATCATCAAGATCGCCACTCGTGTAGGAGCGAGCTTGCTCGCGAAAAACCTGAGGGCGCCACGGGGAATCTGGTTTCCCGCGTTATCGTTGACCTCCATCGCGAGCAGGCTCGCTCCTACAGGGCTAGCGCTTATTCAACCCCCGCGCCAACCGATCCCCACCCAACTGAATCACCGCCACCACCGCCACCAGCAACACAATCACCGTCAACATGATCTGGCTATCAAAGCGCTGATACCCATACCGATAGGCAATGTCCCCCAGCCCACCGGCGCCAATCGCCCCGGCCATGGCTGATGAGTTGATCATGGTCACCAAGGTGATGGTGAACCCGCCGACAATCCCCGGCAGTGCCTCAGGCAACAACACATGCCAAACGATGTGCCAGCGCCTGCAGCCCATCGCCTGCGCCGCTTCGATCAATCCATGATCGACCTCGCGCAAGCTGACCTCGGCAATGCGTGCAAAGAACGGCGTAGCCGCGATGGTCAGCGGCACTACGGCCGCCCATACACCGTAAGTGGTGCCCACGATCAACCGCGTGAACGGAATCAACGCCACCATCAAAATCAGAAACGGAACCGAGCGAAACAGGTTCACGAACGCGCCCAGTGCGCGGTTCAGCGCCGGGGCTTCGTAGATGCCGCCCTTGGAACTGGTGACCAGGATCACCGCCAGCGGAATGCCCGCCAACAGCGCGATCAACGACGACACGCCGACCATCAAGAACGTGTCGATGAAACCCTGTAGCAAGCGATCAAACCACATAACCCAGTACCTCCACTTGTTGCGCCCATTGGCTGGCGCGCTGACGCAACTCTTCGGCAGCGAGGGGTGAGCCTGTCACCGCCAGCAGTAGTTGCCCCAGGGCATGACCCTGAATCCGTTCCACGCCGCCTTGGAGCAATCGCACACGGCCTCCGAGGGCGCTGAACAGTGCCGCCAGGTCCGGTTCATCGCGTTGACTGCCGGTGAACTGCAAGCGCAGGACCACGGCGGCGTCCGAGGATGTTGGCTGCGCCTGCAAACGGCTTTGCAGCTCTTTGGGCAATGCGTGTTGCAACGGCGCCAGCAATGTCTTGCTGACCTCATGCTGTGGATTGCCGAACACTTCCCAGACCGGTCCCTGCTCGACGATGCGCCCGTGTTCGAGCACGACCACGCGATCACAGATCTCACGGATCACCGCCATCTCGTGGGTGATCAGCACAATGGTCAGCCCCAGGCGTTGATTGATCTCGCGCAGCAGGCCGAGGATCGATTGCGTGGTCTCGGGGTCCAGCGCCGAGGTGGCCTCATCGCACAGCAGAATCTCCGGGTCATGCACCAGCGCCCTGGCAATGCCCACGCGCTGTTTCTGCCCGCCGGACAACTGCGCCGGATAGGCCTGGTGTTTGGCCTGCAAGCCAACCAGTTCCAGCAGTTCACGGACCTTCTGCTCCCGTTGTTCCTTGGGCACGCCAGCGACTTTCAACGGCAACTCGACGTTCTGCCAAACGGTCTTGGCCGACATCAAGTTGAAGTGTTGGAAGATCATGCCGATGCGCCGACGCAGCGCCACCAGGCGGTCTTCGTCGAACTCGCCGATGTCGACCTGATCGATCAGCACCCGACCGCTGCTCGGTTGTTCCAGGCGGTTGATGGTGCGGATCAGCGACGACTTGCCGGCGCCGCTGCGGCCGATGATGCCGAACACTTCGCCGCGCTGGATCGCCAGGTCGATGCCGTGCAACGCGGCCACCGGGCCTTGCTGGCCGTTGTAGGTTTTACCCAGGCCAATGAATCGAACATGGGCACGATTGAGCTCGGGATGCAGCTCGGTTTGTTCAGCACGTTGAGGCTCTGGAATCTCCAGTCGCCGTTGGAAGGCGGCGGTCATGCTCAGCTTTCCCAGCCGGCTTGATAGAGCTTGCCGTGGGCTTTATCCAACGCGGCGCGCACAGCGGGCGAGTGCTGGTAGATGTCGACGAACTTGATCAGGCGCGGGTCGGTTTTGCTCTTTGGCTGGATCACGAACTGAATCACGTACTCTTTGTGATCGAGGCCGTCGAACAGCAGCGCGGAGCCCGCGTCGAAGGTTTTCGACAAGCGAATGTAGGCCGGGTAGCCCTGCACCAGATCGGCGTCGTCATAGGCGCGCACCAGTTGCACGGCTTCGACCTGGAGGATCTTGATGTGCTTCGGGTTGGCGATGATGTCTTCTTCGGTGGCCTTGTAGCCGACGCCGGGCTTGAGGGTGATCAGGCCAGCCTTGGCCAGCAGCTGCAAGCCGCGCCCACTGTTGATCGGATCGTTGGCGATGGCCACGCTGGCGCCTTGCGGCAGTTCGTCGAAGCTTTTGTATTTCTTCGAGTAGAGGCCGACGTTGTTGATGATCCCCGGCGCGAATGGCACCAGGTCGAACCCTGACGCAGCCTTGGCGTTTTCCAGGAACGGGATGTGCTGGAAGTAGTTCACGTCGATGTCGCCAGCGGCGAGGCTGACGTTCGGCGCGATCCAGTCGGTGAACTCCACCAGTTCGACTTTCAGTCCTTGTTTGGAGGCCTCTTCGACAGCTGCTTCAAGGGGAATGGCGAAAGCGGCGGTGGTGCCAATTTTCAGGGGAGCGTCGGCGGCGAAGGTCACCGAGCTGAACAGACCGAGGGCCAGGGCCAGTGCTTTGACTGGGTGGAAGAGGTAGTGCTTTTTCATGATGAGTAATCCAGTCAGTGCATAGAATTTGTGGTGTTTGGTCGGGCCTCTTCGCTGGCAAGCCAGCTCCTACAAGGGCCTGCGATCCCCTGTAGGAGCTGGCTTGCCAGCGAAGCTTTTTAGCGGCGATAGGTCGAGCCGGTATGTTGCTCAGGCAAATGCGCCTCCCGCTGAAACAGCTTTTCGCGCAAGGTGCCGCTGTCGTACGCGGTCTTGTACGAGCCCCGCCGTTGCAACTCGGGAATCACCAAATCAATGAAATCCACATAGCTTTCCGGCGTAACAATGCGGGTCAGGTTGAAGCCATCCAGACCCGTCTCGGCGATCCACGATTCCAGTTCATCGGCTACCTGCTCAGGCGAGCCAACCACGGTGATGTAACGACCGCCGAGAGCGTGCTGCTCCAGCAATTTGCGCCGAGTCCAGTCGTTGTTTTGCAGGTGTTTGGTGGCGGACTGGATGGCGTTGCTCTTCACGTACTGGATCGGCTCGTCGATTTCATATTGAGAAAAATCGATCCCGGTGGACGCCGAAAAGTGCGCCACGCCGGCCTCTGCACTGGCGTAGCTCAGGTATTCGGCGTGCTTGGCCCAGGCCAGCTCTTCGGTGGCGCCAACGATCACGTTCAGGCCCATGAACACTTTGATGTCCTCGGGATTGCGCCCGGCTTCGACGGCACTGGCGCGCACCTTGTCCACCTGCGCCTTGGTCGATGCCTTGGTCTGACCACTGATGAACACGCACTCGGCATGTCGCCCGGCGAACAGCAAACCGCGATCCGAGCTGCCGGCCTGGAACAGTACCGGCGTGCGCTGCGGCGAAGGCTCACAGAGGTGATAACCGTCGACCTGATAGAACTCGCCCTTGTGCTCGACCTTGTGCACTTTGTCCGGCTGCGCGTAGATCCGCTGTTGCGGATCGTTGAGCACCGCGCCGTTTTCCCAACTGCCTTCCAGGAGTTTGTAGAGCACCTCCAGGTACTCGTCGGCCTGGTCGTAGCGGCGGTCATGCTCGACCTGTTCGCTCAGGCCCATGGCCTTGGCGGCGCTGTCGAGGTAGCCGGTGACGATGTTCCAGCCGACCCGCCCACGGCTCAGGTGATCCAGGGTCGACAGGCGGCGGGCGAACAGGTACGGCGCTTCGTAGGTGAGGTTGGCGGTCAGGCCGAAGCCGAGGTTTTTCGTCACTGCCGCCATCGCTGAAACCAGCAGCAGCGGATCGTTGACCGGCAACTGGATCGACTCTTTCAGCGGCACGTCCACCGAGTTCTGGTAGACGTCGTAGACCCCGACGATGTCGGCGATGAACAGGCCGTCGAACAACCCGCGCTCCAGCAACTGCGCCAGTTCGGTCCAGTATTCGATCGTGTTGTAGCGGGTGGATGTGTCGCGCGGGTGCGCCCACAAACCGTGGTTGATGTGCCCGATGCAATTCATGTTGAAGGCATTCAGCAGAATTTTCTTCTTGGCCATCAGATGGTCCCCCGCAGTGGCGGGTTTTCATCGTTGAGGTAGTAATTGCCGACGGCGTGGTACTTCCAGCGCACCGGGTCGTGCAGAGTGTGCACCCGGGCGTTGCGCCAGTGGCGGTCGAGGCCGTGTTCGATCAGGGTCGCCTGGCTGCCGGCCAGTTCGAACAGCGTGCTGCCGGCGGCCAGGGAGATTTCTGTGCTGAGGGCGCGGGCTTCGGCGACGGCAATCGAGGCGGCAGCGACAGTCTCGGCGTTCGTGTCGGCCTGGGCCTTGTCGAGGTATTCACCGGCACGTTCCAGCAGCGCCTCGGCGGCGTGCAGGCGAATGCTCAGGTGGCCGAAGCTCTTGAGGGTCAGTGGATCATCCGTGGCTTTTTCGTGGGTGGCGTCGATCCACGGCCGGGTTTTGGTGCGCACGAAGTGCAGCGCATCTTCATACGCGGCGCGGGCGATGCCGGTGTCGATGGCGGCATGAAGTATCTGCGCCAGCGGACCGACCGGAGTCGGGCGCTCGAAAGCGCTTTGAAAGGGGATCACATCTTCGGCGGCAACAAAGACATCTTCGAACACCACCGAACCGCTGCCGGTGGTGCGCTGGCCGAAGCCGCTCCAGTCGTCGATCACCGTCAGGCCCTTGCTGTTGCGCGGGACGAACGCCAGTTGCTGCACGCCGTTTTCATCCACCACCGAGGTGGGAATGCGCTGGGCGTAGATCGCGCCGGTGGCGTAGAACTTGCGACCATTGATGCGATAGCCGCTGGCGTCGCGAGTCAGGCTGGTGACGCGATCGTGTGCGGTTTTGGTGCCGAGTTCGGCCAACGCATTGCCGAAGCGCTGGCCGGCCAAGACTTCGGCGTACAGGCGTTGCTTCTGCTCGTGGCTGCCGTTCACCCGCAGTACTTCGAGTGCATAGAAATGGTTCTGCGGGATCTGCCCCAGGGAGCCATCGGCCCGGGCAATCAGAGCGATGACTTTGGCCAGGGTCACGTTGGATACACCGGCGCCGCCGTATTCCTTTGGCACGCTGATGCCCCAAAGACCCGAGCGGGAAAAAACCTCCAGTTCCGGATGTGGCAAACGGCGCTCGCGGTCGCGTGTGGCGCTGTCGCGTTTGAAGTCTTCGGCCAGGTCGCTGGCGACGATCAGGGCTTGTTCATCGCTGGTAATGACCGCGACGTGCTGAGAACTTGTCATGTGTTTCTCCAGATGTCTGGTCGTCAGATCCAGGAATGGCGATTAGGCAGCGTGCTATTGAGGCGATAGGCGCCAACCGCGTGATACTTCCAGCGCACCGGGTCGTGCAGGGTGTGCACCCGGGCGTTGCGCCAGTGGCGGTCGAGGTTGAATTCGGCGAGGGTCGCGCGGCTGCCGGCCAGTTCGAGCAGCTTTTCGCTGGCCAGCAACGAGATCTCGGTGGTCAGCACTTTGGCTTCGGCCACGGCAATCGAGGCGCGGGCGGCAGACTCGGCGGTGAATGGTGCGGCGCTGACGTCATCGAGTACTTGCCCTGCTTTGCGCAGCAGCGCTTCGGCAGCGTGCAGTTCGATTTTCAACTTGCCGATATCGGCGATCACGTACAGGTCATCGCTGGCTCGCTCGACCTTGGCGTCGATCCACGGCCGGGCGCGGGTTTTCACGAAGTCGATGGCGTCGTCGATGGCGCCTCGGGCGATACCGGCGTCGATGGCTGCTTGAATCAGTTGCGAGACGGCACCCTGAATGTTCGGCGTGTCGTTGATCCGCCAGTTATCCACCACCAGTTCGGGATCGACCTGCACGTTGTTAAGCAAAATCGTGCCGCTGGCGGTGGTGCGCTGACCAAAACCGGACCAGTCATCGACGATGCGCAATCCCGGTGTGCCGCGACGGATGAATGCCAGCACTTGCTTGCCGTCATCGTTCAACGCCTTGACCGCGACCCAATGGGCGAACAGTGCGCCAGTGGAATAAAACTTCTGGCCATTGAGGACGCCGTCAGCGGTGATGCGCGCCTTCAGCTCCAGGGTATTTTTGGTGCCGCGTTCCGGCCCGGCATTACCGATGCGCCAGCCATCAAGGACACTTTTGAACAGTTGTCCTTTCTGCGCTTCGGTGGCGCTGCCGAGTATCAGGTTAAGAATGCCGAACTGGTTTTGCGGGATCTGCCCAAGCGCCGGATCGGCCGCGGAAATGATCGCGAAAACCTCGGCCAGGGTGACGAACGAAACCTGCGGGCCACCGTACTCGCGGGGGATGGAAATGCTGCCCAGGCCGCTGCGGGTGAACTCTTCGATTTCCGCCCACGGCAGCTTGCGCTGCCGGTCACGTTTGGCTGCTTGCAGGCGGGCGAGCTGCGCCAGTTCGTGGGCCGCCTTGATGGCTTGAGCGTCATTGCGCAAGACTTTTGCGGGCAACAACAGCGGGGCGATGTCCAGGTCACTCTGGACGATTGCATCTGCCAGACTGGACATCAGTGCCGCTCCTTGGCTGCACGCAATGCCCTGGCGATCTGCACTGGGGTGATTGTGTTCCGGACCATACCTACCTCACATCTTATGGAAGCGCTGCTTGTGGCGGCGCATGAAAACAAGGATGTCCGGTGGTCCGGTGTATATACCCTAAACGCGTATAAATATTTTATGAACTAACTTTTAGGAATATGCATAGAAGGTCAAAAGATCGCAGCCTGCGGCAGCTCCTACAGGGTTGACGACGATGCGCGTAGGAGCTGCCGCAGGCTGCGATCCTTTGATTTCAAGCCAGGACTCATTGCTTGCGGGATTCGGCAGCCTTGAGCACTTTTTTCGGAAGGACTTTCAGATAAGAATTGGCACAACCGATCTTCAGCACCCGAGCCGGCGCCCAGCGGGAGTTGTTGCCCACCCTGTCGAGAATGCAGTACGTCACTTCCAGCCGCAGATCTTCGCCGGCTTCGAGGATGATGGCCGGCGGTATCCAGACCTGAATCGGCTGGCCCACATCGGCGGACTTGAGCCGTGGCAGATCCATGCGCACATCACCCCAGCGCAGGGTGATTTCGTCGTCGACGGCCATGTTCAGGTACGGCTGGATGGTCAAGGGAACACCGCGTTTGACCTGGCTCGGATTGACCCCCTGACGGCGAATCGCCTCGGGAATGCCCACCGGTGCCAGGCACTGGTTTTCATCGCCGCACAGCGCGGAGGGTTGGCCGCCTGGGCAGTCGAGTTTGATCTGCACGTTGCGGCTGGCCGATATCGCCGGGCCCCTGCCAACCTGCATGACCCGGTAGTGAATGCACGAGGTACCGTTGGCGACAAAACTTTCAGGCACCCGCAGCTGCACCGGTTGGCCGACATCGCTGGCCGTCAGCACGCGGGAGGCCACGTAGCAGTTGTCCCAGAACAGTTCAATCAGGTCGCCTTCGTCCATGGCGGGGTAGGGCGCGACCTCGATCAGCAGGTGCGCCGCGCAAGTGACGTTGATGCCGGTCTTGTTGGATTGCGCCAGGGTTGGGGCCACAAGCCCGGATTTGTTCGAGGTGCTGTTCATGAAGTCTCCTTGAAGTCTTGCAACGAAGTCCGTTTCTGGAATATCAAAAACCAATAATCGAACAGAAAAACCATTCATTACTTTGAGTTTAAATAATGATTCAAACGTGATGAGTGTCGCTGGCTGGAGGCTAGATAAGAGCCAGGAAGATCAGGTGTCAATAAGATTTGTTAGTTGTGGGTGGTGTGTGGTGCTATTCAGAAAGTTCCTACGCTCCCAAGTAAGTAAACCACGCCGTTGCGTCGAATTTATCCGCTGAAATCGGGGAAATACGGGCGGGTTTGTGCAAGTCGCAAGCACTGTCTTGCGATGGGTGATCTGATTGGATTGGCACTGTTTAATTGTTGAGATGCATATGTATGTGCCGCGTGCGCGCACAAGATATGCATCTCGAGTAGATTGGTTTAGTTTGATATTAATGGCGCGTATTTCGAAGGGGTTGGTAACTTCCATCCGTGGAAGATTACCGCTGTTGCGCAGGATTATTAGTTGTGAGCGTTATTCAGGAACTTGCTAAGGAACTGTTTGGTTCGTTCTTCTTTCGGGTTGGCAAACAACGCCTTCGCTTCGCCTTGCTCGACGATCACACCCTTGTCGAAAAACACCACACGGTTGGCCACGTCCCGGGCAAAGCCCATTTCGTGGGTGACGATCACCATGGTGCGCTTCTCTTCGGCCAGGCCGCGGATGGTCGCCAATACCTCACCCACCAGCTCCGGGTCGAGGGCCGAGGTCGGTTCATCGAACAGGATCACTTCCGGTTCCATCGCCAGCGCCCGGGCAATCGCCACGCGCTGTTGCTGGCCACCGGAGAGGCGACGCGGGTAAGCGTCTTCCTTGCCCGCCAGGCCAACCTTGGCCAACAGCTTTTTACCCAGGGCAACGGCATCGGCGTGCGGGATCTTCTTGACGATGATCGGGCCTTCGATAACGTTTTCCAGAGCGGTGCGATGGGGGAACAGGTTGAAGTTCTGGAACACGAAGCCCACATGCTGGCGCAAACGCCGCACCAGGCTCTGCTGCTGGTTCAGGGGACGGCTGGTATCGACCTCGATATCGCCGACCTTGATCCGGCCGCTGGTGGGTTCTTCCAGAAAGTTCAGGCAGCGCAGGAAGGTGGTCTTGCCCGAACCGCTAGGGCCGATGATCGCGACCACCTCGCCTTCCTTGACCTCAAGATCGATGCCGTTGAGCACGACTTGACCCTTGAACTGCTTTGTCAGTTTTTCCACGACAATCATTGGGTCAGGACTCCTGGTCGTGCCGATTGACCCGCGCTTCCAACTGGTTCTGCAGGTGCGAAAGCACCGTGGCCAGGACCCAGTAGATCAGTGCGGCGGCAAGATACATGGTGAAGATTTCGAAGGTGCGGGCGGTGATCAGCTGTGCCTGGCGGAACAGTTCCGGCACCTGGATGGTGGCGGCCAGCGCGGTGTCCTTGACCAGCGAAATGAAGCTGTTGCCCAGCGGCGGCAATGCGGTGCGCATCGCCTGCGGCAGGATGGCCCGGCGCAGGGTCTGCGCGCGGGTCATGCCGATACTGGCAGCCGCTTCCCACTGGCCACGCTCGATGGAACTGATCGCGGCACGCAGGATTTCACAGGCGTAGGCGGCCATGTTCAGCGAGAAGCCGATCAGGGCCGCCGGCAGCGGATCCAGTTCCAGACCCAATTGCGGCAAGCCGTAATAGATCACGAACAGTTGCACCAGCAACGGCGTGCCGCGAAAGAACGACACGTAGATGCGGGCGATCCAGCTCACCAGTTTGAAACGCGACAGGCGCATCAGCGCCAGGCCAAAGCCCATCACCAGGCCGAAGCACATCCCGCCCAGGCTGAGGATGACCGTGTAATACGCGCCCTTGAGCAGAAAGGGCGCGGAGTCCAGTGCGAGTTGGAAAGCTTCTCCCATTACTGAGTGACGTCTGCGTTGAAGTATTTTTCCGAGAGCTTTTTCAGGGTGCCATCGGCGCGCAGCTTATCGATTGCCTTGTTCACCGCGGCCAGCAGTTCAGGCTCGCCTTTGCGCAGGGCAATGCCGGCTTCCTGACGGGAGAACGCATCACCGGCGGCGGTGGTGTCCTTGGCCTTCTTGGCGTATTCCAGCGCGGCGAGGCGGTCGATCAGAATGGCGTCGATACGGCCGACACGCAGGTCCTGGAACTTGGTCGGATCATCTTCGTAGGTGCGGATGTCAGCGGTTGGGACATTGGCTTTCACCCACTCTTCGTAGTTGGTGCCCAGGCCTACGCCGACTTTCTTGCCAGACAGGTCGGCGGCGGACTTGATGTTCAGCTCGGCGGCCTTCTTCGTCAGCACCAGTGCCTGAATACCGGAAACGGTGTAGGGCTCGGAGAAGTCATACTTCTTCTTGCGCTCTTCGGAGATGGTTACCTGGTTGATCACTGCGTCCAGGCGCTTGGATTCCAGGGCCGCGAGGATGCCGTCCCATTTGGTCGGTTGCAGTTTGACTTTGACACCCAGCTCTTTGGCCAGGGCTTCGGAGAACTCGACTTCGAAGCCGGTCAGTTTGCCGTCGGCGTCGACGAAACTGAACGGTGGGTAGGTGCCTTCCAGGCCAACGTTGATCACGCCAGCGTCTTTGATTTTTTGCAGTTGCTCACCGGCAACCGCCTGGCCAATCAGGCCGGCGCTCAGTGCCAGGCCCAGCGAGCCCACCAGCAGATTGCGACGTAGTGCGGAAAAATTCATGACAAGCCCCTGTGTTTTCTTATGGAAGACGCTTAAGGAAAGTTGGCAAATTCGGGATTCGGACGACTGCAATATCCTGCCTTAATGCAGCTTATGCGTCTCCTTGCAAATTCGCCTGCGGCGTGACTATAAGACGACACAGTTAGATAATAAAATAATAAATATTCTATTTGTTATTCGTTAATTGAATATTCGGTGCCATAGGAAAAGATCGCAGCCTGCGGCAGCTCCTACAGGTGCATGCCGATCCATGTAGGAGCTGCCGCAGGCTGCGACCTTTTGATCTTCTGAATCGCCTACAGAAAATCTTTATAGGCAAACAACGCCGGCGCCCCACCGGTGTGCAGGAAGATAATCGGGCCTTCGTCGAAACGCTGACGCCCGATCCCATCCAGCAACCCCGCCATGGCCTTGCCAGTGTAGACCGGGTCCAGCAGCAAGCCTTCCTGACCTGCCAGCAGCTTCACCGCCGCCAGTGTCCCTGCGTTCGGTTCGCCATAACGCGGGGCGAAATACTCGTCCCACAACTCGACTTTGAAAGCGTCCGGCAGGTTCACGCCCAGCAGCTCGGCGGTGCGTTCGGCCAGGCCTTGAACCTTTGGCCGCTGATCTTCATCGCTGCGCGAAACCGTCACGCCGATCACTGGCAGATCCGGCAGTGCTTCACTCAAGGCCAGTGCCAGGCCGCTGTGGGTACCGGCGCTGCCCGAGGCCAGGACCACGGCGGCGAACTTCAGGCCGGTGTCCTTGATCTGTTCGGCCAGTTCCAGCCCGGCGCGCACGTAGCCCAGGGCGCCCAGCGCATTTGAACCACCGATCGGCACCAGATAGGGCTTCTTGCCGTTGCTGCGCAGTCGGCCAGCCAGGGCTTGCAGTTGTTCGTCGGCGTTGTCGAGGTTTTCCACCAATTCGACCTTGGCATCGAACAGGTCAAGCAGCAGGCGGTTGCCGTTGCCGGTGTAATTGCTGTCGTTAGTGCCGAGAGGGTTTTCCAGAAGGGCTACGCAGCCCAGACCCAACTTGGCGGCAATGGCGGCCGTCTGGCGTACATGGTTCGATTGCAACGCGCCGGCGGTGATCAAGGTGTCGGCACCCTGGGCCAAGGCATCGGCGGCCAGATACTCGAGTTTGCGCAGCTTGTTGCCGCCCATCGCCAGCGGCGTCAGGTCATCGCGCTTGACGTACACGTCGCGGCCCAACCAGGTCGACAGGCGTTCGAGTTTTTCCAGGGCGGTGGGCTGACCGAGCAGGTCGAGGCGGTTAAAGCGGGCGAGTTGTTGTTTGATCATGGGTCCGTACTGGCCGTGGAAGATCTCAGGACTATAGGCAGGCCCCAAAGCCTGGGCAACCGTCAATCGCTTATAGCCAATCGAACTGAGCACAGCACTATTGGTTCTTAATTTGCCTCGTGACCCTTGCCGTAAAGTAATCGCCGTCAGTGCGGCCAGACAGTCCGGTCGCCCGTGAGGAGTTTTTACCGTGAGTGAGCGTTCCAGCCATTGGCAATTGCAGACCATCGTCAGTCAGCTGCGCACGGCACGTGAGCAGTGGCGTGCACAAAACGGCCGGGCCAGCGGCGAGCAGGGCGGTCGCGAACTGCCCTCCCGGGCGGCCATGGCAGAGATTCTCGAAGCCCTGTGCGGCGCGCTGTTCCCGATGCGCCTGGGGCCGGTGGACTTGCGTGAGGAGAGTGAAGACTTCTACGTCGGTCATACGCTGGATGTGGCGCTGAATGCGCTGTTGGCCCAGGCGCGACTCGAATTGCGCTACGCCGCGCGCCACAGCGCCCAGGCCGATACCGAGGTCGAAGCCAAAACCATCCAGATCATTCAGGACTTCGCCCTCGCTTTGCCTGGGTTGCGCAGCCTGTTGGACACCGACGTGCTCGCGGCCTATCACGGTGACCCGGCGGCCCGCAGTGTCGATGAAGTGCTGTTGTGCTACCCGGGGATTCTGGCGGTGATTCACCACCGGCTGGCCCACCATTTGTACCGTGCCGGGCTGCCGTTGCTGGCGCGGATCAGCGCGGAAATAGCCCACTCGGCCACCGGCATCGACATTCACCCCGGCGCGCAGATCGGCCGCAGTTTCTTTATCGACCACGGTACCGGCGTGGTGATCGGCGAAACCGCGATCATCGGCGAGCGCGTGCGGATTTATCAGGCGGTGACTTTGGGCGCCAAGCGCTTCCCGGCGGACGAAGACGGTCAGTTGCAGAAGGGCCAGCCACGGCATCCGATTGTCGAGAATGACGTGGTGATTTATGCCGGGGCGACGATTCTTGGCCGGATCACCATCGGTCAGGGTTCGACCATCGGTGGCAATGTCTGGCTAACCCGTAGCGTGCCGGCGGGCAGCAACCTGACCCAGGCGAATCTGCAGTTGGATGATGGGGCGCAGAAGTAATGCCCCGGCTTTTTGGTGAGAGATAGTTTTCGCTGGCTGTAGGAGCTGTCGAGTGAAACGAGGCTGCGATCTTTTCAAGTGCACCGCAAAAGTCAAAAGATCGCAGCCTGCGGCAGCTCCTACAGAACCCCCCAAATCCCGCCTCATCCCCTTCCTTAAGCTAGTGTAGGAAAGCTACCGCCGAGCCCTGCGATTAGTCCTTAGCCCCCTATCCATGTTTAACTTGAACGTTCATTCAAGTTAAACCGGCGGTTCGCTGCCCGCTCACAACAGGAGGCTTGCCTTTGCTGAGTCCGATTTCTACAGCCACGATTTTCCCCTCCGAGGTGCACCGAACGTGAGTGCATCGTCCATCCCTCCAAGCGGCTTGATCCGCATGAATCCGCCGGTGTTCTGGTTCTCGGCGAGTTTCATCCTGTTGTTTGGTGTCGTTGTCATCGCCATGCCAGAGCAGGCCGGTGCCTGGTTGCTGGCGGCGCAAAACTGGGCGGCCAACACGGTCGGCTGGTATTACCTGCTGGCGATGACCCTGTATCTGGTCTTCGTGGTGGTCACCGCCTTGTCCGGCTACGGCAAGATCAAGCTCGGTGCCGACCACGACGAACCCGAATTCAGTTACCTGTCCTGGGCCGGCATGCTGTTCGCCGCCGGGATCAGCATCACTCTATTTTTCTTCTGTGTGTCCGAGCCGCTGACCCACATGCTGCAACCGCCCCAAGGCGAGGCCGGTACGGCGGAGGCGGCGCGCCAGGCGATGCAGATTCTGTTTCTGCACTGGGGCCTGCATGGCTGGGGCGTGTTCGCCTTTGTCGGCATGGCGCTGGCTTACTTTGCCTACCGGCATAACCTGCCACTGGCCCTGCGTTCGGCGCTGTATCCGTTGATCGGCAAGCGCATCAACGGCCCGATAGGTTACGCGGTGGACGGCTTCGGCATCATCGCCACGGTGTTCGGCCTCGGCGCCGACATGGGCTTCGGCGTGTTGCACCTCAACTCGGGTCTCGACTACCTGTTCGGCATCGCCCATACCCAATGGATTCAGGTCGGCCTGATCACCTTGATGATGGGTGCAGCGATCATCGTTGCCGTATCCGGCGTCGACAAGGGGGTGCGAGTGATGTCCGACATCAACATGCTGCTGGCCTGTGCGCTGTTGCTGTTCGTGTTGTTCGCCGGCCCCACGCAGCACTTGCTCAACACGCTGATCCAGAACGTCGGCGACTATCTCGGCGCCTTGCCGATGAAGAGTTTTGATCTGTACGCCTACGGCAAACCCAGCGACTGGCTGGGCGGCTGGACGGTGTTCTACTGGGCCTGGTGGATCGCATGGTCGCCGTTCGTGGGCCTGTTCATCGCACGGATTTCCCGTGGCCGGACCATTCGCGAATTCGTCTTCGGCGTGCTGCTGATCCCGCTCGGCTTCACCCTGGCGTGGATGTCGATTTTCGGCAACAGCGCCATCGATCAAGTACTCAACCACGGCATGAGCGCGCTCGGCATGTCGGCCATCGACAATCCGTCGATGACGCTCTATCTGCTGCTGGAAACCTACCCGTGGAGCAAAACCGTCATCGCGGTCACGGTGTTCATCAGCTTCGTGTTCTTCGTCACCTCCGCCGACTCCGGCACCGTGGTGCTCTCGACGCTGTCCGCCAAGGGCGGCAACCCGGATGAAGACGGGCCGAAATGGCTGCGGGTGTTCTGGGGGGCGATGACCGCACTGGTGACCAGTGCTTTGCTGTTTTCCGGCAGCATCGATGCGTTGAAGTCGGCGGTGGTCCTGACCTCTCTGCCGTTCTCGTTGATTCTGCTGTTGATGATGTGGGGGCTGCACAAAGCGTTTTATCTGGAATCGCAGAAGCAGATTGCACAGATGCATTCACTGGCACCGGTGTCCGGATCACGGCGGGGCGGCTGGCGTCAGCGTTTGAGCCAGGCGGTGCATTTCCCGTCGCGGGATGAGGTCTATCGCTTCCTCGATACGACGGTGCGCCCGGCGATTGAAGAGGTCTCGGCGGTATTCATCGAGAAGGGCCTCAAGGTCATCACGCATCCAGAACCGGTCAACGACAGCGTCAGCCTGGAAATCGGTCACGGTGACGAACATCCATTTATCTACCAGGTGCAAATGCGCGGCTACTTTACGCCGTCGTTTGCCCGGGGTGGCATGGGTTCCAAGGAACTCAACAACCGTCGTTACTACCGCGCCGAAGTGCATTTGAGCGAGGGCAGCCAAAACTACGATCTGGTGGGTTACACCAAGGAGCAGATCATCAACGACATCCTCGACCAGTACGAACGGCACATGCAGTTCCTGCATCTGGTGCGTTGATCGCGGGCAGGGCGCCGGGGCTTTTCAGGTCTCGGCGCTCAGCACCATGAACAACACCAGCGCCGCCACCGGAATGCTGAACACCATCGTGCCGATCCCCAGTTCCGTACTCAACGCCTGTCCGGCGGTCACCACGCCGATGGCGCCGTTGATCACTGTCAACGCCAGCCACAGGATCACGAAACTGTAGGTGAGTGTCTGACGGCTGAAGCCGAGTTTCTCGCCGATGAACAGCATCATCGCGAGCAGGACCAGGCCGAAGGTGATGATGATCGTGGTGTGCATGGCTTGCTCCATCCTTGCGATAGCTATCGCTTCTTCGTTGCTTCGGCGACTTTGTTCCTGTCGACCCGGATCACGCAAGCCTGTCGCTGTTTTGTTCAATTCTCCGGGCAGATTAATTTTCTGTGAAACGTTTCAGCATTTAGTCGAATCCCAGGTTTTTTGGCGTCCGTGCGGGCGTATGCTGGACGACTGGCGAAGCAGTCGATACCAGATTCAAGACCGACAAGAGAGGATTCGATGACTTACACCGCTGCCGAAAACCGCTACGACTCCATCCCTTACCGCCGCGTAGGCCGCAGCGGTCTGGTGTTGCCGGCGCTGTCCCTGGGACTGTGGCACAACTTCGGCGACAGCACGCCGATCGATACCCAGCGCGCATTGCTGCGCACGGCGTTCGACCTGGGCATCAACCACTTCGACCTGGCCAACAACTACGGCCCGCCGTACGGCAGCGCCGAGATCAACTTCGGCCGTTTACTGCGTGAAGACTTCAAGCAGTACCGCGACGAGCTGATCATTTCCAGCAAGGCTGGTTGGGACATGTGGCCCGGCCCTTACGGTCAGGGCGGTGGTTCGCGCAAGTACGTGCTGGCCAGCCTTGACCAGAGCCTGCAACGCCTGGGCGTGGACTACGTCGACATCTTCTATTCTCACCGTTTCGATCCGGACACCCCGCTGGAAGAAACCGCCAGCGCACTCGCCACGGCGGTGCAGCAGGGCAAGGCGTTGTACATCGGAATCTCGTCCTACTCCGGGGTGAAAACCCGCGAAATGGCGGCGTTGCTCAAAGAGTGGAAAGTGCCGCTGCTGATTCACCAGCCGGCCTACAACCTGCTCAATCGCTGGGTGGAAAAAGACCTGCTGGACACCACCGACGAACTCGGCACCGGCGTGATTGCCTTCACCCCGCTGGCCCAGGGCTTGCTGACCGACAAGTACCTCAACGGCGTGCCGGCGGATGCGCGGGTCAACCGTCCGGGCGGTGCTTCGTTGCAGGCATCGCATTTGTCCGAGGCCAACATTGCCCAAGTGCGGGCACTCAACGAAATCGCCAGGCGTCGTGGCCAGAGCCTGGCGCAACTGGCACTGGCCTGGACCCTGCGCGATCCACGGGTCACGTCGGCATTGATTGGCGCGAGCCGGCCGGAGCAGATCATCGAGAACGTCGGGGCGTTGAAGAACCTGAGCTTCAGTGCAGAGGAACTGGCGGAGATTGACCGGTTTGCCCGGGAGGGTGGGGTCAATCTTTGGGAGAAGCCTTCGACGGCGGAATAACCCTGAAAAGCAAAAGATCGCAGCCTTCGGCAGCTCCTACAGGATCAATGTTCGACCGTAATATTTGCGGCGAACGCAGTCAATGTAGGAGCTGCCGAAGGCTGCGATCTTTTGATCTTAAAATGGCACATCCCCCAACACCGTCGCCCGCTGCATCACCCGCCGCGCCGGCCGGTAATCATCCACCGCGTAATGCTGGGTCACGCGGTTGTCCCAGAACGCAATGTCGTCCTGCTGCCAGCGCCAGCGAATGGTGAACTCCGGCCGCGTTGAATGGGCGAACAGGAACTTCAGAATCGCCTCGCTCTCGGTTTCCGACAGTTCGTTGATCTTCGAAGTGAAACCTTCGTTGACGAACAGCGAGCGGCGCCCACTCACCGGGTGCGTGCGGATCACCGGGTGCGACAACGGCGGATTCTTGCGTCGTGCCTCTTCCCACTGGACCAGCGCCTCGGGCGTGTTGCCATAGCGCTCCAGCGGGAATGAACGAGTGAAATCGTGGGTGGCAGTCAGCCCTTCGAGCAAGGTTTTCATCGGCGCCGACAGGGCTTCATACGCCGCGATCCCGCTGGCCCACAACGTGTCGCCGCCAAACGCCGGCAGCAACTTGGCGCTGAGTACCGCGCCCATGGCCGGGGTCGGCAGGAAGGTCACGTCGGTGTGCCAGATCGCGTTATCGCGTACGTCGGTGACGGCGGTGTCGAGGATCAGTACCTCTGGTTGTTCTGGCACATTGGGGTAGATCGGATGAATGTGCAGGTCGCCGAAATTCGCGGCGAATCGCGCCTGTTGCTGTGGCGTGATCGGCTGCTCGCGAAAGAACAGGACCTGATGCTTGAGCAGGGCCTGTTCGATGGCATCGCGCTGCTCCAGGTTCAGTGGCTGGCTGATGTCGACGCCGCTGATTTGCGCACCGAGGGCGGAGCTTAAGGGGACGATGGTCAGGTGGCTCATGGTGGTTCTCTTCAATCTGGAGGTGCCAACTGTAGGAGCGAGCTTGCTCCGGGCGGCGTTCCGACGATGGTCGTTAACGATAACGCGTGTTTACTGGCTAAACGCGGCGCTCTTGAGTCCATCGCGAGCAAGCTCGCTCCTACAGGGGTGTTCAATATTCAGTGATTTTGGCCGTGCCACGGCACCAGTTTGCGTTGCAGGGCACGCAGGCCCAACTCCATCGCGAAGGCGATCAGCGCGATCACCAGAATCCCCAGTACCACCACATCGGTGACCAAAAACTGCGCAGCCGATTGCACCATGAAGCCAAGACCGCTGGTGGCGGCAATCAATTCGGCGGCGACCAGGGTCGACCAACCCACACCGAGGCCAATGCGCACACCGGTCAGGATATCCGGCAAGGCACTCGGCAAAATGACGTGGCGAATCAACTGCACGCGCGTTGCACCGAGCGACTGCGCGGCACGCAATTTGGCCGGGTCGACCGTACGCACACCGGTGGCGGTGGCGATGGCAATCGGGGCGAAGATCGCCAGGTAGATCAGCAGCACTTTCGACAATTCGCCGATGCCGCACCAGATCACGATCAGTGGCAGATAAGCCAGCGGCGGAATCGGCCGGTAGAACTCGATCAGCGGGTCGAGCACACCACGGGCGATACGGTTGGCGCCGATGGCGATGCCCACCGGCACGGCGGTGAGAATCGCAAAGCCGAGGCCCAGGCCGATGCGGCCCAGACTCGCGCCGAGGTGCTGCCACAGGGTTGAATCCATGTAGCCTGAAGTCGCCAGCAGCCAGCCTTTTTGCAGCACGGCGGAAGGTGGCGGCAGGAACAGCGGTTCGATCAAGCTGGTCGCCGTCACGGCCCACCAAATAGCAACGAGAACGAACAGTGTCAGCACACTGATCCAGCGCGTGCTCAAGCTGCGTGGCACCGGAGTCACGGGAGTGCCTGGCTTGATCGCTGCGACGGGAGTTTGGTAACTGCTCATGCGCGCTCCTGCCACTGGGCGGCACTGCGTTGGGAGAACACTTTGGCGAGTACGTGTTCGCGGGTTTCGATAAAGCGTGGGTCGGATTTGATCGAGCGGGCCGATTCACCGGCGGCATAGCGCTGACCGAAATCGAGGCTCAGGCGCTCGACGATTTGCCCCGGGTTTGGTGCCAGCAGAATCAGGTCGGTGGCGAGGAACACGGCTTCTTCGATGTCGTGGGTAATCAGGAACACCGGTTTGGCGGTACGTTGCCAGACTTGCAGCAACAGTTCCTGCATCTGCTCGCGGGTGAAGGCGTCGAGGGCACCGAAAGGCTCATCCATCAGCAACACACGCGGGTCGGCGGCGAGGGCGCGGGCCAGGCCGACACGCTGCTTCTGGCCACCGGAAAGCTGCCAGATGCGGCGCTGTTCAAAACCGGAAAGGTCGACCAGGGCGAGCATTTCCCGGGCGCGGGCTTCGCGTTTGTCCCGTGCGATACCGGCCAGCTCAAGACCGAACCCGACATTGGCCAGTACGTTTTGCCACGGCAGCAACGCGTCGTCCTGGAACACCACGCCACGCTCGGCACTCGGGCCTTTGACGGGCACGGCGTCGAGGGTGATGCGCCCGGCGCTGGGCTCGACGAAACCGGCAATCAGGTTCAACAGCGAAGTCTTGCCACTGCCGGACGGGCCGAGGGCGACCAGCAATTGCCGGGGCCCCAGGCTCAGGGAGATATCCGCCAGCACCGGTTCCGGGTTGCCGGGGTACTGTGCGCTGATGCGCTCCAGCTGTAGCAAGGCCATTGCATTGACTCCCGATCAGTTGGTGATGAACTTGGCGCTGACGTACGGTGCGTAGTCCGGCAGCACGGCCTCGACCTTGCCTTGTTCCTTGAGGAACGCCGCGGTGTCGGTGATGGCTTTGGTGGTTGGCGCGCCGAGGGTGAGCACCTGGTCAGCCGCCAGCGGGTAGACGTTGCCTTGCAGCAGCAACGGAATGTCGCTGGCCTTGGCGCCGGAGAGCTTCACCAGTTTGTCGACGTTGCCCTGGTTGGCGAGCCAGGCTTGCGGGTCTTTGCGGTAATCGGCATAGGCGTCCAGGGTCACTTTGGCGAACGCGGTGACGATTTCCGGATGCTTCTCGGCGAAATCCTTGCGCACGATCCAGGCGTCGAAGGTCGGTGCACCGAACTTGGCCAGTTCGCCGGAGGTGATCAACACCTTGCCGTTTTCCTTGGCGACACCGAGGGCCGGATCCCAGACGTAAGTGGCGTCGATGTCACCGCGTTTCCAGGCGGCAATGATCGCGGGTGGAGCCAGGTTGAGGACGGTGACTTTCGATGGGTCGATGTTCCAGTGCTTGAGCGCAGCGAGCAGGCTGTAGTGACCGGTGGACACAAATGGCACGGCGATTTTTTTGCCGATCAGGTCTTGCGGGGTCTTGATCCCGGAACCGTCGCGGGCGACCAAGGCTTCAGCGGCGCCGATCTGGGTGGCGATGAGGAAGGTTTCTACGGGGACTTTGCGAGTGATGGCGGCG
The DNA here is from genome assembly GCF_056398125.1 of Pseudomonas sp. 05L36. NCBI lineage: Bacteria > Pseudomonadati > Pseudomonadota > Gammaproteobacteria > Pseudomonadales > Pseudomonadaceae > Pseudomonas > Pseudomonas sp. 05L36. The sequence goes on along the minus strand of NZ_JBFTOU010000011.1, from coordinate 43,119 downwards.
GTCAGAGGGCTGGAACCGAGGTAGCCGATCTGCACGTCGCCGGAGGCGATGGCAGCGATGATATCGGCACCGTTGTCGAATTTGCGCCAGCTGATATCGGCCTTGGTGGCTTTTTCGTAAGCGCCGTCGGCCTGGGCGACTTTCGCCGGATCAACGGTGGTCTGGTAGGCGACGGTGAAGTCGGCCGCCTGGGCAAAAAAACTTGCGGTAACCAAGGAAGCGGCCGCCAGCAAGCGTAGAGGGAAAGTCAGTTTCATCAGAAAGCTCCTTGTCAGGCGACCGAGAGTCGGCGTGAGAAAGAGACTAAATGATCTAAGAATTAGAAAATAAATAACTTTTTCGAATTAGCTTATGAGGGGAGCACCCGGTGAATCATTGTGAATGGGCTGGAAACAAAAAGATCGCAGCCTTCGGCAGCTCCTACAGGAAACGCATTCCAATGTAGGAGCTGCCGAAGGCTGCGATCTTTTTTACAGGCGCCGATTAGTTACTGATCGCCAGAATGCTCGCCTGATACGCCCCGACAAACACATCGAAATCACCGACTTCGTTCTGCTCCAGCTCAGCCTGTTGAGCCAGGGACGAACGTGCCCGCTCTTCAAACTGCGCCTGTTCTTCAGCCGCCAATGGCTCGCTGCGGAAGAACTCGGCATGGGCCTGGCTCTGGCGCAGTGAGAACTGGGTAAAGCTCTCCTTGTGCTCGGCCATCGCTGCCAGCACCTGGGCCGAGGGCGTCAGGGACGGGTCCCGAACCTTGGCCATCTGGGCGTCCAGCGCTTTGCTGTGGGCATCGCCGCCATGGCTCTGGTCGAGCATCGCGGCCAATGGAGCAATTTTCTCCAGCAACTCGCCGGCCCATTCCTTGAGGTCAACCGGCTGGCCATCCCGTTGCAGCTGCAGGCCTGGACGACGACCTTCCTTGACCACGCTGAGGAAGTTCGAGGTCGCGTTGCCGCAATTGGTGTTGGTCAGCAGCGGGCTGTCATTGAGCGCGCAGTACAGCAGGAACGCATCGAGGAAACGCGACTCGGTGAGGTCGATGCCCATCGGCAGGAACGGATTGATGTCCAGGCAGCGCACTTCAATGTACTGGATACCTCGGGCCATCAGTGCCTGGATAGGGCGTTCACCGGTGTAGGTCACGCGTTTCGGGCGGATGTTGGAGTAGTACTCGTTTTCGATCTGCAGGATGTTGGTGTTGAGCTGTACCCACTCGCCATCCTGGTGGGTGCCGACTTCGACATAGGGTGCATACGGCGTGGCCACCGCTTTGCGCAGGCTGTCGGTGTAGCTGTTCAGATCGTTGTAGCACGGCGTCAGGCCGGCCTGGGCGCTGCTCTGATAACCCAGGTCGCTCATGCGCAGGCTGGTGGCGTAAGGCAAGTACAAAGTCTGCGGATCCAGTTGCTCCAGCTGATGTGAACGACCGCGCAGGAAGCCGGCGTCCAGTGCTGGCGAGGCGCCGAACAGGTACATCAGCAGCCAGCTGTAGCGGCGGAAGTTACGGATCAGGGCGATGTAGGAGGACGACTGAAAGTCGCGGTCAGTGCCGACAAAACCCTCGGCCTGCCTGAGCAACGGCCAGAGCTTTTCCGGCAAGGAGAAGTTGTAGTGAATGCCGGCAATGCATTGCATGGTTTTGCCGTAACGCAGGGCCAGACCCTTGCGGTAGACGTACTTGAGCTGCCCGATATTGGACGTGCCGTAATAGGCGATCGGGATGTCTTCCTCGGCCGGCAACGGGCACGGCATCGATGGACTCCACAGATACTCGTTGCCGAGCTTGCTGTAGGCAAAGCGGTGAATGCTGTCCAGGCTCGCCAGCGTATCGGCAGGATCGGGCAGGGCCGGGGTGATGAACTCCAGCAGCGACTCGGAATAGTCGGTGGTGATCTGTTCATTGGTCAGCGCGGAACCCAATTCTTCCGGGTGCGGCGTTTGCGCCAGGCGACCTTCATCGGTCACGCGCAGGCATTCACGTTCGATGCCGTGAAGGCACTGTTCGAGCAGAGAGAGGTTAGCGCGCTCGCCGAGCAGAGCCAGGCGGCGGTTGAGAAGTTCGCTCAAGTTGGATTCCTTCACGCGTCAGTCGCCCCAATATGGGGGTGGGCAAGACGGTCTACAAGGGTGAAGTTAAAACTGGCGTTTTCGCCTGGTTTTGTAGGAGCGAGCTAGCTCGCGATGGAGGTTAACGATAACGAGGGGTGCCTGATTGAAAACGGCGCCCTGACGTTCATCGCGAGCAAGCTCGCTCCTACAGGTCATTGCGCCGAAATTAACTCAAATCGGGGAAGACTATCTACAGGACAGCGAACGTGCCTTGTGCTTTTGCGACCAGTTTGTCGCCCTGCACCACATCGGCCTCGACCACCAATGTGCGGCGACCCGGGTGGATCACCCGCGCCGTGCACATTACCTCGCCGTCCGAGACGGCGCGGATGTAGTTGATTTTGCACTCGATGGTCGCGCTCTGCTGGTCAAAGCCGTGGGTGCTGGAACAGGCCAGCCCCATGGCAATGTCCACCAGGCTGAACAAGGCCCCGCCGTGCAGCTTGCCACCGCGATTGCGCAGCTCGGGTTCCAGCGCCAGGGCGACTTGCGCCACCCCGGTTTCCAGACTGTGCAAGCGGCAGCCCAGCAGCTTGAAAAACGCGCTTTCGGTCAGCCCGGCGGGAATGTCCATCAGCGTTTCTTCAACTGCTTGGCATTGGCGAACAACGAAGCCATGGCATTGTTGCCCGGTGCTGTCGCCGTGGTTTCCTTGCGCGGTGCGGTGTTCTGGGACTGGCGTGGAGCCGACCCCGGACGCGCGCCGCGAGCACCGTCGATTTTCTCGCCCGGGGTGTCGCTCATGCGCATCGACAGGCCCACGCGTTTGCGCGGGATGTCGACTTCCATGACCTTCACTTTCACCACGTCACCGGCCTTCACCGCTTCCCGTGGATCCTTGATGAACTTCTCCGAAAGTGCGGAGATGTGCACCAAACCGTCCTGATGAACGCCGATATCGACGAAGGCACCGAAGTTGGTCACGTTGGTCACCACGCCTTCGAGGATCATGCCCGGTTGCAGGTCCTTGAGGTCTTCGACGCCTTCCTGGAACTCGGCGGTCTTGAACTCGGGACGCGGATCGCGGCCGGGTTTTTCCAGTTCCTGGAGGATGTCGGTGACCGTCGGCAAACCGAAGGTTTCATCGGTGTACTTCTTCGGATCGAGACGCTTGAGGAACGTGGCATCGCCAATCAGCGAGCGGATGTCACGGTCGGTTTCGGCGGCGATGCGCTGAACCAGCGGATAGGCTTCCGGGTGAACCGCCGACGAGTCCAGCGGGTTTTCGCCGTTCATGACGCGCAGGAAGCCGGCGGCCTGTTCGAAGGTTTTTTCACCCAGGCGGGCGACTTTCTTCAGCGCAGCGCGGGTTTTGAACGCGCCGTGCTCGTCGCGGTGGCTGACGATGTTCTGCGCCAGGGTCGCGTTGAGGCCGGAGATCCGTGCCAGCAGCGCCACGGACGCGGTGTTTACGTCCACGCCGACGGCGTTCACGCAGTCCTCGACCACCGCATCCAGGCCACGGGCCAGTTTCAGCTGCGACACGTCGTGCTGGTACTGGCCGACGCCGATGGATTTCGGATCGATCTTCACCAACTCAGCCAGCGGGTCTTGCAGGCGACGGGCAATCGACACGGCGCCACGGATCGACACGTCGAGGTCCGGGAATTCCTTGGAAGCCAGCTCCGATGCCGAGTAAACCGATGCACCGGCCTCGGACACCATGACCTTGGTCATTTTCATGGCCGGGTATTTTTTGATCAGTTCCGCGGCCAGCTTGTCGGTCTCGCGGCTGGCGGTACCGTTGCCGATGGCGATCAGGTCCACCGAGTGCTTGGCGCACAGGGCGGCGAGCACGGCGAGGGTCTGCTCCCACTTGTTGTGCGGCACGTGCGGGTAAACCGTGGCGTGATCCAGCAGCTTGCCGGTGGAGTCGACCACGGCGACCTTGCAACCGGTGCGCAGGCCCGGGTCGAGGCCCAGAGTGGCGCGCGGGCCGGCCGGGGCCGACAGCAGCAGGTCGTGCAGGTTGTGGGCGAATACGTTGATCGCTTCGGTTTCCGCGCCATCGCGCAGCTCACCCAGCAGGTCGGTTTCCAGATGGGTGTAGAGCTTGACCTTCCAGGTCCAGCGCACCACTTCGCCCAGCCATTTGTCGGCGGCGCGGTTCTGGTTCTGGATGCCGAATTGCTGGCCGATCATGCCTTCGCACGGGTGCATGGTGCCCGGCAGTTCCTCGCCGACTTTCAGCGCGGAGCTGAGAATGCCTTCGTTGCGGCCGCGGAAAATCGCCAGGGCGCGGTGCGACGGCATGCTTTTGAGCGGTTCGTCGTGTTCGAAGTAGTCGCGGAACTTGGCGCCTTCCTCTTCCTTGCCGGCAATCACGCGGGCACTGAGGGTGGCTTCCTGCTTGAGGTAGTTGCGCAGCTTTTCCAGCAGGCCGGCGTCTTCGGCGAAGCGCTCCATCAGGATGTACTTGGCGCCTTCGAGGGCTGCCTTCACATCGGCCACGCCTTTTTCGGCGTCGATGAAACGTGCGGCTTCGGTTTCCGGGCTCAGGGCCGGGTCGTTGAACAGGCCGTCGGCCAGTTCGCCGAGGCCGGCTTCCAGGGCGATCTGGCCCTTGGTGCGGCGCTTCTGCTTGTACGGCAGGTACAAGTCTTCGAGACGGGTCTTGGTGTCGGCGAGCTTGATGTCGCGTTCAAGTTGCGGGGTCAGCTTGCCCTGCTCCTGGATGCTGGCGAGGATGCTGATACGCCGTTCGTCGAGTTCTCGCAGGTAGCGCAGGCGCTCTTCCAGATGACGCAATTGCGTATCGTCGAGGCTGCCGGTCACTTCTTTCCGGTAACGGGCGATGAAGGGAACGGTAGAGCCTTCATCGAGTAGCGCGACGGCCGCTTCGACCTGTTGTGGGCGTACACCGAGTTCCTCGGCGATGCGGCTGTTGATGCTGTCCATAAAACCACCTGACAAATTGTGAAAGCAGGCTCGCAGGCGCAGAGATAGGGCCTCGGCGAGTCTGGTTGAGCGGCCTGGCCTGCACCGCTACCTGGATCAAAAGGTATCCCGTTGACCCGTGAAATCGAACAATTACTGCCGACGCCATGAAAATAAATGGAGTCCGTCTGTAGTACCTGTCTGATGTTGCCTGACACAAAAGGCCGGGCATTATAACCAGCGTTACGGCATTCGGGGGCATCGCGGGTTGCCGGTGCAATGGCCGGTTTTCTGGCGGTATAGGAAAAATCTGCTAACAATGCACACGGTGCGTATAACGGCAGCTACGCCATAATGCGCGCCGAGATCAAAGGGAGCATCCAATGAGCAGCACTGCACAAACTGCTGAAGGCGAAAAAATTCTTATCGTTGACGACGATCCGGGGCTGAGCAGCCTGCTGGAACGTTTTTTCGTCAGCAAGGGCTACCGCGCCCGCGCCGTACCGAATACCGAGCAAATGGATCGCCTGCTGGCGCGCGAAGTGTTCAACCTGGTCGTCCTCGACCTGATGTTGCCCGGCGAAGACGGCCTGACCGCCTGCCGCCGTCTGCGCAACGCGAACAACCAGATTCCGATCATCATGCTCACCGCCAAGGGCGACGAGCTGAGCCGCATCAAGGGCCTGGAACTGGGCGCCGACGATTACCTGGCCAAGCCGTTCAACCCCGATGAGTTGATGGCTCGCGTCAAGGCGGTATTGCGTCGCCAGTCGGCGCCGGTGCCTGGCGCTCCGGGCAGCGAAGACGAAAGCGTGACCTTCGGTGACTACGAGTTGTCCCTGGCCACCCGCGAGCTCAAGCGCGGCGAAGAAGTGCACATGCTCACCACCGGTGAATTCGCTGTGCTCAAGGCCCTGGTGATGAATGCGCGTCAACCGCTGACCCGCGACAAATTGATGAACCTGGCCCGTGGTCGCGAGTGGGATGCCCTGGAGCGTTCCATCGATGTGCAGATTTCCCGTCTGCGCCGGATGATCGAGCCCGATCCGTCCAAACCGCGTTACATCCAGACTGTCTGGGGCGTGGGTTACGTGTTTGTACCGGATGGTACCGCCACCAAGTGATTGGCGATTTGTAGGAGCGGGTCATGCGGACAACGGATCAATCGATCCTGTCCGCAGACTCGCGATCCGCAATATGCGAGCATCGCTCGCTCCTGCAAGTGTTTAACGGCTATCCATGAAAACCCCCGTTTGGTTTCCCCAGAGCTTCTTTTCTCGCACCCTTTGGCTGGTGCTCATCGTCGTTCTCTTCTCCAAGGCGCTGACCCTGGTTTATCTGCTGATGAACGAAGACGTGCTGGTGGACCGCCAATACAGCCACGGTGTCGCCCTGGTGTTGCGTGCCTACTGGGCGGCTGATGAAGAGAACCGCGCAAAGATTGCCGATAGTGCACCCCTGATCAGGGTAGTGGGCGCCGGTGTCCCGGAAGGCGAGCAACATTGGCCCTACAGTGAGATTTACCAGCGACAGATGCAGACCGAGTTGGGGCCGGACACCGAAGTGCGACTACGCATGCATTCTCCCCCGGCACTGTGGGTTCGTGCTCCGAGCCTGGGTGAAGGCTGGCTGAAAGTGCCGCTGTATCCGCATCCGTTGCGCGGTCAGAAAATCTGGAACGTGCTCGGCTGGTTCCTCGCTATTGGCCTGCTGTCCACCGCTTCGGCCTGGATCTTCGTCAGCCAGCTCAATCAACCTTTGAAGCGTCTGGTGTATGCCGCACGGCAACTCGGCCAGGGCCGTAGCGTGCGCCTGCCGATCAGCGATACGCCGAGTGAGATGACCGAGGTTTACCGCGCCTTCAACCAGATGGCCGAAGACGTCGAGCAGGCCGGTCGCGAACGCGAGTTGATGCTGGCCGGGGTGTCCCACGACTTGCGTACGCCGTTGACCCGCTTGCGGCTGTCCCTGGAGCTGATGGGCGACCACAGTGACCTGACGGACGACATGATCCGTGACATCGAAGACATGGACGCGATTCTTGACCAGTTCCTGGCGTTCATTCGTGACGGACGTGATGAGTCGGTGGAAGAAGTGGACCTGAGCGATCTGGTTCGTGAAGTCGCCGCGCCGTACAACCAGAACGAAGAGAAAGTGCATTTGCGCCTGGAGCCGATCCAGCCGTTCCCGCTGCGTCGGGTATCGATGAAGCGGCTGCTGAACAACCTGATCGGTAATGCTCTGCATCACGCCGGCAGCGGGGTGGAAGTGGCGGCATATGTGTCCGGGGATACCAGTGCGCCGTATGTGGTCCTGAGTGTCATGGACCGTGGCGCGGGGATCGATCCGTCAGAGCTGGAGGCGATTTTCAACCCGTTCACCCGCGGCGATCGTGCCCGCGGCGGCAAGGGCACCGGGTTGGGATTGGCAATCGTGAAGCGGATCGCTTCGATGCATGGCGGGAATGTCGAACTACGCAATCGCTCGGGTGGTGGGCTGGAAGCGCGGGTGCGGTTGCCGTTGGGGTTGATGTTGCCGCGGGATGCGGTTTAACGGCTGAAAAGATCGCAGCCTCGCTTCGTTCGACAGCTCCTACAGAAAAATGCGATCCCCCGTAGGAGCTGTCGAGCGAAGCGAGGCTGCGATCTTTTCAGGCTCAACCCTTACCTTTGGTCCGCGTCATATTCGGCCCACCATTCTTCTCCAGATGCTCAATGATGATCCCCGCCACATTCTTCCCGGTGGTGGTCTCGATCCCTTCAAGCCCCGGCGACGAGTTCACTTCCATCACCAGCGGCCCGTGATTGGAGCGCAGGATATCCACTCCCGCCACCGCCAGCCCCATGACCTTCGCCGCACGCAACGCTGTCATGCGCTCTTCGGGTGTGATCTTGATCAGGCTCGCGCTGCCACCGCGATGCAGGTTGGAGCGAAACTCGCCGGGTTTGGCCTGGCGCTTCATCGCCGCAATCACCTTGTCACCGACGACGAAGCAGCGAATATCCGCCCCGCCAGCCTCCTTGATGTACTCCTGAACCATGATGTTCTGCTTGAGGCCCATGAATGCCTCGATCACCGATTCCGCGGCCGTGGCGGTTTCGCACAGCACCACGCCGATGCCCTGGGTACCTTCCAGCACCTTGATCACCAACGGCGCGCCGTTGACCATTTCGATCAGGTCGGGAATGTCATCGGGGGAGTGGGCAAAGCCGGTCACCGGCAAACCGATCCCGCGACGAGACAGCAATTGCAGCGAACGCAGCTTGTCCCGCGAACGGGCAATGGCCACCGATTCGTTGAGTGGAAATACCCCCATCATTTCGAACTGGCGCAGCACTGCGCAGCCATAAAAGGTCACGGACGCACCGATCCGTGGAATCACCGCATCGAAACCCTCCAGCGGTTTGCCGCGGTAGTGGATCTGCGGCTTGTGGCTGGCGATGTTCATGTAGGCGCGCAAGGTGTCGACCACCACCATTTCATGGCCACGCTCGGTACCGGCTTCGACCAGACGACGGGTGGAATACAGACGCGGGTTCCGCGACAGCACAGCGATCTTCATGCAACACCTGTGGAGGAGGTAGATACCGGGAACACCGGCTTGTCTTGTACATACTTGATGCCCGGATTGACCACCAACTGGCCGTGGATCAGGGCTTTGGAGCCGAGCAGCAGGCGATAGCGCATGGACTTGCGGCAGGCGAGCGTGAACTCGACCCGCCAGACCCGATCACCAAGGGCCAGGGTGGTGCTGATCACGTATCGCACCTGCGCGTGACCGTTTGAGCTTTTAATGGTTTTCCTTGTCACCAGCGGTGCTTCGCAGCGACGGTGACGTAACTGCACCACCGTGCCCAGGTGTGCCGTGAAACGCACCCACTGCTCGCCGTCGCGCTCGAACGGCTCGATTTCGGTGGCGTGGAGGCTTGAGGTGCTGGCGCCGGTATCGATTTTTGCCCGAAGGCCGGCGACTCCCAAATCAGGGAGCGCCACCCACTCGCGCAGACCGATAACGGTCAAATGGTCAAATGTCTTCAATATTGCTCAACCGGTAGAAGCCGCGGTGGCCGCAGGCGACCGAATTCGCGGTATTCACGCAGAATAATGATTAAAAGGCGACAGATATCTACGGCCCGGATTTCCAGCCCCGCAAGGAGGTTATGGAATGTCAGCATTGTAGTCCGGGACGGAGTAATTCTTGGTACGACAGAAACGGTAGTACAGTTCACCAATATTTCAGAATGAGGAAATTCCATGGCACAAAAAAACGAAGAGGACGACAAAGTCCGCCTCGATAAATGGTTATGGGCTGCGCGTTTTTACAAAACCCGGGCCTTGGCCAAAGCGGCGATTGAAAGCGGCAAGGTGCATTGCCGGGGTGAGCGCTGCAAGCCCGGCAAGGAGCCACGTATCGGCGATGAATTCGTGATTCGTACCGGTTTCGACGAGCGCACGGTGGTGGTCCAGGCGCTGTCGATCGTTCGCCGTGGCGCGCCGGAAGCGCAGATGCTGTACGCCGAAACCGAAGCCAGCATCGCCAAGCGCGAAAACGCCGCCGCCGAGCGTAAAGCAGGCGCTCTGGGCGTGAGCACCGATGGCAAACCGAGCAAGAAACAGCGGCGGGATCTGTTCAAGTTTCGTGGCAGCAGCAACGAATGATTGACCGGGTCCGTCGATCACTCATACAGGCAAAGACTTGTAATTGTGCTTGCGCGTAGCCATATGGGGTAATTCGCCTACCCTGCATGAGCCATTGGCAGTGCCATTCGTCGTAAAGCGCACGCAGTCGCCGGCCTGTAAGCCATAACCAGACAGCAAGACGCTATGGCCAAGGCGTAACCTCGAATTCTGTAATCACTTTTGTCACCACTTCAGATACCCAGACTTATGACCGACCTATCGGATAACGACTTCACCCAACGCTTCATCTTCGATGACAGCGACACCCGTGGCGAGCTGGTCTCTTTGGAGCTCAGCTACGCCGAAGTCCTGGCCAAACACGCCTACCCGCAGCCGGTCGCGCAACTGCTCGGCGAGCTGATGGCGGCTGCATCGTTGCTGGTCGGCGCGTTGAAGTTCGATGGCTTGCTGATCCTGCAGGCCCGCTCCGAAGGTCCGATCCCGCTGCTGATGATCGAGTGCTCCAGCGAGCGCGATATTCGTGGCCTGGCCCGTTACGAAGCGGACCGCATTGCCCCCGACGCTACCCTGGCCGACTTGATGCCGGATGGCTCGCTGACATTGACCGTCGACCCGAAACAGGGCCAACGCTACCAGGGCGTCGTCGATCTGGATGGCGAAACGTTGTCCGACTGCTTTACCAACTACTTCGTCATGTCGCAGCAGATTGGCACGCGTATCAAGCTCTGCGCCGATGGCCGCCGCGCCCGTGGCCTGTTGCTGCAGCAACTGCCCGCCGACCGCCTTAAAGACGAAGAGGACCGCGCTGCCAGCTGGCAGCACCTCACCGCATTGGCCACCACCCTGACCGCCGATGAACTACTGGGCCTGGACAACGAAACCGTGCTACATCGTCTCTACCACGAAGAGCAGGTGCGTCTGTTCGATGTGCAGAAGTTGCGCTTTCGCTGCAGCTGCTCCCGCGAACGTTCAGCCAATGCGCTGGTCAGTCTGGGTATGGAAGACGCGCAGCAATTGGTGGTCGAGCACGGTGGCAACATCGAGATCGATTGCCAGTTCTGCAACCAGCGCTACCTGTTCGATGCCGCCGACGTGACTCAATTGTTCGCCGGTGCGGGTATCGAGACGCCGTCAGATACCCGTCACTAAAACGATTCAGCGCAGGTAAATTCACTGGCTGCCGCCGGATTAATGCCGTTACGACAGGAGGGGCCTACTCTTTTTGGGCTTTTCTGGCATAATCCGGCCCACTTTTTTCGCGGTAGTAGTGCACGACTTTCTACTACAAAAACGTTTGGAGCACTCGGCCACTGGCCGACGGGGAACCTCATGACGCAAGCCAACAATGCCGTGTACACCGATCTGAGTGTTGATGATCTGGTTAAAGAAGCCCTCAACCGCGGTGAAGGCGAGCTTGCCGATACCGGCGCACTGGTTGTTCGTACCGGTCACCGTACCGGCCGTTCGCCAGTCGATCGTTTCATCGTTGAAGAGCCAAGCACCCAGGCCGCCATCGCCTGGGGCCCGATCAACCGCAAGTTCCCGGCCGACAAGTTCGACGCCCTGTGGGCTCGCGTTGAGGCATTCAATAACGCGCAAGAGCATTTCGTTTCCCACGTGCATGTAGGTGCGGCTTCCGAGCACTATCTGGCCGTGAAGATGACCACCCAGACCGCCTGGCAGAACCTGTTCGGCCGTTGCCTGTTCATCAACCCGGCTCAGTACAACCCGGCGGGTCGTGAAGAGTGGCAGGTGCTTAACGTTGCCAACTTCGAATGCGTGCCAGAGCGTGACGGCACCAACTCCGACGGCTGCGTGATCCTCAACTTCGCACAGAAGAAAGTGCTGATCGCCGGCATGCGTTACGCCGGTGAAATGAAGAAAGCCATGTTCTCGGTGCAGAACTTCCTGCTGCCGGCTGCCGACGTACTGCCAATGCACTGCGCCGCCAACATCGGCGAAGAGGGCGACGTGACCCTGTTCTTCGGTCTGTCCGGTACCGGCAAGACTACCCTGTCCGCCGACGAAAGCCGTTACCTGATCGGTGACGACGAACACGGTTGGGGCGAAGGCGTGGTGTTCAACATCGAAGGCGGTTGCTATGCCAAGTGCATCGACCTGTCCGAGAAGAACGAACCGGTTATCTGGAAAGCCATCAAGCACGGCGCAGTCCTGGAAAACGTCGTCATCGATGACGCCAAGCACGCCGACTACGCCGATGTCAGCCTGACCCAGAACAGCCGTGCCGCCTACCCGCTGGAGCACGTTGCCAAGCGTTCCGAGAAGAACCTCGGTGGCGAGCCGAACGCTGTGATCTTCCTGACCTGCGACCTGACCGGCGTGCTGCCGCCAGTGTCGATCCTCAACGAAGAACAAGCGGCTTACCACTTCCTGTCCGGTTACACCGCACTGGTGGGTTCGACCGAAATGGGTTCGGGCAGCGGCATCAAGTCGACCTTCTCCACCTGCTTCGGCGCACCGTTCTTCCCGCGTCCGGCCGGTGAATACGCTGAGCTGCTGATCAAGCGCATCCGCGGCTTCGGCTCCAAGGTCTACCTGGTCAACACCGGCTGGACCGGCGGTGGCTACGGCGTCGGCAAGCGCTTCAACATCCCGACCACCCGCGCCGTGATCGCAGCGATCCAGAGCGGCGCGCTGATCGGTACCGAGACCGAGCACCTGGACACCATCAACCTCGACGTGCCAGTGGCCGTACCGGGCGTTGAGACTGGCCTGCTGAACCCACGCAACACCTGGGCCGACAAAGCCGCCTACGACGAAGCCGCCAAAGCATTGGCCGGCCTGTTCATCGAGAACTTCAAGAAGTTCGAAGTGAGCGACGCGATCAAGGCCGCTGGTCCAAAGCTGTAAGCGTTGGTTTGATGCAATGAAAAAGCCGCCCTTCGGGGCGGCTTTTTCGTGCGCGTCGTTACAGGCCTTCCAACTCCTGCGTGTCCCAGCGCTGAGCCTGAACGGCCCGGTAGAGCATGCCGATGGTCAATGGCACCTTCTCGCCGCGACCCTTGGCTTTTCGCTTTAGATTCACATCGTGGCCGTCGGGCTGGAAATAGCGATAGCTGTCGAAATCCACGAAATCGATGGCAAAGTGGTTTTCCAGGGTTTCGATCAGGTGTTGAGCATCGGCGCCGTTGCAACCCAGGTCGAAGTTGATCGAGGTGCCGAGGCTGATGGTTTTGCGTTCGGGCAGACCGAGTTCTTCATGCAGCAGTTGTATGAGTTGCTGCATCAAGTGGTCGTCAGGGAGGTTGGGGGCGAGGTTCATTGCATAGGTTCCGCTAATCGAAATGCAGGCGCCATATTATCCTGCTCACGTTTCGATAGCCCCAAAGCCCCCGCTAGTGTTGGCCATTGGCTGACAACTTCTTTGAAGCTGTCGATGATGTTTTCTGCATCCGCACGACCGACCCGAAAATACTCTGCCACTTCCCGGGCCAGCTCCAGATCCAGTGCGTTATCGGTATCGGTGATGTTGAGCTTCAAGCCGTCGGCGTGGGCCACCGGGTTCATGTCATAGGCGGCAGACAATCGCCATCCACGATCCGGATCAAGGATAAAACCATGGTTGCGCAGGTGGTCGTCGGTGTTGGAGACCAGGATGTTGAAAACAATCCGAGACCACAACTCTCGAAGGTCAGCGTTGGTTTGCGAGCCATGTTCCATGAGCACTTCGGCTAACTCAAGGTAGCTTGCGCCGACGGAGGCATCGTCACCGTCAACGCGATCAGTCATGGTCATGCCTGAGGCAAAATGCAGTCGGCCACCCCGTTCAGTACGATCGAATCGCTTGACCATGAAGCAGTGATGATCACTGGCATAGCGTCGGGCGATACCGGTCGCGACTCGCAGGCCACAATGACTGGCCAAGGCATTCACCACCAGTTCCCAAGCGCCAATGTCATAGTCGTCGCGGGTGCTGGGGAACTTGGCAATCCACAAGTGACCGTGCTCGTCTGCAACGCTGGCCTTGGGGCGGGCGCCACCCAGTGAGCCTCCAGGTGCGATCAGCATTCTCAGCCACTCGCGGCCATCGAGTGAGGTGTTGTCCGGATCGTTTTCCAGAGCTCGGCTTGCTTGTTCCAACGCCCGCAACTCGATGAAGGGTGGGGCGGCCACGCCATCGCGATCATCGAGAAAGTTGCCTTGGTCATTGAGCTTGTAGCGGATTGCACCGACCCGATAGAGGTCATGTACGCCTAACAGGAAATCCGACTCGTGGAGCTTGCTGCCTTTGGCAGCCAAGCCGTCGTGGATATCGCGCTCCAGTCGCCGCTTCATCAACAGTTGACCCCACCGATCCGGGCTTGAGTCAGCGAACACGCCAAATCGGCTTTGATGTTGCCCCGGGAACTGACGACCCTCATAGAGCCCGATTCGAGGGTCCAGGGGTGTGAAGTTCAACTCGGGGTCAGCTAACGCAGCGGCGTCGTATTCAAACTCGAAGACGTCCGTGGAGCGGGCTTTTCGGGCATGCAAGAAACCGAGACGTCTGGGCCCATTCAAGGATTCCCAATCGGCATACACCGCAATTTGCGTCATTTTTCACCTGTCGCGGGCTTGGTTTTTTTCTTGGTCAACAGACTGGAAAGTGAGTGGGTGTTGAAGGGGAAGTCAGCGGATAGCTCTTCTGTGTGGGTGGTACTTTCAATCACTCCAGTATCTTTTTCAGGTATTGGGGAGGCTTTTTTTACTGCGCTTATTCGGCGTACTCGTAGGTTCGAGTCTTTGACTGAGGTTGCCTTGGGTTTGAGTTGTGCGTCCTGCAGTTGCCGCCCCACCTCATCGGTTGCCGCGAGTTTGTTCAAGTCTTTTTCCAGACCCAGAACTTGCATGACAGACAGGTAGGCGCCGATGGTCACCCCTGAGCCACCTGATTCCAGAGAGCGCAAGGTTGTCAGTGACATGCCCGACCTCTCAGCGACTTGTTTAGCTGTGAGTTTGCGGCGTAGGCGAGCGAGTTTCAGTCGCTCGCCGAACTCGGAAAGTAGTCTGGAAGCGGCGGGCAAGAGTGGAGCTGTCTTCTTGGCCATATGCCAATATTCCTTCATTAAGGCGCTATAACTGCCAGAATAATAGCACTTAAAGGAAAAAATGAGCGGCGATTGGGGCATTGAAAAAGACACCATTCTCGTGACGCTGATTTCCTTTCGGAAGACATGCTAACTGCCATTATTCCAGCTGCTTTATATTTAAACAGCCAGAATAATTCCACTTTAGTGTACTGTCCCGTCCTGAAACAGGTGTAAACCTATTTCAGGACGGGACAATGAGCCACAAAAAAGCCCCGAACCAACCGGGGCTTCTTCATTCTCAGCCTTGCATCAGGCCTCGACACCACAACCGATCATCAAAAGATATTGATCGGGTAATCCACGAACACACGCACTTCGTTGCCGCTGACGTTGTACTCGCTCGATTTCTGCGACACGCGCAGGACCGAGCTGCGCAGTTTCACGCTGAGGTCTTTGGCCGGGCCGCTTTGGACGACGTATTTGATCTGGTTGAAGATCTCGCGCTCGGTGCCGCCTTCGCTGGTGGAAGTGGTGATGTTGTCGCCGCGCACGTAGGCCACGTTGTAGCTCAGGCCCGGTACACCGAAGGTGCTGAAGTCCAGGCCGTAGCCCACCTGCCAGCTGCGTTCGTCTTCGGCGTTGAAGTCGGACCAGTAGGAGTTCGCCAGGTAGATGGTGTTGCCACCGTCGCCGACGCGACCCTGGTCTTTCTGGTAGCCGCCGTAGGCGTAGCCCAGGTTGCTGTCGCCGGTGCTGCGCTGATGCGCGAGGGTGAACGAGTGCGGGCCGGTGATGAAGGTGGCCGCCAGGCTCCAGATCTTGTTGTCGTCGCCGGTGATACCGTTTTCGCGAACGTAGGAATCTTCCAGCTTGGTGCGGTAGCCGTTGAAGTCCAGGGTCAGGGACTGATCCTTGTCGATCGGGAACACGTAGTTGGCGTTCACGTATTGTTTCTTCAGCACGTCTTCGACGTCGGAAGCGTACAGCGCGGCCTTGAATTGCTCGGTGAACTGGTAGCTACCGCCCAATACGTTGATCGACTTCAAGCCACCGCTGTCACGGCCTTCGGCGCTTTTACGCGATTCGGCGGTGAAGCGACCGGCGTCCAGTTGCAGGCCTTTGATCTCTTTGGAGGTGATCAAGGTGCCGGTGTAGCTTTCCGGCAGCAGGCGCGAGTTGTCGTAGTTCAGCACCGGCAGGGCCGGCATCTGGTCGCCGTAGGTCAGGGTGGTGCTGGACAGGCGGAACTTGATCGCTGCGCCGCCCTTGGACAGGTCGTCAGCCGGCTGGCCGCTGTCGCCCTTTTTGAAGAAGTCGATGCCTTGCGCGCCGCTACGGTCTTCGCTGCGTTCCAGGTTCAGTGCGTACAACCCGAAAGCGTCCACACCCACACCCACGGTGCCTTGGGTGAAGCCGGACGAGAACGTGCCGATAGCCGCCTGGCCCCACTCGGATTTATCCGGGTTGCCGTCTTTGAAGTCACGGTTCATGTAGGCGTTGCGCAGCAGCACTTTGAGGCTGCTGTCTTCAACAAAACCCTTGGATTCGGCCTGGTCGTTCGCCGTGGCTTGTGTAGCGCTCAACATCCCCAGGACGATCAGGCTGATTCGCTTGTTCAACATCGTGTTCTTTTCCTTATTTCCGGTTGATACGCGCTGTGTCGAACTCCCGAAACGGCGCTATCGCGCTCTTTTTTCATGACGAAAACAAAAAGGCCCGCCCACGATTTCTCGCGGCGGGCCTTTTTATAATTTTTGATCGTGGCGGTCGGCCACAGGCGTTGGGCCGAATCGTAGCTGCGCCCTCAACGATGTGTCAATTTCATGAATCTTCTAAAAACAGGTGAAAACCGTCTAAGAAATGCCTTTACGCGGCAGGAATATTCAATCACTGCAGCCATCGAGGCCACAGGCTGCTATGGAAATGGATGATCCCTGATCGGGTAGCGACTGACTCAACCACTGCGCAAATGCCTGGGGTTTGCCCAGCCATGGCCCGATATCGATCAGGGTGAATTGGTCATTGTGCTCAAGCGCCAGGGTCGGAAAGCCCTGCCCGCCGACCTTGGCCAAAAGAGCCCGGCTGTTCCTGATATGGCCTTCGGTGTCAGCCGCCCTGAAGGTTTTTTCGAAGGCTTCGCGGTCCAGCCCCATGCCGTGGGCAAGTTCAAACAGTACCGACTCATCGGCGATGCGACGCCCCTCCACGTAGTGAGCACTTTGCAAACGCCCCAACAACTCCAGCCCGCGACCTCCCATTTGCTCGGCCGCCAGCACCGCAGCGATGGGTGGAGCCGAGTCGAACACAGCGCTGTGATCACGCAGCAAACCTTCGAAATAGGCTTCACCGAACGGCTGCCCGCTGTATTCGGCGATACGCCGGTCATGGGGTATGACGTAACTGCGCAGTTGTGGCGAAACCTTTTGCCGATTGGCCCCCGTCATCATGCCGCCGCCGTGGGCAATCACGGGCAGCACAGCCTGGGCGGCCTGCACCAGCGGTTTGGCGCCGTAGCACCAACCGCACAACGGGTCGTAGATGTAGTGGAGGATCATGGCAAGGCTCCGGCAAAAATCGATGCCGGCAGATTAGTCCTGAGTTCATGACTGAAAAACACCGGAACGGCTTTCAGTCTGTTTCAGGAATCGGTCGAATGCTCCCGCAGGAACGAGCTGGGCGCCGCGTAGCCTGGGGGACCGTGACCTGAACACCGCAAAACTTGTAGGAGCTGGCTTGCCAGCGAAGAGGTTTGCACATTCAACATTGATGGTGAATGACAGATGGCCTTCGCTGGCAAGCCAGCTCCTACAGTCGTTCATGCAAAACACGCACAAAAAAAAGCGCTGCCATCCCGGCAGCGCTTTTTCTTGTTCAATCCGTTGTTGTTCTTCTTATCCTTCCATTACATCCCACAACGCATCCAGTTCCGCCTCGCTGAATAAACCAGCAGGGTAACGCTCGATCATCGTCCGGCGCGGATCAGCTTCACTGATCTGACGCATTCCATTGGACTTGAACCAGTGCGCCAGGATCTGGAGCGATTCGCTGTTTACTGCCAGGGGATGCAACGCCTTTTCGCCCATAACATTCACTTCGGCGTTCATTTCAGCGCTCTCTCCCGGTTTGTGAGCGGCTAACTTATCCAAGGTTTATGACAGAACATCGAAGTCCTCCCCACCCCGAGTACAACAGCAGGGATACAAGAGCTGTGCCAAGGTTTCTGAAGTGTGGCCAAGCGGATACAAAAAAGCCCGCAGGCCTGTAGGGCCGCGGGCTCCGTGCAACGCTGGTGGCTAATCGACAGCCTGAGGGATTTCGCAATCAACTCAAGCTGTTACGACCTCACTCACTCCTTGTGCGGCGCGGGTTGTTGCTGGGTAAGGCAGTGAATATTGCCACCCCCCAGTAACAGTTCGCGGCCAGGCACCATCACTACTTCATGCTGCGGGAACAGGTTCTGCAAGATTTCCTTTGCCGGGCCATCCTGCGGGTCGTCAAAGCTCGGCGCGATGATGCCGCCGTTGACGATCAGGAAGTTCACGTAGGAACCGGCCAGACGAACCGTCGGGTTACGCTCCTGAGTACCATCCACTGGATCGACACCGGCGCACTCTTCTTCAGTCGCAAACAGCGGACCCGGGATCGGCATCTTGTGCACCGTGAATGGGCGGCCCTTGGCGTCGGTGCTGCTTTGCAGCACTTTCATCGCCGCCTGGCAGCGCGGGTAGTTAGGGTCCTGTGGATCATCGGTCCAGGCCAGCAGCACTTCACCCGGACGCACGTAGCAGCAGAAGTTATCCACATGGCCGTCGGTTTCGTCGTTGAACAAGCCATCCGGTAGCCAGATGATTTTATCCACAGCCAGGTTCGCACTCAGGACCGCTTCGATTTCCGCGCGATTCATGTGCGGGTTGCGATTGCGGTTGAGCAGGCATTCTTCGGTGGTGATCAGCGTGCCTTCACCGTCGACGTGAATCGAGCCGCCTTCCAGCACGAAGCCTTCGGTGCGGTAACGCGGGCTGCGCTCGATCTCGAGGATCTTGCCGCCGACCTGCGAGTCGCGGTTCCACGGCGAATACAGGCCGCCGTCGAAGCCGCCCCAGGCGTTGAAGTCCCAGTTCACGCCACGGACTTCGCCACTGTTGTTGATGACGAAGGTCGGACCGGAGTCTCGGACCCAGGCGTCGTCGCTGGACATTTCCACCACACGGATATTCGGCACGTCCAGACGGGCACGGGCGTTTTCGTACTGGCCGGCGGAAACCGCCACAGTCACCGGTTCGAAACGGGCGATGGCCTTGGCCACTGCCACATGAGCGGATTGTGCCGGTTTGCCACCCAGGCGCCAGTTGTCCGGGCGCTCGGGCCAGATCATCCAGGTCTGGGTTTGGGGTGCCCATTCGGCTGGCATGTAGAAGCCGTCGGCGCGAGGGGTGCTGTTCAACGTGGTCATGGCTCAGGACTCCGGAGTGGCATTGATGCCTGACAGAAATGGAAGCGCATTGGTACACGCCGTGGACTGTGCCACTTTATATCCGATAAATATCGGCTTTTAAAGCAACTTACATCCATAGTTACAAAAACAATCGATAAAAAGCCGATATCAATCGAACTACCACAGCAGTGCCCTGTAGGAGTGAGCCTGCTCGCGATTAGGCCATATCAGTCACCATTTTTTTGACCGGAAGACCGCTATCGCGAGCAGGCTCGCTCCTACAGGGGATGTGTTTACAGGCCTTCTTCGAGCACCTTCGACAGCATGTTCACGAAGAAATCCACGCTCTGGCGCGAAGTGACCATCGGCGGCTTGATCTTGAGGATGTTCAGGTAATCGCCGGTCGGCTGCATGAAGATCCCCAGTTCACGCAAGCGATCGCACAGCGCGGTGGTTTCTTCGGTGGCCGGCTCCAGGGTTTCGCGATTGCGGATCAACTCGACGCCCAGGTAGAAACCGGAACCGTGCACCGCGCCCACTAACGGATGAATATCGATCAACGCTTCGAGGCGCTTCTTGAAGTGCCCGCCGACGACCTGGGCGTTTTCCCAGAGTTTTTCCTCTTCCATTACATCCAGCACCGCCATGCCGACCTGGCAACTGACCGGGCTGCCGCCAGCAGAGGAGAAGAAGTAACCCTCGGCCTCCAGCGCTTCGGCGATTTCCCGACGGGTGATGACCGCGCCCAGTGGCTGACCGTTGCCCATGCCCTTGGCCATGGTGATGATATCCGGCACCACGCCCTGTTCTTCAAAGCCCCAGAAGAAATCGCCCATGCGCCCGTAGCCCACCTGCACTTCGTCGGCGATGCACACGCCGCCCCGCGCCCGGACCATGGCATAGACTTGTTTCAAATAGTCCGGTGGCAGCGAGATGCCGCCGGCATTGCCATACACCGGCTCGCAAATGAAACCGGCCAATTGGCGATTCTGCTTGGCGATTTTCGCCAGGTTGTGTTCGACGCTACGCACATAATCCAGCGCGCTGTCGGGGCCACGGAATTCACCGCGATAGGTGTTTGGCGCGGTCACCGGGTGCACCCAGTCCGGGCGACTGCTCAAGGCCTTGGGGTTGTCGGCGATCGAGGTCGACACCGAGTCGGCCCCCACCGTCCAGCCGTGATAAGCCTCCAGCACGCTGAGCATGTCGCGACCGCCGCTGTAGGCCCACGCCAGTCGAATCGCCAGGTCGTTGGCCTCGCTACCGCTGTTGACCAGGAACACGCGGTCCATGCCGTCAGGGGACAGCTTCAGCAAACGTTCGGAGAACTCGGCCACGGCCGCGTAGTTGAAGCGCGAGTTGGTATTGAGCAACGACCACTGGCGACTGGCAACCGCCGCCATGCGCGGGTGACCGTGGCCCAATACCGCAACGTTGTTGAGCATGTCGAGGTAGGAACGACCCTGCATGTCAATCAAATGGTTGCGCCAGCCGCGCTCGATGCGCGGCGGGTCGACGTAATAATGTTTTTGCGTACGGGCGAAACTGGCGTCGCGCCGGGCCAGCAACGTCGCTCCGTCGAGCTCAGCTTCGGCGTCACACGCCAGCCCCAGCAACGCTGCCGGTGATGGACACAACGCTTGCCAGGCTGCCGCGCGCGAAGGCGTACAGAACAGCGGCGCATTGATCGACGCGCCACGGCACAACTGCACGATCAATGGCCCGCTGACCGAGCCCAGTACCTGGCCTTTGACCAGTGCTGCGCCGCTGTGCAGCGACGGCGTGACGCCCCAAAGCCGCACACTCAATTGCGGGCCGTCCAGTTGCAGCACGCCCGCCGATGGGTGATGCACCACCCCGGCAAACGGCGCTTCGACCGCCGTGCCCAGCGGCACACGCAACTCGACGTGCAACGGGCAAGTGTCCGGTTCAGCGGCGCTGTCCGGGCGGGTGTGGGACAAGCGGTATTGTCCGTAGCGACTGGCCGCCAGGCCATGTGCCGCAGCGGCTTCATCCAGCAGGCGCTGATCGACACGCTCCTGCTCCCAGTTCCCGGCCTCGAAATGCGGGCTGAGCACACCCAGGTCGATCAGCGTGAACTCACGCCCCACCAGGCTTGGCAACAGCGGCGCGAAGCCTTCGCTGCCGATGGTGGGCAGGTTCTGGCCGACGGCGGTGAGGATCGCCGCTTCCATCAACGCCAATGGCACCGACGTGGCCACACGGAAGATTTCCCATTCATGGACCAGGTTATCGCGGCTGTAGGCATTGCCCGGATCGATGCTGACCTGCTGTTCGCCGCTGAGCACCAACACCGCCGCGCGGGCGACGATCAGCGGCCACAGCGCCAGCAATTCTTCGTGTTGCAACGGATTGACCGCGTGATAGGCCTGTACCGCCGGCAAAATGCAGAACGGATCGCCCTCGCCATGATGCAGCAGCGCGGCGCAGGTCACCGACAGATCAGTAATGCGCCAGGTGCGCACCAGGTCGCCGAAATCGATCACGCCCTGCAGCTGCCAATGGCGCTGCGCATCGCGCTGCCACACCAGGTTGTCGTCGGTGATATCCATGTGAATGGCCTGCACCGGCAGCTTGTCTTGCAGTGGCTGCAAATGCCGCTCGGCTTGCCCGGACGCTTCGACGATCAGTTTGCGCTGGGCCTCATCCTTGATCACCGGCAGCAAATGCGCGATCAGGGCGTGAGCATGGCGGGCGTCCCATTGCAGGGTTCGCACCAGCCCCGGATGGTCGAAGTCCGCCAGGGCCAGGTCCATTTCACCGCACAGGCGACCGAAGCCGGACACCACCGTCGGGTTGAAATGGCCGAGGCTCGTCAGCGGCTGGCCTTCGATGTAATCGAGCAGGCGAACGTGGACCGCCTGGCCACCCATGTCCAGAGACAGAAGTTCTGCACCGTTTTTCGCCGGGATAACACGCGGCACATGCACATCGGGGTGCTCCCCCAAGTGCCCGAGCCCGGCGTGCTGTGCTTGAAGCTCAATTACCGAATAGTCGCCACGGCAGATTTTCAGGACGAAACGTCCCTGCTCGCTGTCGACGCGGTAGTTCAGGTCTTGCTGGCTGCCAAGGGCCTGCAACCTGCCGCTGAACCCGTAATGTTCTTCCAGCAGCGCTCGCGCTTGATCCGCAGACACCTGCGGGCTGGGCAAACTGGCGCGATGAATCAACGTGGCGAGCGGCATACAACGACCCCTGAAATTTTATTAGGCGCCTATATCGCCACTGGTTCGGGCGATACGCAACCCCCCGGAAGCGGCATGGGGGCATTTGTGGGGGCGGGCTTTGTTCTGGTGCTCGCCTCGGTCGGCGCTTTGCGCAAGAATGGCGGCCATTCAACACACACTGCTGGAGAGCCACCATGAATGTAGTGACCACTGATCTGCCCGGTGTTCTGATCCTCGAACCCAAGGTCTTTGGCGACGAACGTGGTTTCTTCTACGAGAGTTTCAACGCCCGGGCCTTCAAAGAGGCCACCGGACTGGACACTGAATTCGTTCAAGACAATCACTCCCGTTCGCAGAAGGGCGTGCTGCGCGGCCTGCATTACCAACTGGAAAATACCCAGGGAAAACTGGTTCGCGTCACGGTCGGTGAAGTGCTGGACGTCGCCGTAGACATCCGTCGCAGCTCACCGCACTTCGGCAAATGGGTCGCAGTGCGACTGTCTTCCGACAACCATCGTCAGCTCTGGGTCCCGGAAGGTTTCGCCCACGGGTTCGTCGTATTGAGCGAGTTTGCCGAGTTCCTTTACAAAACCACCGATTACTACACGCCCTCCGCCGAGCGCAGCATTCGCTGGGACGACCCGGACCTGGCCATCGACTGGCAACTGCAAGGCACGCCGCAGTTGTCGGCGAAAGATCAGGCCGGGGTATTTTTCAAGGACGCTGACGTCTTTGCCTGAAAGGCCGGCTGAAGCTCGCCTATCAAGATGCACCTGACCCAAGGCGGGCAAGCCTAGGCATAATGCGCCTGTACCCACAGGCGCATGCTGCTCATGAAACCGACTCTCCCTCCCAGACCCCGTTGGCGCAGCCTGGCCCTGCTGGCACTGTGCCTGGCGCCGTTGCTGTGGCCGCTGGAACATCTCGCCGAGCGTTACTACCGTAGCGAGCTGGCCAGTCAGAATCGTCAGACCCTCGATCTCTACGTCGCCAACCTGCTGGGTACCCTGCATCGCTATGAAGTGTTGCCACAGATCCTCGGCGACCTGCCGGCCTTGCGCGCCGTGCTCGGTGCGCCGGACGATGGCGTCACCCAAGGCAACGCCAACCACCTGCTGAAAAATATTGCCACCCAGACCGGCGCCGAAGTCATGTACCTGATGGACGCCAATGGCAAGACCCTGGCCGCCTCCAACTGGGACAAGCACGACAGTTTCGTCGGGCGCAATTTTTCCTTCCGGCCGTATTTCAGCGAAGCCATGGCCGGGCGGCTCGGGCGCTTTTTCGGCCTGGGCACCACCTCCGCCAAGCGCGGTTACTTCTTCGCCGCTGGCGTGCGTGATGGCGATAAAATCGTCGGCGTGCTGGTGGTCAAGGTCGACCTCGACCACACCGAAAGCCTCTGGGGCAAAACCCCGGAACAACTGCTGCTGACCGACCACAATGGCGTGGTCATTCTCACCTCGCGACCGGAGTGGCGATTCCGCTCGACCCGCCCGTTGAACGAGGAAGAAAGCAAGGCCATCACCGCGATTCAACCCTATCCAACCCGCGAGCCAAAACCGCTGAAATTCAATCCCAATGCCTGGCTGACCCAGACCCAGCAGATCGCCGAAACCGGCTGGGACGTCAGCATCCTCGCCCCGCGCACCTTGATCGACCGTCCGGTGCGCACGGTGGTGGCCATCGGTGGTGCAACCTTGCTGGTGTTGATGTTGCTGCTCGGCCTGATGATGCAGCGCCGCCGCCATTACCTCGAACGCATCGCTTTCGAAGCCAAGGCCCGGCACGAGCTGGAAGGTCGGGTCGCCGAGCGCACCAGCGATCTCGAAGGCCTGAACCGGCGCCTGAAACAGGAAGTGCTGGAGCGCGAACAAGCCCAGCAGGAACTGGTACGCGCCCAGGATGATCTGGTACAGGCCGGCAAATTGTCGGCACTGGGCACCATGTCGGCGAGCATCAGCCACGAACTCAATCAGCCGCTGGCAGCGATTCGCAGCTACGCGGAAAACGCCGAGGTGCTGCTCGATCACCAGCGCACCGACGATGCCCGCGGCAATCTCAAGCTGATCAGCGAATTGACCGGTCGCATGGCCTCGATCATCGCCCACTTGCGCGCCTTTGCCCGGCGCGACCGGCATGCCCCGGAAAGCGTCGCCCTGCAACCGGCGCTGGACGATGCCCTGGCCTTGTTGGCCAAGCGTCGACGCAGCATGGAAGTCGAGCTGATCCGTGACTTGCCGGCCGCCACCCTGTGGGTTGAGGCCGGGGAAACCCGCCTGCGCCAGGTACTCGGCAATCTGCTGGCCAACGCCCTGGATGCCCTGACGGAAAAAGGCCCGCCACGTAAACTCTGGCTAAGTGCCCAATCCACGGCCGATGGCGTCAACCTGTACATTCGCGACAACGGCCCCGGCTTTTGCATGGAAGCCCTTGGGCGCGCCAGCGAGCCGTTCTACACCACCAAGACCCGAACCCAGGGCCTCGGTTTGGGGCTGGCGATTTGCGAAACCCTGATGCGCGCCTTCGGCGGTGAACTGTCGTTCGCCAATCACAAGGAGGGCGGCGCCCTGATTACCCTGAAGCTGCGCGCAGGCGCACCGGGCGTGAGCCTGCAACCGTCCGAGGACCGAAGTGCATGACCATCGACAACCGCATTCAGGTCGTGTTGATCGACGACGATCCCCACTTGCGCCAGGCCCTGAGCCAAACGCTGGATCTGGCGGGCCTGAAAATCCTGCCGCTGGCCGAAGCCAAGGGCCTGGCCGCGCAACTGGAGCGCGACTGGCCGGGTGTGGTGGTCAGTGATATCCGCATGCCCGGCATGGACGGTCTCGAACTGCTGACCGAACTGCACGCCCAGGACCCTGAGCTACCGGTGCTGCTGATCACCGGCCACGGCGATGTGCCGCTGGCCGTGCAGGCCATGCGCGCCGGGGCCTATGACTTTCTGGAAAAGCCCTTCGCCAGCGACGCCCTGCTCGACAGTGTGCGCCGGGCGCTGGCCCTGCGTCGGCTGGTGCTGGACAACCGCAGCCTGCGGCTGGCCTTGAGCGACCGCAACGAGCTGAGCGCCCGCCTGGTTGGCCACTCACCTTCGATGCTGCGCCTGCGCGAGCAGATCGGTGCATTGGCAGCGACCAAGGCCGATGTACTGATCCTCGGCGAAACCGGCGCTGGCAAAGAAGTCGTGGCCCGGGCGCTGCACGATTTATCAAGCCGTCGCAACGGTCCGTTCGTGGCGATCAACGCCGGTGCCCTGGCCGAATCAGTGGTCGAAAGCGAGCTGTTCGGCCACGAGCCCGGTGCCTTCACTGGTGCGCAGAAACGTCGCATCGGCAAGTTCGAGTTCGCCAATGGCGGCACGTTGTTCCTCGATGAAATCGAAAGCATGAGCCTGGATGTGCAGGTCAAATTGCTGCGCTTGCTGCAAGAACGGGTAGTCGAACGCCTGGGCGGCAATCAACTGATCCCGCTGGACATCCGCATCATCGCCGCCACCAAGGAAGACCTGCGCCAGGCGGCGGATCAAGGACGTTTCCGTGCCGACTTGTATTACCGCCTGAATGTCGCACCATTGCGGATTCCACCATTGCGCGAACGGGGCGAAGATGCGCTGATGCTGTTTCAGCATTTCGCCGATGAAGCCAGTGCCCGCCACGGCTTGCCGCCCCATGAACTGCAACCGGGACAACGTGCCTTGCTGCTGCGCCACACCTGGCCCGGCAACGTGCGCGAGCTGCAAAATGCGGCCGAGCGTTTTGCCCTCGGGTTGGAACTGGCCCTCGACAACAACACGCCGCAAGGCGGCGCTGGCAACAGGGTCGAAGCCGTCAGCGGCGGTTTGAGCGAGCAAGTGGAGAACTTCGAAAAAACCCTCATTGCCGCCGAACTGGCACGCTCGCACAGCTCCGTGCGCAGCGTCGCCGAAGCCCTCGGCATTCCGCGCAAGACCCTGCATGACAAACTGCGCAAGCACGGTCTGAGTTTCGCCGACAGTGGTGCCTCGGCCCACCCTGACGACCTCGACTGAGCTACCGTCCAATCATCCACTTCAAGCAAGAGGCCCCCTGAATGAGCCGCGACAGTCGACAACTGGAATCAGTCCTCCATCACGACATTCCCCTCACCCGGGACATGGGCCTCAAAGTGCTCGACTGGCATGACCAGCAACTGCGCCTGCACTTGCCACTGGAAGCCAACGTCAACCACAAGAGCACCATGTTCGGCGGCAGCCTGTATTGCGGCGCGGTCCTGGCCGGTTGGGGCTGGCTGCATCTGCGCCTCAAGGAAGAAGGCATTACCGACGGGCACATCGTGATTCAGGAAGGGCAGATCAGCTATCCGCTGCCAGTGACGGGCGATGCCAACGCCATTTGCCAGGCACCGGATCCGGTGATCTGGAAGAAATTCCTGACCACGTTCCAGCGATATAGCCGAGCGCGGTTGACGCTGCATACGCGGGTCGTCAATGAAGGCCATGATGAGGATGCGGTGAGGTTTGTCGGGCAGTACGTGCTGCACCGCTAAACCAGGACGACCGCAAAACCTGTGGGAGCGAGCTTGCTCGCGATGGGGTCGTCAAAGCCAACATTGTAGTTGCCTGACACACTGCCATCGCGAGCAAGCTCGCTCCCACAAAGATTTGCATCAGCGCGTGGGAACGATCTTATGC
Organism: Pseudomonas sp. 05L36; assembly: GCF_056398125.1. Lineage (NCBI taxonomy): Bacteria > Pseudomonadati > Pseudomonadota > Gammaproteobacteria > Pseudomonadales > Pseudomonadaceae > Pseudomonas > Pseudomonas sp. 05L36. The sequence continues at coordinate 16,164 of NZ_JBFTOU010000011.1, read as the reverse complement.
GCGAGCCAATTCCAGCAGCTTCTCCCGCCAGGCCGCCTTCGCCGGCAAAGCCAGAAAGAATGCGTTCAACAGCGACTCCCGCGCCGGATAGCTGAACGGCTCACCGCTCAACGCCAGCACCTCACCACCCGCGCCCTCCAGCACGCCTTGCGCTGCCGCCGTGTCCCACTGCGAAGTCGGTGCCAGACGCGGATAGCAATCCGCCGCCCCTTCGGCCAGCAGGCAAAACTTCAGCGAACTGCCGATATTGGCCAGTTGCAGCTCGCCAAGGATCGCGCTCAACCCCGCCAGCAAATGCTCCTGCTCCGGGCTCGAATGACGACGGCTGGCCACCACGGTGAACGACTCGCCTGGCGCTAATGCATCACGCACCTTGATCACCACCGGTGTGCCACCTTTATCGCCGCGCCAGGCACCGAGGCCGGCGCCACCGACATAGAAACGACCGTTGGTCGGCATCGACACCACGCCGAACACCACTCGACCGTTTTCGATCAGGGCGATGTTGACGGTGAACTCTTCGCTGCCGCTGATGAACTCCTTGGTGCCATCCAGTGGATCGACCAGCCACCAGCGCTGCCATCCGGCCCGCACGCTTTGAGGGATGTTGGCGTCCTCTTCGGAGAGCACCGGGATGCTCGGATCAAGCGCCGTCAGCCCGGCCAGAATCAGGTGGTGTGCGGCCAGGTCAGCAGCGGTCACCGGCGAATCATCAGCCTTCGCCGTGACGGCCGTGCCCGTGCGCCAGAACGGCAGGATCGCCTCACCGGCCTGCAAGGCGAGCTCGATGACAGGTGCCATCAACGGATGCGGGAAGTTCATGGCTGGAACGCTCCGCGCTGAGTCAACAGGTCTCGGGCCAGGTACAGCGCCGCCAAGGCACGGCCTTCAGTAAAGTGGGGGTTTTGCGCCAGCGCCGAGAGTTCACGCAGATTGATCTTGTCCACCCGCATCGGCTCGGGCTCGTCGCCTTCCAGACGCTCTTCGTAGAGGTTGGTGGCCAGCACCACCTGAATCTTCTGGCTCATGTAACCGGGGGACAGCGACAGCTCGGTCAGGTGCTCCAGTTGCCGCGCGCCGAAACCAGCCTCTTCCTTGAGTTCGCGCTCGGCTGCTGCCAACACGTCTTCGCCCGGCTCGATCAAACCCTTGGGCAATGACATTTCATATTCATCCGTGCCGCCGCAATACTCCTCGACCAGTACCGCATGCTCGGCATCGAGCATCGCCACGATCATCACCGCGCCGTACCCGGCACCCTTGCCGACCAGGCGTTCATAGGTGCGCTCCACGCCGTTGGAAAAGCGCAACTTCAGCTCTTCCACGCAGAACAATCGACTGGTGGCGACAATTTCGCGGGCGAGTATGGTGGGTTTCTGGCGCATGCAAAGCTCCTTGGCGTGAACGCGCTACTATAACGCGGCTTTCCCGATTGTTTACGCCAGAAATCTTTCTACTACCCGAGACGTTGCCATGCCTTCATTACCCTGGTCCGACATCGATACCGTTCTGCTGGACATGGACGGCACGCTGCTGGACCTGCATTTCGACAACCACTTCTGGATGGAGCACCTGCCCCAGCGTTACGCCGAACTGCACGGGGTCAGCCGGGCCATGGCCGAGATGGAATTGCAGCCGTTGTTCGAACGCAATGCCGGCCAGTTGCAGTGGTACTGCCTGGACTTCTGGAGTGCCGAACTGAAGCTGTCGGTGCGCGACCTGAAACTGGAAACCGCGCACCTGATCGCCCTGCGCCCGGATGCCGACACCTTTCTGGCGGCGATCAAACGGGCCGGCAAGCGCGTGGTGCTGATCACCAATGCCCATCGGGATGCGCTGTCGTTGAAGCTGGAAAAAATCGAGCTGGCGCCGTACTTCGAGCGCTTGATCAGCTCCCATGACTACGGCTTCCCCAAGGAAAACCCGCAGTTCTGGGATGCGTTGCAAGCCGATATCGATTTCGATCCGGCGCGCAGCCTGTTCATCGACGACACCTTGCCGATCCTGCGCAGTGCGCGGGACTTTGGCGTGGCGCATTTGCTGGCTGTGCGTGAACCGGATAGCCGCAAGGGGCCGAAGGATACGGCGGAGTTTGCAGCGGTCGGGGATTATCGGGATTTGATTGCGGGGCTTTGATTGACCGTAGGAGCTGCCGCAGGCTGCGATCTTTTGATCCTGGCGGTATGAAACAAACGAAGATAAAGATCAAAAGATCGCAGCCTGCGGCAGCACCTACAGGCCTCGCATTACTCGGGAATCCGCAACGACTGTCCCGGATAGATCTTGTCCGGGTGCGACAACATCGGCTTATTGGCTTCGAAAATCTTGTTGTACTTGTTGGCATCGCCGTACACGCGCTTGGAAATCGCGCTGAGGGTGTCGCCCTTCACCACCGTGACGAATACCGCGGCAGCAACAACAGGCCCGGTCACAGTAATCTGATCATCCACGCTGCCAACCCCGGCGATATTGCCCACTGCCAGCAGGATCTTTTCCTTCTCTTCCTGACTCGCCACTTCACCGGTCACCGTGACCTTGTCGCCATCGACCGTCGCCTGCACATTCGGGTTGCCCAGGCCGACCTTGCTGATGTGTTCCTTCAACTGCTCACTGGCGTTGGCGTTGCCTGGCGTCAGCAAATCCAGCAGTTTTTCGCCTGCTTCCTTCACAAAGCTCAAAAGACTCATGGTGCACTCTCCTTGGGTTTGGGGTTCCAGACGCCAAAGCCTAGACCACGACCGTCACTTGCGAATCCAGCCCGACCAATGACCCTGCTTGCGATAGAATCGGCCTCTTCCCGCGCCCAGGAGCGAAGATGGACATCAAGCAGCTGAAATTCCTCATCGCGCTCGACGAAACCCGCCATTTCGGCCAGGCCGCCGCGCGCTGCCACATTACTCAACCGACACTATCGATGCGCCTGCGCAGCCTCGAAGAAGAACTCGACCTGCCGCTGGTCAATCGTGGTCAGCGCTTCGAAGGTTTTACGGCACCGGGCGAACGAGTGCTGGCCTGGGCGCGCACGGTGCTGGCGGCGTACGACGGCTTGTATGCCGAGGCGGCCGCCTGTCGCGGCAATCTGGTCGGCACCTTGCGTCTGGGCGTGGTGCCACTGTCGAGCTTCGATCCGCTGCCGCTGCTTCAACGCCTGCACGGGGAGCATCCGAACCTGCGCTTCGAGCTTTCGGCGCTGAGTTCGGAGCAAATACTCGAACAACTGGCGAACAATCGCCTGGACCTCGGTGTTTCCTACCTGGAGCGCCTGGACACCGAACATTTCGACTCCCTGGCCTTCAGCGAAACCCGCATGGGTCTGCTCTACGACCAACGCTTTTTCAGCTTTGGCGAGGCGCCGCTAAGCTGGGAATCATTGATCGAACTGCCACTGGGCATGCTCACCAGCGGCATGCACTTTCGCCAATCCATCGACCACAACTTCCACAGCCGCGGCCTCACCCCACAGCCGCTGTTGCAAACGGATGCCGTGCATCAACTTTTACAAACTGTGCACGGTGGCTTGTGCTGCGCCGTGATGCCGTTGGACGGAGGTCTGGAAGAGCTGACCGATCATCTGCGCCTGCAACCGATCGAAAACGCCCAGACCGTGGGCCGGCTGGGGCTGATCATGCGTCGCAGCGCGCCACGCTCGGCCTTGGCGGAGGCCTGTTTCGCGATTTATCGACAATCGTTGCCCAGTGCTTGATCGACAGTATCTATCGGTACATCAGTACTAACGATTAGACGTGACAAGTTGTCACGCCTAGTCTTAAAGCTGATCAAACCGTCGGTGATGCCATGAACACCAAGCGCCCAGTCTGCGCGGCGCCTGCCCTCGAAACGCCCGCGCCCGCCGCCAGCCAGACATACAGTTACAGCAACCTTGCAGACACGGAATCGACCAGCACCGCGCTGGCCGAGGAAGTCGCGTTGGCGATTGCCTACAACGGCATCAGCCAGGCCGTCATGCTGGTGACACCCACGGACCTCGAAGACTTCATTGTCGGTTTCAGCCTGGGCAGCGGGATCATCGAGGACGCCACTGATATTTATGACCTGCAACTGACCGGCTCTGGCTCGGCGCAATACGCGCAAGTGACCATCGCCAACCGCGCCTTCTGGAACCTCAAGCAGCAGCGTCGGCAACTGGCCGGCACCAGCGGTTGCGGGCTGTGCGGTGTGGAAGCAGTGGAGCAGGCACTCCCCGAGCTTCAGGTGTTGCCTGGCGCACCCTTGCCGCCTGCCGAATGGCTCGACGGCCTGCGCCAGCGCATCGGCGCGTTCCAGCCCCTTGGCCAGCACAGTGGTGCGGTACATGCCGCGGTGTTCATGAATGATCAGGGCGAGTTGCTGCTGGGTCGCGAAGACATCGGTCGGCACAACGCCCTCGACAAACTGATCGGCGGATTGATCCGCCAGAAGATCCCGACCGCTGGCGGGCTGGCGATCGTCACCAGCCGCTGCAGCCTCGAATTGATCCAGAAAGTCTTGCGCGCCGGCATCCAGACCCTGGTCAGCCTGTCGTCGCCCACGGGCCTTGCCGTGCAATGGGCCCGTCGCCACAACCTCAACCTCATCCATCTGCCACAGAAGAATGCACCGCGGGTCTACAGCCCAACGTTGGAGAAACAAGCGTGAGTCAACACCGTCAAGCCGACCAGACACCTGTCCCTCGCTACAAGCCCTACAAAGGCCCGGCCGGTGGTTGGGGCGCACTGATCAGCGTCGCACAGGCCTGGCTGAGCAGCGACAACGCGCTGAAAAACCTGCGCATGATGCTCAAGACCAACAAGAACGGCGGCTTCGACTGCCCTGGTTGCGCCTGGGGTGATTCTAAAGAAGGCGGCATGGTGATGTTCTGCGAGAACGGCGCCAAGGCGGTGAACTGGGAAGCGACCAAACGCCGGGTCGACGCCAGATTCTTCGCCAAACACAGCGTCACTTCGCTGCTGGAGCAAAGCGACTACTGGCTCGAATATCAGGGCCGCCTGACCGAGCCGATGAGCTACGACGCCGAAACCGACCGCTACAAGCCGATCAGCTGGGACGACGCGTTCGCGCTGATCGCCAAACACCTGAACGGCTTGTCGAGCCCGGATCAGGCAGAGTTCTACACCTCGGGTCGGGCCAGCAACGAAGCGGCTTTTCTCTATCAGCTGTTCGTGCGCGCCTATGGCACCAACAACTTCCCTGATTGCTCGAACATGTGTCACGAGGCCAGCGGTGTCGCGATGTCGCAAAGCGTCGGTGTCGGCAAAGGCACTGTGACCTTCGACGACTTCGAACACGCCGACGCTATTTTCGTCTGGGGCCAGAACCCCGGTACCAACCACCCGCGGATGCTCGAACCGCTGCGCGAAGCGGTGAAGCGCGGCGCTCAAGTGGTGTGCATCAACCCGCTCAAGGAGCGTGGCCTGGAACGTTTCCAGCACCCGCAGCACGCGATCGAAATGCTCACCAACGGCGACAGGCCAACCAACACCGCATTCTTCCGCCCGGCCCTGGGCGGCGACATGGCGATCATGCGCGGCATGGCGAAATTCCTCCTGCTGTGGGAGCGCGATGCGCAGAAAACCGGTGCACCGGCGGTGTTCGACCACGACTTCCTCAATGAACATAGCGCCAATGTGCTGGAGTACCTGGCGACCATCGACGAAACGCCGTGGGAGCAGATCGTCGAGCAGTCGGGCCTGACGCTGGTGGAGATCGAACAAGCGGCGCGCATGTACGCCAAGGGCAAGAACGTCATCATGTGCTGGGCCATGGGCATCACCCAGCACCGGCATTCGGTGGCGACCATCCAGGAAATCGCCAACCTGATGCTGCTGCGCGGCAACGTCGGCCGGCCCGGTGCCGGTTTATGTCCGGTGCGTGGTCACAGCAACGTGCAGGGCGACCGCACCATGGGCATCAACGAGTGTCCGCCAGTGGCGTTCCTCGATGCCTTGGAGCGTCGCTTCCAGTTCAAGGTGCCGCGCCACAACGGCCACAACGTGGTCGAGGCGATTCATGCGATGGCTGAAGGCCGGGCGAAAGTCTTTATCGGTCTGGGCGGCAATTTCGCCCAAGCCACGCCGGACAGCCCACGCACGTTCCAGGCCCTGCAGAACTGCGACCTGACCGTGCAGATCAGCACCAAGCTCAACCGCAGCCATTTGACCCACGGCAAGGATGCGCTGATCCTGCCGTGCCTGGGCCGCACCGACATCGATATCCAGACCGAAGGCCCGCAAGCGGTGACTGTCGAAGATTCGTTCAGCATGGTCCACGCCTCCAATGGTCAACTGCAGCCGCTGTCGAACCAGATGCGTTCGGAACCGGCGATCCTGGCCGGCATCGCTGCCGCGACCCTGGGCAGCCACCCGGTGGACTGGAATTGGCTGGTGGCCGATTACCGTCGTATCCGTGACCTGATTGCCGAGACCATTCCAGGCTTCAAGGACTTCAACGAGAAGGTCAGGAATCCGGGCGGTTTCTACCTGGGCAACAGTGCCGGTGCGCGCAAGTGGAACACTGCATCGGGCCGGGCCAATTTCAAGCCAAACAGCCTGCCCGAGGATCTGGTGCACGAACGTACCCGCGCCACCGGGGTGCTGCCGGATCTGATCATGCAATCGATGCGTTCCCACGATCAGTACAACACCACGATCTATGGTCTCAACGACCGTTATCGCGGCGTGAAGGGACAGCGCGATGTGTTGTTCGTCAACGAAGCCGACATCATCCGCCTGGGCTTCAAGCCGGGGCAGAAGGCGGACATCGTTTCGCTTTGGGACGATGGTGTTGAACGTCGGGTAAAAGGCTTCACGCTGCTGGCGTTTGATATCCCGGCCGGGCAAGCGGCGGCCTACTATCCGGAAGTGAACCCGTTGGTGCCGCTGGAAAGCATCGGCGATGGCAGCCATACGCCAACATCGAAGTTTGTGGCGATCCGGTTGGAAGCGGCGAGTGAGACCGGGTTGATCATGGCCAGGTCTGCGTAATGTGTTGTCTGAACTGGCCCCATCGCGAGCAAGCTCGCTCCCACAGGTTTTTTCTGTTGTTCACAAAATCTGCGTTCGACTGAAATCCCTGTGGGAGCGAGCTTGCTCGCGATGAGGCCAGATCACTCAACGAGCCTTCCGGATCCAACACATTTCTTTCGCCCACAAAAAAGGCCGCTTTCTCATGAAGACGGCCTTTGCGAAGTAGTAAAAGACCGGCAAAAAAACGTTAAGTTCCGCCCGAAAAACAGTAACTTGCAATATTGTATACAGGTCGTGTTATTCGTCGGATTTCGATTGTCACGCCCATTCCAGAGCCTCAGGATCGCGCCGTCATCCCCTTGAGGTTCCTCCATGAAGTTCTCCTCGATTCTCTTGTTGTCCCTTGGCCTGGTCAGCGGTATCGCGTCTGCTGGCGGCACCACCGAAGCCGGTGTAGGCGGCGCATTGGGCGGGGTTCTAGGCTCGGTCGTCGGTCAGTCGTTAGGCGGCAGTACAGGTTCCACCATCGGCGCAGCCCTGGGTGGCGCGGGTGGTAGCGCCGTCGGCGCAAACAAACACAGCCGTGGCGAAGCAGCCCTTGGCGGTGCGTTGGGCGCAGCAGGCGGTAACGTGGTCGGCCGCAGCATGGGCGGCACCAGCGGCAGCCTGATCGGTGCCGCAGCAGGCGGCGGTGCCGGTGGTGCGCTGGGTAACTACATGGGCAAAGAGTACGATGATGAAGGCGGCGGTCGTCGTTCGTATCGTGACCATGACGATCGTCGTTACTACCGTGACGGCCACCGTCACCGCGGTCATGCCTATGGCCACCACAAGCATCGCTGGCACGACGACGACTAAGGCATCCATCGCCTCGCTATAACTGGTACATCAAAAATCGCAGCCCAAGGGCTGCGATTTTTTTTGCCTTACTGAACCACCAGACACTCCAGCGCCCCGCGCAACCCGGCAGGAATCGCCACGGGTTGATTCGACGCACGATCGACAAACACATGCACGAAGCGCCCTGCCGCGCAGGCTTCGTCTTCCCCTTGCTTGAACACAGCCAGTTCGTATTGCACCGAGCTGTTGCCCAGCTTGCCCACCCGCAGACCGATCTCGATGCGGTCCGGGAAGGCAATGGATGCAAAGTAATCACAGGCCGAGCTCACCACGAACCCCACCACCTCACCGCCATGGATATCCAGGCCGCCGACTTCGATCAGGTAAGTGTTCACCGCCGTATCGAAGAAGCTGTAATAGGTAACGTTGTTGACGTGACCGTAGGCGTCATTGTCGTGCCAGCGGGTGGTGATGGGTTGGAAGTGCGGGTAGTCGGTGCGTTGGATTGCCGGGTTGGACATCAGTGTCAGTTCCTGGAGTGGGTTCTGCAGTCTAAGGTGAAACCGCGTCGCGATCATTCGCGAGCAGGCGCCACATGAATCACTTGTCTGCAAAGCCCTTGCCAGCCGCCGCCAGCTCACCAATCACCCGCGCCGGTTGCCAGTGATCGCCCTGACGCGTCTCAAGGTCCATCAAGCGCCGATGAATGTCCGCCAGTCCCTGCTGATCCGCCCAGGCCATCGGCCCGCCCTTGTCCGCCGGGAATCCGTAACCATTGAGGTAGACCAGATCGATGTCGTGAGCCGACCTGGCAATGCCCTCCTGAAGGATCTTCGCGCCTTCATTGACCAGTGCCAGCAAGCAGCGCTCGAGAATTTCTTCCGGGCTGATCTCGCGGCGCTGGAACCCCAACGCCTCACTGACGTGAAGCACCAGTGCGTCGACCTGCGGATCGTGTTCGGCCTGGCGACTGCCCGGCTCGTAGTGGTAATAGCCATTGCCACTCTTCTGGCCAAAGCGCTCCATTTCGCACAGTCGGTTATCCACCTGAACCTCTGGAGCGTCCTGCCCGACACCGGACAGTTGCCGGGCGCGCCACTGCAGGTCGACACCCACCACGTCGAACATGCGGAACGGCCCCATGGCGAAACCGAACCCTTGCAGCGCTGCGTCCACCTGGTAGGGATAAGCGCCTTCCAGCAGCATTTTTCGCGCTTCGAGCACGTAGGTATTGAGCATGCGGTTGCCAATGAAGCCGTCGCAATTGCCCGCCACCACACTGACCTTGCCCATGCGCTGGCCGAGCGCCAGTGCCGCGTCGAGAACTGCCGGTGCAGTCTGCGCGCCACGGACGATTTCCAGCAGCTTCATGATGTGCGCCGGACTGAAGAAGTGCAGGCCCAGGACCTGCTGCGGGCGACCCGTAATCGCAGCAATGGCGTCGATGTCCAGCGCCGAAGTATTGCTCGCCAGAATCGCTTCAGGTTTGAGCAGGCCATCGAGCTCGCGGAAGATTTTCTGTTTGAGCTCAAGATTTTCGTACACCGCTTCGATGACCAGGTCGACATCGCGGATGGCCGTATAACCCTCTGCCGCCGTAACGCGCGCCACACGGGCATCGGCTTCGCTCTGGTCAATGCGGCCCTGGCGCACGTTGTGGGCATAGGTGTCCGCCACGGTGACCAGCGCCTGCTCCAGCATCTGCGGGTTATTGTCGAGCCACTGCACGGCCACTCCGGCGTTGGCCAGGCACATGACAATGCCACGGCCCATGGTGCCCGCGCCGATGACGGCGGCGCGCTGAATATTCAACGGTGTCTGGCTCATGTTTTGTTCTCTTGTTGGCGATCCGAAGACAGTCATCACCATAGTCAGCCACTGGTTTTTTTTGAAATTTATTCCTGTGATGAGCAACATTCAGCGGATGGATGTAGCCCTTTGAATACACCGCAAATCCCTGTGGGAGCGAGCTTGCTCGCGATGGCGATTTGTCGGTCACCATCACTGTTGAATGTGCCGGCCTCATCGCGAGCAAGCTCGCTCCCACAGGGGATACGGTTCAGCCTGCCAGATGTTGCTCGGCCCACTCCCGCACCCCGGCATACGGATAATCTTCCAGCGCCGCAAACCCCGAAATCGTCCTTGCCTTGAGCTTGGTGAACAACGGCACACTGATCCCGCACAGAAACCGTGTCACGCGTTCAGCCGAGGGCACGTTGCCCGTGTGCTGCTCGTGCCTGTGGATAAAATCGCCACACAGCGTTTCGAAATTTTTATCCACAAGCGCCGGCAACTCCGGTGGTGCCGGTAGCCGCGCCACCTGTCCATGACACACCGAACAGTGTCCACATTGCTGCGGTGCATTGTGGTCACCGAAATATTCGGCCAGGCGATAACCCAGGCATCGGTCGGTAGCGAACAGATCCAGCATCGCGTGAATCCGCGCGACTTCGGTGTGCTCATGCCGAGTGAAATAGCCGTGCAGCTCCTCGCTCAACGCGACGTTGTCGAACCCGCTTTGCAGCACGCTGTAGACCTCGGTCATCTGCTTGCTTTCGAGCTCCACCCAACCCTTCTCCTGGAAGTAATCCAGCGCCTTGACCACCCGACTGCGCTCGGCCTGGTGCTGCTCGTACAACGCTTCGAAATTCACCGTGGCCCAGGTCCGGGCGCGGCTGGAAGTCTGGATGATCGCAGCGACAAAATCCCTGCGCTCGCCTTCGAAACGCGCCAATAGCGCCTCGGGCTCCAGCAAATACTTGAAACGGTACTCGGCGTAGTACGCATAGCGCGGGGCGATCAACCCGCGCAACTCGAGTTGCACCAGCAAGGTCTTGAGCGGCAACTGGCGAATATTGCTCTGATCGGCCAACGGTCCCAGCAGAAACTCCCACTGGCCTTCGGGTGCTGCGGCATGCATCTCGTCAAGCACGCAACGGATGCCATCCAGCTCGGGCGTGTCGCCGTAAACGAAATTCTCCAGCACGTTGAGGCTGTCGCGGTTGGCCAACACCAGGCAGTCCGACGGCTGCCCGTCGCGCCCGGCGCGGCCGATTTCCTGGCTGTAGTTTTCGATGGATTTTGGCAGGTCGAAATGCACCACGTTGCGGATGTCACTCTTGTCGATGCCCATGCCAAAGGCGATGGTGGCGACGATGCAATTGGACTGCCCGCCCATGAAGCGACGCTGGATCGCTTCCCGTTGCTCATGGGGCAACCCGGCGTGATAAGCCTCGGCCTGAATGCCATTGCGGTTCAGGTGTTCGGCGATGTGCTCGGCGGTTTTTTGCAAGGTGACATAGACGATGCCCGGCTGGTCCGGACGCTGGCTCATCCATTCGACCAGGCGCCTGCGCTTGTCCGCTCCGCGAACAGGCTCCACCAGCAAATTCAGGTTCGGGCGATAGAAACCGGTGGTCACTACATCCTCGGCGGCGATGGCGAATTTCGCCTGCATGTCGGCGATGACCTTGGGCGTCGCCGTTGCGGTCAGCAGCAGCACCTGCGGGATGTTGAACTGGCGTTGATAGTCAGGAAGCTTGAGGTAGTCCGGGCGAAAGTTATGACCCCATTCGGAAATGCAATGCGCCTCGTCCACCACCAGTAGCGAGATCGGCACCTGCTGCAGAAAATGCCGGAAGCGCTCGTTCTTCAGGCGCTCCACTGAGATCATCAGAATCTTCAACTCGCCGGACTTGGCACGGGCCATGACATCACTGGCGTCATCGCGGCTCTGGGCCGAATCGATACTGCCCGCCGAGATGCCGTGGCGCTGCAGGAACGCCAACTGATCCTGCATCAACGCCAGCAACGGCGAGACCACCAGCGTCAGGTGCGGCAGCAACAGCGCCGGCAATTGGTAGCAAAGGGATTTGCCGGAACCGGTGGGGAAAATCGCCGCCGCCGAACGCCCGGCCAGCACGGCACTGACGGCCGCCTCCTGACCGGGTCGAAATTGTGGATAACCGAAAACCTGTTCCAGGGTGTTGTGCATAAGCTGTCACTCCGTTGACCGCTGCAAAGCCAAAAGACTAGTCGGTGATCGCAGCGAATCGAGAAAAGGTCGGGGCATAAACGATACGGGATGATACAGCCTCAACACGCCCTGCTGACGCCACAGATCGAAACACACAGAGCACTTTGCCACCTGACGGCCCGTCTCCCCCCACAGGTATGGTTCACCCCCACACCCGTAACGCTGCGCGAAGTCTTCATGACAACAGGAGGCCTGATGTGCGCGGCCCCTGCCGAAGGACCGATCATGTTTCAACGAACTGTTTTTCCATTTGCTCTGTTGCTGCCAGTGCCGCTGCTGCTCAGTGGATGTCTGACCACGCCCGAAAAGCCCGCAATCAAACCGGGCACATTCGAAACAGCCGAGTATCACGCTCAAAAGGGGTTGGCGGTCATCCAGGCATCACGCCTGTACGCACGTGGCGGCACCGGCCAAGGCGTACCAGTCGCGTTGATTGACTCAGGCCTGAACGCCGAACTGCCAGAATTTCAAGGCAGGGTCCGCGACCCCGGTTTTGACTATGTCGAGAATCGTCCCGGTACCCATGATCGCGTTGGCCACGGCACTCAAATGGCCGGCATTCTGGCCGCCAACAAAGACGGCCGGGGTATGCACGGCGTTGCGTTCAACGCTCAACTGATCCCCTACCGTTTCGGTGACGACAACGAACCCTTCTTCTTCGACAGTGAGATTTCCCGCTCCTGGCAAGCCGGGTTCGATCTCGGTGCGCGCATATTCAACAACTCGTGGGCCAATGCCATTCCAGCAACGGAAATCACTGAAGCACGTTACAAACAGATCATGCCCGACTCGCTGACGAGCGCGCGAAAACTGGTTCAGCAAGGCGCGGTATTTGTGTTTCCGACCGGTAATGAACTCAAACGAGAGCCTCTTGCAGAGCCGGGTTTACCCCTTGCCATCCCTGAGTTGGAAAAGGGCTGGATCGCCGTAGTTGCATTGAAAAACGATGGTAGTGCCATCAATGGCAAATCTAACTATTGTGGTGTCGCCGCGGCCTGGTGCATCGCCGTTCCTGGTGGGGACTCAGGCGCAGACCAGGGATTGCTGACCACTGGCAAGGACGGCAAATACGTCCAGACTGCCGGTACGTCCCCCGCCGCCGCGTTGGTCAGTGGCGCGTTGGCGGCAGTCCAGAGCCTGTACCCAGAAATGAGTGCACAGCAAGTGCGCAACCACTTGCTTGAAACCGCAAACCGGACCGGTCTCTACGCCAACAGTGAAGCCTACGGCCGAGGATTGCTCGACCTTGATGCGGCGTCGCGACGTCCTCCCGCACCGGCAGTCGATTGAGTCCGGCCCATCGAGCACCCTACATATTTTTCTGCGCAGCTTTGTAGGAATCATTTCCTGTAGAAGCATTCTTCGATAAAACCCTGGGGGGTGCGTAGGAGCATTCCTCCCAAGGCAGTAAACGCCCTACAAAACCTGTCCATTGCGGCTGTATTGCTCTGCTTCGCCACACTCTTCATAGTTTTAGCGCGGCTGAAAATACTGTGGCGGCCTGCCGGATCACCTCCGATCTCTTACAGGACTGAGACATCAATGCCCTCGCTAAAGACATCTACCGAACGCTATCAGTCGCTTAAATCCAGCTACAGCGAAACCCCGGTGCTGGTCATCGATACCGAGGCCGACCCCATCGAGATCCTCGACGCGGCCCGACAACGCATCCGCGCCGCCAGCGACCTGCTCGAAACCCTTTATTGCACGTGTTTCAAACAGGCCGAAGCGAGCGACATCCCCAAGATCGTCAGCGCCCTGTACCTGCTGACCCAGGACGGCAACGACATGCTCGACATCGCCCGGCAACGCTTGCCGAAACTCACCGACTGAAGCACCACTACAATCCCCTGTAGGAGCTCGCTCGCGATGGTCGTCAACGATAACGCGTGTTTACGGGTTAAACGCAGCGCTCTCGGCTCCATCGTCGGAACGCCGCCCGGAGCAAGTTGTGCCGTCATTCGCACCGCGGACATTTATGTCCTCGCAGTGCATCGCCATGGCAGCTGTGTGCGGGACGCCTTCGGGCGAGCCGGGCGTTCTACAGCACTAATTACACCACGTAACGAATGAAGTTCCCGCTCCCACCTTTATCCCCTCCCGCCAACCCCATACATTCATCTCCAACGCCTCTCCCATCATCCCGACGGGAAGGTCACTGGAGTTTCCCTCATGCCTTTCGTAACCGTACGCATCACCCGCGATGGCGTTACCACTGAGCAGAAAGCTCAGGTGATTGCCGAAATCACTGAAACACTGGAACGCGTCCTCAACAAACGCCCTGACCTGACCCACATCGTGATCGAGGAAGTCGACACCGATAACTGGGGTTACGCCGGCATCACCACCACCCAGTACCGCAAGCAACTGGCCGAGGCAGAGGGGAAGTCATGACGTCCTCCGTCACCATCGATTTCATCTCCGATGTGGTGTGCCCCTGGTGCGCACTGGGGGCGACGGCGCTGGAGCAGGCGATCGAAAACGTGGCCGGGGAGGTCTCGGTCGAGCTGACCTACAAGCCGTTCGAGCTGAACCCGAACATGCCGGCCGAAGGTGAGCAAGCGGTCGAGCACCTGATGCGCAAGTACGGGAGAACCGCCGACGACATCGCCGCCGGTAAGGCCATGCAGATCGCTCGCGGCGAAGCCATCGGCTTCAAGTTCGATCTGGAGAAGCGCACGCACTTCTACAACACCTTCGATGCGCACCGTTTGTTGCTGTGGGCGTTGCAGGAAGGGCGGCAAGTCGAGCTGAAGAAGGTTTTGCTTCGGGGCTATTTCAGCGAAGGCCAGAACCCGAGTGATCACCAGGCGCTGGTGCGTCTGGCGGCTGAAGCGGGGCTGGATGGGGCAAGTGCACAAGAGGTGCTGACGTCCGGTGCGTTCGCCGATGAGGTTCGGGAACTTGAAACCTACTACCAGCAGCACGGCATCAACTCGGTCCCAGCCATGGTGCTGAACGGTCATCACCTGGTGTCCGGCTCGCAATCGGTCGAGTACTACGAACAGATGTTGAGACAAATGGCCAAGGCACCGGCCGAAGCCTGATTACAGATTTCTACCCCACTTTTAATTGTCAGAGGTATTCATCATGAGCAGTTCGAAAAAAGTCATCGTAATCACCGGCGCATCCCAAGGTCTCGGCGACGGTATGGTCAAAGCCTTCCGTGAACTCGGTTACCGGATCGTCGCCACATCGCGCTCGATCAAGCCGTCCACCGATCCGGACATTCACACAGTGGCCGGTGACATCGGCGAGCCGGAAACCGCCCAACGCGTCATCCGTGAAGCGATTTCCCGTTTCGGTCGCATCGACACCCTGGTCAACAACGCCGGGATCTTCATCGCCAAGCCGTTCACCGCGTACACCGCGGAGGACTACGCCAATGTGTTGTCGGTGAACGTCAACGGCTTCTTCTACATCACCCAACTCGCCATCGCCGAGATGGAAAAACAGGGCAGCGGCCACGTCGTCAACATCACCACCAGCCTGGTGGACCACGCCATCGACGGCGTGCCATCGGTACTGGCATCGCTGACCAAGGGCGGCCTCAACGCGGCAACCAAATCCCTGGCCATCGAATACGCCAAGCGCGGGATTCGGGTAAACGCCGTCAGCCCGGGCATCATCAAGACCCCGATGCACGGCGAAGAAACCCACGCAGCATTGGGCAATCTGCACCCGGTCGGGCACATGGGCGAGATCGATGATATTGCACAAGCAGTCGTGTATCTGGACGGCGCCAAGTTCGTTACCGGCGAAATCCTGCATGTGGATGGTGGTCAGAGCGCGGGGCACTGAAAGCGCTTTTTTAAAGCTCGGAAACAACAAAGCCTCTGCATTTCTGTAGGGGCTTTGTTTTGTATGGTGCGGCACCAGACGAACGGTATGTTTCGGCGGGGCTAGGTTTTTCGGGTGTCTGGAGTTCGTTGGAAAATTCGGCGTACCCCAACTAGTAACTATTAATAAATCAGCTGGTTATGGTGTTCGGTGGAATCGAACTCGGGACTTTTAAGATGTCACCACGCTGTCGGTCTGCAAGTAAACCATTCAGAGCCGCATACGGAATGGTAAACCTCCTGAGATCGAACGTTGTCGATCATCCCCTCCGTAGAAAATAGAGCTACCCGTGGCGACAGGCAGCAGACGGCCGATTGTGTTGAAAAAGCCGGCTTCGTGTCGGCGCTGATTGAAAACTGACCCACCCTGCCGATTGAAAATTGACCCAGGGCGGATTGCTGATTTTTGCATCAGCAATTGTGGATAAGCTTAGCAGTCGTGTCCCGGTGGAAGAGGCATTAAGCCCCACCGCATGTGGGCATGCGG